>NZ_CP035417.1:3619635-3932849 GCF_004123675.1 Leisingera sp. NJS204 | reverse complement strand
GAGTTTGGCCGCGGCTCCGGCAACGCTGTTCACCCCCAGATACCAAGCGTGCATGGTGCCGCCTTCGACCATGAATTGCCGGTTGCGGTACGCCCAAATGTGGGAAATCCGGTCGGTATCAATGCCTGTGATGGCGAAGGGGGTCGAAGCCCCGGTTACCTGCTGCCATGTGCTGCCGTCGTAGATCTGCAGCAAATCCCGGCCATTCACCACCGACAGAAACGACCCGCCGTCCGTCTGCATTTCCAGCGTGGAATAGTCCCCCGACGATTGCCCGCTGACGGATGCGGACAGCGCGGTGCCGTCCAGTGTTGCACTGGAGAACTCGTAGATGGCGGTATCGTCCGCGGCGAAGTAGGTGTCGGCGAACCCCGCGCGGTACTCAAAGAGAGAACGAACCGGACCTGCGATAGAGCAGCGAAGCTTGGATCCGCCCCGCGGTTCGATGCCGGTGGCCGTGGGCCAGAAGTTTTCCAGCACGACAGCGGTATGTGCCCCCTGTGCGGCCAAAGGCTGGTTGGAAACCCACCCGCCGACAGGGGCGATATAGGTTTCGGTCAGCATCGCCGGGGTTTTATCACTGGGCGTCTGCAACCGTTTTTGGGGCCGCACGCGGGAAGGGTTGATGCGGATCATGCCTCGCCCCGGTCCGCTTTGATTTCGGCGATCAAGTCGGCTTCGAACTCTGCCAGATTGTCGTCGTAGGGCTGGCCCTTTTGCCGTTTCCAGCGCCAAATCGCGCCCTTTTCGACGAGCCGTTCCGGGATCAGCAAACTGTCGCCGTTCTGCGTGATGTGATCCCCGCCATCTACCCAATTGGTGGAGACGTAGCGCACCAGGGCGCCTTCGGAGGGCAGCGCAGGGGCGAAGTGCAGCTGGCCGCTGCGCAGATGGTAATACGGCTGGGTCGACGGGCGGCGGGTCAGGAAATCCCACTGCTCCGGGGCAACTACCGCCCGCACTGGGCGGAACCCGGCCTTGTCGATCCGCACAGCGCCCTGTTCCGCCATCTGGTGGAAGTCGTCAGGCAGCGCAACAGAGCTTACGCCCCCGCCGATTGTCCAGTCCGTGTACAGGCGGGACCATTCGGCGCGGCTGGCGATATCGACGCCCGCGGCGTTCATCATCCCGCGCAGCTGCCGCATTTCGAAGCTGTCCCCGCCAATCTGCGCGTCGGGAAGGTCCAGCCCGATTTCCATCAGGACACCTTGCAGTACGGTTTCAACTGTCATTGCGGGGCCGCCGGGTACGTGATGCGGGTATGGGCATGGCGCTGGATAAGGTCAGCGTCGGCCAGGGCGTCGATCAAGGCCCCAAGATACCCTGCGGTGGCCTGTGCCCGCTCCAACTCGTTTTCGCCCGCGTAGACCTGGAACAAGACAGCCTGCAGGTAGATTTCGGACTCTTTTTCCAGCAGCCAATTGGTGTTGTCCGCTTCGAGCGAAGGCAGGGCTGCGTAATAGGCCAGTTCGTGGTCTGTCTCTTTCACCGTGGAAAGCAGTTCCCGCGCCTGGATCGCGTAACCGGGCCGCCCTGCGTACTTCGATTGCACAGAAGCGATAGGGCGGGCGGCCAGTTCTACCCCGGGCGGGACCGTGATCATGCGGACGGCTTCGAAATCGGCCGGCAGTGCGGCCCGGCCCTGGGCGTCCGTCGTCAGGGTCGCCGCCGTCTCCATGTCTGCAACCCGGAGCCGCTTGGACAATGCGCGTTCTGCCATGCCGACATACATTTTCGCGCGGTTCACCACACCAGACACGCCGGACCGGTGGGAAACTTCCGCGATCAGTTCGGGATAGTCCGCGATCACAGCACACCTTCTTTCAGGCGGAACGCATGGTTGTCGCCGTCATTGAGCCAGTTCAGAACGAACTTGTGGTCGTGAACGGCAGCGGCTTCCCCGACCGCGCTGTCGTAAAACAGGTGGTCGGGGACAGCGGCGACCAAATGGACGTCGCCTTTCCAGCCCGGATCGTTGGCCGAACGGCACTGCTTGTTCACTTCCAGCACACCGTCGACGTCCCGTTCGGTTTTGACGTGGTACTGATCCCCGTCCACCATGACATAGGTTGCAGTGTGCGTGGCGGCGTCGAAGTTGAACAGCTGCCACTGCCCTTCGACCAGTTCGTCCGGGTTAAGCGGCATTACAGGCCGCCGTCCTGCAGCAGCGGGTCGAAACGCTCTGCCTTGCCGGAGCGGTTCAGTTCCCGGGCCAGCTTGGCCGACAGCGGAACAACGGTGCCCTTTTTGTGCCGGATACCGTCGTCGTCCCAGGCGTCTTTGTGCAGCAGCATTTCGATTTTCTGGTTTTCGGCGGCGGCGGGTTTCGGTTTCGGAGCAGGAGCAGGAGCAGGAGCGGGTGTGGGCGCGGCGGTGGTCGCCTCCGGCGCTTTCGTATCGGCCGAATTCGCGGGGGCCGCCGCGGCAGCCTGCTGTTCGGCTGCGGTGGGTTTGGTGGCCGCTGTCTGCAGTTCTGTAGCGGTCGATTGCGCGGGGGCGGCGCCGGACTGGCGCTGGCTGCGTTTGGTCATGTCTTACCTCGTTTCAGAACAGAAAGCCGGGCGGTGCGGCCCGCCCGGCTTCACATGATCAATTGGCCGAAGGCGGCTTAGGTGGTGGCGCTAAGACCAAAGGTATCCGCGACGACGCCAACAGCCTTTTCGTTCGAGACTTCCAGGGTGCCTTCACCCTCAAGCGCGAACTGCTTGGCCGAACCGGTCTTCGCCAGATCCTTGTCTTCCTTGACCTTCCGCAGCCAGCGCCACGCCAGCTTGGTCGGGTCCAGCATCAGCACGTTGCGCGCCGTGTCGGCGTTGGTGCTCATGACGGCATTGGGGTGGACATAGATCAGGCCGTTCGGGCCGCGGTACACCTCGACGTCGCCGTAGAGGGTGGCCTTGCCGCCCTTGGTCACCGGCATGCGCAGCTGGGCAACGTCGGCGTTGGTCATGAAGCCCGCGAACACCTCTTTGTTGTAGGAGGTCATGAACGCGTGTTTCAGGTTCGCGCCGCTGTCGAAACCAAGCCGCAGCACCTCGTCGGTGGTCTGCTTGGTGAAGGCCCGCTGGGTGCCGTTGGTGGGGGCTTCGGTGAGGCGCGTGGACGAGTTGTAGCCGCCATTGGCCCCGCCAGCACCGCGGGACACGTTGGTTTCCGCCCAGGTGGACAGCGAACCCGATTTGCGGGTCGCGCCGCCCACAGACGGGTGGGCGGCCACCAGAGAGAATTCCACGTCCTTCCGTAGAGCGATCCCTTTCAGGATTTTCTTGCGGTTCAGCGTTTCAGCCTGCCCGGCGTTATCCACGGCCTCTTGGGTTTGGGACGTCCGGCCAGTTTTGCGGAAAATCTGGGTGTGGTTACCCATCCGGTCCACCGGGTCCAGTGCGTCGAAGTCGTATTCCGAACCTTCTTCCTGGGCGTTGTCGCCGGGGGCGTCCAGGGTGTCGATTTCCCATTCAGGGTTGGTCGTCTTCGCCTTCTTGCCGTTACCGATCATGGAATAGACAGGGGTTTCCCGGCGTTCCGTGATATCAACGATGTTCGACAGTTCTTCGCGGTTGCCCACCGCGTCGGTCGAGCGGAAAGTGTTTGCTTTAACAGCCATTTCTGACGTCCTTGTAGCGTTTAGGTCGACATTGCGCGCACGGCGTCTTCAATCGACCCGGTTTCAGAGAGGCGCTGCAACGCTGACTGGCTCTTGGCGCCCTGCGCAGTGGTGCGGGTGCCTGCCGCCTTCTTGCCTTTGGTCGGTTTTTGAACCCGGCGCTTGGCGTTGTTGCGGTTATGAACTGCCTGCTTACCCAGCCGCGCGTAGTGGACCAGAGATTGAATGCGGTGGTCCGAAACGCCTTCGGCTTCGGCTTCGGCTTCGGTGAAACCAAACTCGACGGCGGTTTTCTTGTTGGCGGCATTGAACGCTTCGCGCTTGGCCGGGTCCGACAGGTGCGGCATTGCCTTGAGCAATTTCGCGTCTTCGGCAGCCTGCAGGGCGGTATTGTCTTCTTCGCCGTAGCCCTGTTGGGCTTCGGCGTAACCGGCCTGCATCTGGGTAATCTGGCCCAGTTCTGCGATAGCATTTTCGCGCATGGCCTTCTGGTACTGGAACGCACCGGGGTCTTGCTGCGCGAGGTGCAGCGGCGGTTCCGGCGGGATCAGGCCTTCCATGAAGCCAAGCAGGTTTGACAGCGTCGTTTCGACAAACTGGCCGCGCTGTTCATAAGCCTGTCGCTGGGTGGCGAGGGCTTCACGCTCGGTGGCCAATTCGGTTGTTTTCTGCGTGTAATCCTTGTTTTTGAGGTAACCTGTACGCAGTTCGGACAGGGGCACAGTCTCGCCATTGTCCAGTTCGATCAGATCGTCGGCAGGGGCTTGGTCGTCCGGGTCGTCACCATCTTCGGCGCCTTCCAAATCGTCGGCACCATCTTCGCCGCCGTCGTCTTCGAAATCGGAGTAGTCGAGCGCGCCGCCGTCTTCATCGTCGAAGTTGTCAGTTTCCTGATCTTCGACCAAGTCGTCGGTGTCCGCGTTATCGTCCACGCCTTCAAAATCGCTGCCGCTCATCGGTCAACGTCTCCTGTTCTCTGCTTGGTGCAGGTGGTCCGGGGCTTAGGCCACGGAAACCCTGTTGGGCTGCTTGGTTTTGCCCGCCGCGCGGGTTTTCAACTGCTGCCGCAGGGATCGGATCGCGCGCACTTCCATCATGGAATTGCGCCGCTGTTCATCGTTGGGCGGGGCTGCGTTGACGCCGGTTTCGAAGGCGTCGCGCTCCATCTCGTCCAGAATTTCGTTCAAAAGCGGGTCGTTCAGCAGGCGTTGCGCGGCCCCGCTGGGGCGGGCTGCCTCAGTCATCGCCAAAACCTCCGAAGACCGTTGCTCCAATTAGGGCGGCGCCCGCATAATCCAAGTCGTCCCAGTCGGATCGGGAGGGGCTAACCGGTTGGGTCCGATTGCTGGGGCGGTCGCCTGTTGCCCGGAAAGACGGTTGAGCCGGTGCGGTAGCCCCGCAGAACTCGCACTTGTCCGCGCTTTGTGCAGGGGCGCCGTATGACTTGCAGTCCCACGCCATGCGGGGCGCCATTGGGACCGGAGGCGCGACGGAGCGGGGCTTACCCACTGATCGCTCCCGGCAGGCCGATCTGCGCCATCTGCGGAGGCGCAAGCCCGTGTTTCGCGTACTCCAAAGCCATCTGCTGGTTGTGTTTCAGCAGATCGACCTGGGCTTTCAGTTCTGCGACTTCCAGATCCTTGCGCCGTTCGGCGTCCTTCACCATCAGGTCGGCTTGCATCTGGGCTTGCTCGACCTGCTGCCGGGCGTCGGCCTTGGCCTGCTCGATCTGCATTTGCGCCTGAACCTTCATTTTTTCCGGGTCCGGCTGGTTCTGCTGGGCTTCCAGCTCTTGCTGAATTTCTTCTGGGTCAGGCTTGGTGAAATATGGTTCCGCCGACGGAAAGCCCGCGGTTTCAGTCATTTTCGCCAAGGTGTTGTACAGCTGATCCGGCTTCACATACGGGTTGTCCGGCCCCAGCTGCCCCAAGAGCTTTTCTTGCAGGCCCAGAATGACCTGTAGCACGGCCATGTCGCGTTCACGCGACCCTGCGCCCAGGCCGACGTTGACTTTGCAGTCCATATCCACGTTCCAGTGGCGCGGGTCGTATTCGACCCATTCCTTGCGGATGCGGACGGTGCGCGGCTGGTCATGGTGCGCAATGACCAGTTTCAACAGACCCCGGAACGCCTTTTTCAAGCCGCCCCGGGACAGCGTGCGGATGATCATTTCCGCCTGTGCGATCCCGGCTTCGGCTGCCAGCTGGGCGACGCCCGTGTTCACATTGGCGATCTGCGCCGGGTCCAGGCCGCCAGACTGTTCCGTGATCCCGGTCCGGTCCTTGGCGATCTCGTCCATATACGGCAGCATCTGGAAGGAACTGTCCGCATAGAACGGGATCTGCCTCCATGTGACTGCCGGCACCCCGGCGGTTCCGCCCTTTTTCAGGATCGGCTTGCCGAACCGCGGAGCAAATACCGCTTCGGGGTCGGCCACGACCGACAGATCGACTTCGGGCTGGGGGTTATTCTGCCAGTAGATGTTGTCCAGCGTGCCCCGCAGCAGTGACGTTTTGATCCGCTGGATATCTTCGACGTCCTCGAACACCGAATGGCCTTCAAACTGGTGCGCGTCCCGCTCTGCCACGACGTCGGCATAGGGCGCTTCGGTGACGGCCTCCTTTTCCAGGACAACGCGGTTCTTTTCGTCTTTGTCGCCATCGCCGCCTTCGCCAAAGACGATCTTGTGCATTTCGGCGATGCCGTCGCCGTCCAAATCCAGCCGGACATAGACTTCGTAAATCTTGACGGTTTCAAGCGCCTTGGTGGTGCCGCCTTCGATCTGGGTCCAGTCGTCACCCATCCGGGCGTGTTTGTCGTCGTCTTCGGACGAAACACCGCCCTGCGCGGTCAGGTTGTCGACCTTCTCCCGGTCGTAGCCGCGTTCCACCAGTTCGGACCGGGTGACTTCCTGTCGCTCTCCGACGATTGGCGACGCGTCAATGCTGTCGGCGCCGGGGAAGATCAGGAAAGAACCGCGCGGGATCGCTTCCAGACGAACTTCTTTCTTCTTCACCGTCCGGCGCAGCTTGAACGAATGGCGGCGCGCGTTCGGGTCCAGCGCCAAGACGTCCTTGTCGGTTTCTTCGGTCTTCTCGTGGTCGAAGATTTCGATATCGGGGTCATCAAACAGCCCCAGCACATCGTTGTCGCCCTGATCCGTGAACTCGTGGATCTCTGCGCTCAATTTGCGGTAGGCGGCCCATTTCACAATGCCTGTTTTCAGCAGCAGGGCGTCGAACACGCTGTCGTAGATCGCCTGTTCTGCCCCGCATTCCGGCACAACCACGTTGTTCACATAGTCGGTGGCTTGTTCCGCGCCCGCCTCGTCCTCCTGGGCGACGGGTGCGTATTCGACCAGCTTGTCGTTCGAAAGGATTGACCGCATGATCGACGGCATCAGCTTTTTGAGCGCCGACCGGACGTCTTTTGACACAACCGAAGAACGGACCGGGTTGCCGTCGTCGTCCGTATCCACGGGCAGGTCGTCGACCTTGCCGTCGTGGTATTCCAGCGCGCGTTCACGATCCGGGGCTTGCTCGTCCAGATAGCTTTCACACTGTTGGACGAGTTGGGCCACGTGGCCGATATGGCGGTCGTCGTTGGTCAAGCTACCCTAGGCCCCTTGTGTTTCGGTGCTTTCTTCGGCGGCGGGTTCCACCCGTCGACAAAGGTCATGAAGGCGTCTGCGCCGTGGCTGTGTTCGTCGTGGCGGGGCTGTGATTTCCACACCCCGTGTTTTTCGTCCCAGTCGCGGCTGTACTGTTCCAAGTGATTCAACCCGGTTTCGACAGTGGGCACTGAAAACTGGCATTTCGGCAGCGTCGTGCGGACGGCCTGGATACTGCCCAGCTTGACCTTGGTTCGCTCCACCACAGTGAAGTGGAAGCCCAGGCGGGCGGCGATATCCCGGATACTTTCGGCTTCTTCACCCTGCATCCGGTGTTCAACATCGTGCGGGCCGTAGTGCTGGCCGAAGGTGGCGCCGTGCCGGACGCGCCATTTCTCCAACTCGTCCAGATAGTAGGCGATGCCTTCGCCGCTGGCCTCAATGAAGCCGACGAAGCGGTGTTTGCCCGCGATCAGCTGGTGCAGCCAGATCGACGTGCTGTCGTCGACGCCCAGGTCCCAGAACGTGTTGACCGGTGTCCGCGTTTCGAAGGGCAGGTCCCGGATCTCGCCCCGCTGCCGTAGCGCTGCGATTTCCTTGGCCCAGTAGGCGCCGTCCTTTGCCGCCTTGAAGGCCTCGTCCGGGGTGGTCGGGAACTCCCGCCACATGTCCGTGCCCTGTTCGCGGGCCTTGGCGGCGTACCACCACTCCTGTTCCTCGTCCAAGTCGATGCCGTGTTCGGCCAGCAACTCGTCGAAGTATTTTTCTTCCTCCGGCGTCAGCTTCACGGGCTTGGACAGCCGGTAGGTGTCGTCCAGGAACCACGGGAAGAAGTGAAACCGGTATTCCAGCAGGCCCAGAGCCGCGCCCATGTCCCGGGCAGCCTTGGACGTCTCGCACTTGTCGAAAAAATCACCGCTGCGACCTTCGGCGGTGCTTTCGATGAACACCAGCTGGCCGGGGGCGACCGTGTTTAACGACCCGGTCTTGATTTCCTTCGCCCGATCCGGGTTCTTCGCGCAGACCTTCCCGTATTCGGAAATGTGCAGGAAGTTCTTTGTGCTGGACCGGAGCGAAACCCCGACTTCGACGCCGGAGCCGTTGCCGAATTCAATTTCTGTCGCGTTCTGCGTCACGACCGGGCGCAGTTCCTGCAACTGTGCCGGCAGTCGCTCATAGGCGAACTTGATCCGGTCCAGGAGGTTCTGGGCGTTAGTCTGTGTGTCGGCGATCAGGCCCGCGGCAAAGTGGCTGTTGAACAGGCAGCAGTCCAGCGCGAGGATCAGAATGAAGGTCGAAAAGCCCAGCTGCCGGGCTTTCAGGATGATATTCAACGTATGAAGCTCGTCCAGCAGCTGTTCCTGTGCCGGGTTGAGCTTGAATTTGACGACGTTACCGTGCCTGTCCTTGATCCAGTAGAGGTTGTTCAGCCTCCACTTACGGTCCCCGAACTTGGCGACGGCGTCGTCAAACGGACTTGGTTTTTCCGTCAACGGCTGCAAGAACCGCCGCCAGACTATCATCTGCGGACAGCTTCGTGTTTTGGTCGATCACCTGCTTGTCGCGCCATTCGTCGGGGCGGCGGTTCTTCAACCAGAAAATGGCCGCCGTAGTGTCGGGCGGGTAATGTTTCGTGGTCGGGACGACGTGTTCCGCGCCGGTCTTGGCGTCAGCGAACACCTTGTCTTCCGGGTGGCTGTAGCCCGTGGCACGCTCGAACAGGCTGCGGACCACCTTCTGGTCTGAGACGTCGCGGCCTTCCAGGATCGCATCCTTGAACTGCTCGTGCTGCTGTTCCCAGTTGGTGATTGTGCGGCGGGTGACGCCGAACGCGGCGGCCAGTTCTTCTTCGGTGGCGCCCATCAAGCACAGCTGACGCGTGATGGCCGGGACCTTATCGTCGCCACCTGCTTTGTCGTATTCCGAAATGCGCCCGGTCTTCTTCGCCATCGTCTTTCTGTTCCGCTGCTGCGGCTCCTGTGTTCAGGGGGTGCAAAACGGAAAGCCCCGGCAGGCGGGGTGCGCTGCCGGGTGCCTGGGTCCAACGGGAGGAAGAAACCATAGCTTCGCTGTGAGTAACGCGGGGGGCGCCTTAGTAGGTTCGCCTGCGTCTGGGGGTTGCCGCACCGCATCGCGCGTTTATTGACAGTGGCCCTCACCACTAAATGTAGTGGCGCCCTTATTTGGTATCGCAATTCGGGTGGTTTTTCAAGTTTCATGCCATGCGAACCTGCTAACTCCCGCAACGGTCGTGAAAGATTATTTTCGCGAAAGACTTGAAATGGTGTCGATTGTTACTCACCTTTCGCATACGGAAAGATTACGAAATGTGAGATGAATGTATCTTTTGGCTTTCCGAGCGCTAGTCGACAAGTCTGCCGGCATTGAAACCGGCAGGAATGCAGAGTATTTGCGCCATTTTTCATGTGGCGGGCATTGACAGCCGCTGGCTACCACCCCATATTCTTCTTACTAGCAGGGCGTAATGACTCGCCTTCTTACTTACGGTACTTGCAGTGTTCGTTCTTAGCCAGGATCTTCACTGTCGAGTGTCGCTCTTTAGTCAATCCCCTTAGGCTTGGCAAAGCCGTGGGGATTGGCGACCTCTTCCTTAAATTCGAAGTGTGAGTGAGGACGTAGGCCTGTCGATCTGCATCTCGGTTCAGGCGCTTGTTATTGCTTTGTGAATTTGCGGGGAGTTCGGAGGAACCATCAAAATACCCCCGACAGTTCCTCCAGCCTCCAGCAGGGCTAGAGGCCTCGCCGCTTCAGCAGCTTTCCCGATCTGTTACAGATAAATCTGCAAAAGAATCTGGATCAGCATCAGCAACAGCACTAGCAGATCGTACATACTGACTCCTTTCTCATGCGCTGGGTTTTGGATTTTCACCAGTGGCAAGCTGGATCATCCCACCTACTACCTTCAGCTTATGAACGGAGGGGGGTGTCCTCCGTCACATCTGGTAATAGGCTGCGCAAGCCGACGCCCTCTTTTAAAGACGCCGATGGCCCCAATATAGAAAGCAAAATCAGTTTGTCATTAATTTACTAGCCAATTCGCATATGTGTGCTTGTCTTTCTGCCACTTGCGGCGGAGTAGAGGGGTATTCTGTTTGATCTGCACCCCCGGTAGCCGCTTGCTGTAGGTAGAACGGAGGATGGGAACCGGGTGTGGCGGCGTAACATTGGCAAAATCGGCTGGACCTCACGCCGCCTCCAATTGCATTGCGGGGATTTCGTGTTCCTGCTCCCGTCCGAAGATATCCAGCAGGACAACGGCATTCGGGCCGCGCAGGGCTGTGACTTCGACCGCAAAGCCCGCCAGCGAACCCGTGGCGACCACGGCTTGGTCGCCGACCTGGAATTCGCGGTGGGTGCGCATGAACCGCTCACGCTCCGGTGCGCGGGTCTGCTGGCCGCCCCAACGCTTGAACAGCTTTTCCATCCGTGCTTGCGGGACGGGGCGGGGTCGGCCATCGACACAGACCACTTGCAGGACGAGGCCGGTTTTCATCAGCCGGTCCCAGCCGTAGGCGACCTGTTCCTGGCGGATCGGGTCAAACCGGGTCGGCATCGCGACAAAGATCCAGCCGACCAGCAGGGGGTAGGAGACTTCCTGTTTGGTCTTCGAATAGCGGGATTTGAACCGCCATCCGCTTTTGGTGGGCAAGAAGACCTGGAAGCCCTGTTTCTTCAATAGCACCTCGACGACGAATTCACGCCGCCCTGTGCCCTTCTTCAGTCGATGCTTGGTGACGCCCCCGCGGCCCGTGTACGTCTCGTATTCGCCGCCGGTGATGGTTGTTGCCCGGTTCGGGTTTGCGGTCGCTCCGGTCCGCACAGCGAACCACTGGGTGTTTTGCTCGATCATGCTGCGTCCTGCTTTGCTGCGGCTTCTCCGGCCAGCCCGAAATAGGCGGCCCCGTCCACGAAGTTGTCGGCGCGATAGGCGCCCTGTTCTGACCGGACCAGTTTCAGGCAGGCCATGAACTTCCATCCCTGCTGTTCGGTCAGCTGGTGGCCGGTCAGCGCGTTGAACGTCGCGACGGTCGCCGCCATCGACCGTTCGCCGGTTGGATTGTCGTAGGTCGTAGCCCGGTCCTGCATCTCGGATTGGGCCAGCGATAGGAATTCAGCGGCTTGCATGGCGTATGACACCTTGTTGATTGCGGAAAGTATGTGATTTCAGAGGGTTGCGTGTCCGTATGGCGCTGCGGACCGGGCGGTATGACACCAAGGTTTTGTGAGTGACATACGGAAACGCGTTAGTTTTCAGTGATTTAGGTCGCCGTATGACACTTATGCCGGTATGACACCGCTCCCTATACGTATGGGGCGATAAAATATGTGAGAATACAGATAGGGTTCCCTTAGAACTTATATTCAGTGTCATACCTGTCATACAGGCCACTAAAGCGCTGTGATATAACGGCTTTTCGTATGACAGTGGCCGTGCGGCGGGTGTCATACCTGTGTCATACGTGACATACGGACAGGTGCTGTTGTTCAAATCCCGCATTTTTCCACCGCCTCACGGATCGCGCTTGTGTCGTTTTCCACGCTCCGGTCTAAAATCCACGGGCGCACGGCCTTGCCCCCGCGCCCGCCAATCATGATGCGTTTCGCCTGTACCGCCCTATGTTGCAGGAGTTTGCGCAGCTGCCCTTCGTCGACGTCGGTGTCGAAGGCGTCTTTTTCCGATAGGGCGGTCATGGCCTGGACGATCTGAGTGAAGGTCATGGCGGGGTAAGGCAGGTCTTCCAGCAGCGCGTGGAACAGGGCTTCTGTCTCGGACCGGTTGTTCTCGATCATCTGGGATCGGCCTGCCGTCCGCATGGAATGCTGCCAGTCGAAGTCCGTCAGGTCCCGGGCCACCAGTTCCGCGTGGAGCGCGGCCACACCGTCTGTTTCCAGCCACTCATAGAGCCGCAGATAGTATTGGCGGTCACGGGCTTTGCTGGGGCCGGTGAAGACGTTCACGCGGCGGTCCTCTTCGGTCAGCACCATGGCGTCCGGGTGGTTGGTCATAAAGAAGAAGTTGGTGAACACTTCCTGGGTCCGTTTGCTGCCGAACTTAACGTTCACCTCCAAGTAGTTTTCGGTGAGGTAGTCGCGGATCTTGTCGGACACGCCGTAGCGCTTACCCTGCTCCCGGACTTCTTCAATGGCGCACAACAGGGACTTGTTCAGGTAGTCCTGATAGTTCCCGGCGCTGCCTTCGCCCGCCAGCGTGGACATTTTGGTCTTTGTGACATTCCACTGGCCGATCAGGCGGCCCAGCAATTCGACGATCCAACCGCGCCCGGTACCGTGAGCGATCGACACGTGTAGCGGGGTCACTTTGCAGCGGCGGCCCGGGTGCTGCAGGTTGAAGGCGATCCAGTCGACGATCCAATTCCGTTCGATTTCGATAGGGAACAGATAAGCGATATGGTCCCAGAACACCGACGTGTCCGCCGTGATCTCGCGGAATTCGGGCATGTAGAATTCATTCACCCACCAGATACCGCGGTGCCGGTCGTCCTCGAAAAACACGGGGCTGTTAGGATCGTAGCGCACGCCCTGGGCGGACTTGCGGTCGCGGTCGATCAACCAATTCAGATGCACCGGTTGCCACTTGGTCTTGTCCGGCTCTGTCTTCGTCGGGGCCGGGACTTCGTGCCGGACGTTGGCTGTCGAGTTGCGGAATTCTTCCAGCTTGGACACCGCGCAGTAAGGCGGCTTGTTCAGATCGCAGACCATGTTGCCGTGTTCGATCAGCACATAACGGTCGATGAACCGGTCCAGCGGGTCCTTCTTGCTGGCGTCCTCGCGCCGCTCCTGTTTCGCCATCTGCAGGATGGTCGCCACAGTGACCGGGTTCTGGCTTCGCAGATCGGCTTCAAATGACCGCCAGCGGGCGCGGATCTTGTGCGGTTCGTATTTGACCCCCGCGGCGCTCCACTCGTCCCAGAGGTGGAAGCCGCCTTCGTCCCCGTCGAACTGATGATAGAGGGCCATCCCAACGCGCACCCAGTCATGCATCCGCATATCGGGATCCAGCACGGACAGTTCCGACCGCAGTTTGGTTTCCGAGATTTGGACCTTGGGCTTGGAGTGCGCCAGGACGCGTTCGGCCTCCGGGACCGACAGGTCTACTATCCGGGTGCTGGGCGCGGTTTCGACCTTTTCCCAGTCGTCGGGAATGATGCTTTCGAAATAGGCGATCAGATTCCGGGCGTCTTCTTCGGTGATCACCGGCAGATCGGCGGCCGGCACATCGGCCAGGGTCTGTTCCGTGATCCACTCATAAGGGCGCCCGGTGTCCGGGTGCTGGGCGAATGCGACGAACTGCTGGCCGTCGCCCAGGATCTCCACCTTATGTTCGATGCCCAGGAAGTCGGCGTATTTGGCGCTGGCCACCTTGGGGAACGGCTTGTCGGTGCGGTAGGCTAGCAGGAGCTTGGGGGCATCGCCGACGCGCTGCACAGTAGGGCCGATGTTCAGTTCACACCACGCTACCAGCTGTTCGATCACCCCGGCGTCGCGGACGTCCAGATCGACCGCAGGCAGCAGCTTCGTCAACACGCCCACGCCACCGTCGGCGAAGCCGTTGGACAGCCACTTACCCAAACGGTTCTGGTCTGCCTGGGTGGTCTGCCACGCATCAAGGCCCCACGGAAACTTATAGCCGCGCTTGATCGGGATAATCGGATAGCCCTGATCCAGAAGGCGCTGGCCGTAGGTCTTGAGAAAGGAGTTGGTCATTGTGTTTCTTCCTCGTCCAGCCGGGCGTCAGTGACGCAGGCGTTCACAAGTTCGGTGAGGGATACACCGAGTTCAGCGCCGCGCCGCCGCAGCCAAGAGGCGTTCTCGTCGGCAAGCTGCGACAGCGGCACCGCTTCGGCCCGGGTTTTCGAACGCAAGTATCGCGTTCCGAAAATCAAGTTCTGCTGCGAGGCAATCCGGCTGATATGGCCCACCGAGCACCCACAGGCTGCGACAATCTCCCGACCCATCCGGCCAGGGTCGCGTTCGATTTCGGCCACGATACGGGAGGCGCTAACGGACATAGCGGCCCGTCAGCTCTGAGCTTCTGCGATCAGGTCGCGGTTGATGAACTCGCCATAGGCGCGCGCGAATTCAAGTTCACTCGCGAAGCGAATCCGCGCCTTCATATAGAGGCGCCCCGCACATTTGCATTTCGTGGCACCGGACAACCAAAGCCGGGCCGTCTCCGGGTGGCAGCGTCCCATCTGAGCTAAGACTAGCGCTTGCTTGTGCTGAACGTGAGACTTGCCCGATAACACCCAACCCAAGAACTGGATCTGTTCGGCGGGGTCCGTGGTGTCCAGGATCAGATCTACGAGCTTTTCCAAAGAAGCATGGCCTGGACCTGCCGTAACCTGTTCTAGGGTCATTTTGGTTTCCCGCTACCTGAGGGGGGTTCTTGCGCAGATTTCCAGTTGAACAAACCATCGTCGAGTTCAATGCCAGCTTCATCGCACATCTCACGAATGATGAAGTACCAAGATGCCGGGAAGGTGCCGGTACTCTTGGCGTTAGCAACGGCGGTGCGCCCGACGCCAAGCTTTTTGGCGAGAGGGTGCCACCCCAATTGCTTTATGATCTGGGATACTGTCATGCTACATGAAGTGCCATAAAATATGGACATGGGCAAGACATACTTATTTGACGTGTCAAAAAATATGACTAGCGCTAATCATTGTACATGGACACACCATTCGGAGATATCGCCGCGCGCATCCGCTGGCACCGTAACCTTCTGGGAAAAAACCAGACGGAATACGCGGAGTTGATCGGAGTGAAGCGGACTGTGCTCAACAATTGGGAGACAGGGCGTCAACGCGTCTCATTGGACGGCGCGCTATTGCTTCGAGCCAAATTCGGGCTGTCACTCGACTTCATATACGCGGGCATCGACGACGCGTTGCCGATGAGCTTGCGTAACGCACTATTGGAAAGCCCAATAGAAATATCGTGAAGAAAGTCAATTGTAAGCCCAGTTTCCCGGGCGCCTTCGATCAATAGATCGACACGAGTTTGAGCGCTCATGCACGTCCTCTCTAAGACACCTTAATTTTCTGCCGCGTTTGCGGTTTTGAGAGGTGGGGTGCTCAAGCATGACGCGAGCGGTCTTCCCGTCCAGCAATCGGAACATAACGAGAACACGGCGGATTCGCAAGAGCGATGTACCCACGGGGGCCTAGCCGGGGCGCATGGCGTGCGCAACGGCTTCGGGTCCTTCCGTCTGAGGAATTCCATATTTTTTGGCACATCAGGATTGACTGTCCATATTTTATGGCACATGATCGGTTCATCGAAAGTCACCGAAGACGCACAGTGCCGCCCCGGGCGCCGACCCAATAGGCCCGCTAATCGTGACTTTCTCTGAACCCGGAAACCGATGAGACGAAGCCATGAAAAACGACAGCACTCCCCAGAAGATTGACCGCCTGGAAGCGCAACGCGCCCATGTGAATTTCCTCTATGAGAACTCGCCGTGGGCTTCAGGGCCGGGCTACCGCACCCAGCTGAACCAGATCGACACCGAACTGGCCCAGCTGCGGAAGACGGCAGCGTAGGCCAGCCCCCGGCTATAGGCCGGGCACACCTCAGAAGATCCCGAACAAATCCAACCCCGCGCTGGCGATTGCCGACAGCGTGCCAATTGAGGAACCCAAAATGTCCCTTGAACAGCAGATCGAAAACCTCGCCGGTCGTGTCGGCGGCGTCGAAAAGCAGCAGGAGAAAACCAACAACCTGCTGTCGGAAATCCTCGCCGTCCTGCAGCGCGACGGGCTGCCCCCGGCGACCGACAACGTCGTGCAGCTGGACGAAGCCGCGGCGCCGGACGACGAAGCCCCGACCAAAGAACCGGAGCCGGAGGACGAAGCGCCCGAAGACACGCCGGAAGACGAGGCCGCCACGCTGGAAGCGACCCGCGACGCGCTCATGGCCTTCAATTCCGACCATGGTCGCCCGGCGACTATCGCGCTGATCGAACGCTTTATCGACGTCGGCGCCAAACCGATCCTGGGCAGCATCCCCGAAGGCAAATACGCCGAAGTGATCGCCGCCTGCGCCGAAGAACCGGAGAAGGCCGCGGCATGAGCCGCCCGGAACAGATCCGCTGCGCCGTCAGTTTCAAGGCGGCCAGCGGGATCGACTGCCGGACAGTCCTGCTGAACGGCACCCCGCCGGACGCCCTCTGGGCCAGCGAAGCCCGCGCCGCACTCTACCGCCAACATGATGTGGCCGGGGCGTCCATCACCAACATTCGGGTTTTCTCTGACGACGACAGGGAAGCGGACTTCAACGTCTGTGAACCCGAAGAATTCGAGAAGGTAGCCTAATGACTGCACATGCAAAACTAGGCCCGTCGGGCGCGCACCGCTGGATGCTCTGCCCCGCATCGGTCGAAATGGAAGCCCAGATCCCGGACACCGGGATCGACAGTCCCTACGCCGTAGAAGGCACCACCGCCCACGCGCTGGCCGAAATGGCCCTGGCCAACAACCGCGACGCCGACGATTACGCGGGCGTCCGCTTCAATCCCGATCTGATCCACGTCGACGACGACATGGTCGAATACGTGCAGATGTATCTGGACTATGTCCGCGAACTGGGCGGGACCCGCTTCACCGAACAGCGGGTCGATATCTCGCGGTGGGTGCCCGAAAGCTTCGGCACCGCGGACAATATCGTGTTCACCGACGATGGCGTCATGCACGTGATTGACTTGAAGTATGGCAAGGGCGTTCCGGTCTTCGCACAGAACAACCCACAGGGCATGTGCTACGCCCTGGGCGCGCTGGCCGCCTATGACTTCCTGTTCGATATCGAAACCGTCCGAATAGTGATCCACCAGCCCCGGCTGGATGTGGTCAGCGAATGGGATATCAGCCGGGAAGATCTGCTGGCTTGGGCCGACAATGAACTGGCCCCGGCGGCGCAGGCCGCGAACGCCGAAGACGCCCCGTTCAATCCCGGGGACAAGCAGTGCCGGTTCTGTGACGCCAAGGGCATCTGCCGCGCGCTGGCGGAACACAATCTGGCCGTTGCCTGCGAAGGGTTCAGCGTGGTCGGTGATCCGATCAGCACCAAGGACGTAAAGTCTTTGGCGCCCGAAGAAATCGCGGGTTTGCTGCCCCAGCTGGACCTGCTGACCAAGTGGGCGAAGTCCGTGGAAGGCCACGCGCAGGGCCTCTTGGAACTGGGCGAGGACGTCCCGGGTTTCAAGCTGGTCGAAGGCCGGTCGGTGCGCAAGTGGGCTGACGAGGACGCCGCGGGTAAGGCCCTGTCCCGGAAGCTGGGCGCCAAAAACGCTTTCACCAAGAAGCTGATCACCATCACCCAGGCCGAAAAGGAACTGGGCAGGGGCGACCCGCTGATCGTCAAGCACACCGTCAAACCCGAAGGCAAGCCGACCATCGCCCCGGTCAGCGACAAGCGCCGGACTATCGAAATCGACGTAACCGACGGCTTCGGCGAAGTCCCTGACGCCGCCTAACCCCCACCAATCAAAGAACCCGAAAGCCCGAAAGGAAAAGCTATGTCCGACTTTATCATGATCAGCGGCGCCCGCGTCTCGTTTCCCCATCTGTTCACCCCGCCGACTATCAACGGCGAGGAGGGCAAGTGCGGCGCCACGCTGATGCTGGACCCCAAAGACCACGCCAAGGTAATCGGCCAGATCGAAGATCAGATCGCCGAACTGTGCAAGTTCAAGTTCAAAGGCCGCAAGCTGGCCGCTGAAAAGCTCTGCCTGCGCGCTGGCGAAGACAAGGGCCGCGCGGAATACGACGGCCTCATGGTGTTGTCAGCGAACTGCAAGAACCGCCCGCTTGTTCTGCGCGGTGACGGTCGCACCCGGATCGAAGACGAACGCGACAGCCCGATCTATGCGGGTTGCGTCGTGAACGCCAAGGTCCGGCTCTGGGCACAAGACAACCAGTACGGCAAGCGCGTCAATGCTGAACTGGTGGCGATCCAGTTCCTCCGCGACGGCGAGCCGCTGGACGGTTCCTACGTCTCCGAAGACGAAGCCGCCGACGGCTTCGGCGAAGTTGCCAGCGACGACGATTTCCTGGCCGCCTAACGCCCGCCATCTACTCGCGGATCCCCGTCGTCTGTCTCGACAGGCAGCGGGCACCTGAACCCCTCAGACAGAAAGAATATCAAATGGACAGTCAAGTCGCCCGCCTTGGTCAAGCCCGCGTAGAGCCGACCCTTGTCAAGCAGGCCCGCAATAGCCTGGAACCTCGCTTGGATCGGCTCGCGATGCTCGCGGATAACATCAGCGGCACCCTCACAACGCTGGGCGTAACCGCCGAGCGGGTGTTCGGACCGCAGCCGCCCCAGGCAACCGAAGGGGCGGCCCAGGACGCCCGGAGAGACGGTGCGCTGGGGCTGCTGGACGAGCGTCTGGACGAGGTCGAGCGTCTGGGCCGTGCGGTTCATGAACAAGCGATGCGGTTCGCGGAACTCTGACCTCTCTTTCTGCCCCTTCGACCGTGAGGGGGCAGCGACGGAAGTCAGACAAACACGAAACACGGGAGTTCGAAAAATGGCCTATCATATTAAATTCGAAGACCAGGGGCAGGACCTCACGCACCTCGTGGTGAACGCCGAAACGGGCGTGATCGAAGACGCGGGCTTGTTGACGTGGATGTTCGGTGACGGGTCCTGCGTCGTGGAGACCGGCGAACTCACTGAAGACCGCATGGTCCGCTACCAGCAGTACGGTACCCGGAAAACCTTCAAGTACCCCATGATCCGCCTCGAACTGGACGGCGAACTGCTGGCAGAGGCGGCCTGAACCGTGCTCTACATCGACGTCGAAACGTTCAATGCCGAAAAAGACATTTCCGCCGGGACCTACGAGTACGCCCGGACGGCGGAAATCCTGCTGGTTACTTACGCCATCGGGGGCGGCCCGGTGAAGCTGTGGGACGTAACTGAAGGCGATAAAATGCCGGAAGAACTGGCCGACGCGCTGCTGGACGAAACCGTTCCGATTACCGCGCACAACGCTATGTTCGACCGCCGGGTTCTTGCGGCGAACTTCGGTCCTGCCGACACCATCGTCGGAAACCCAGCCCGCTGGCGCTGCACCATGGTTAAGGCCATGACACACGGTTTCCCGGGTTCGCTGGACCAGTTGGGGCAGATCTTGCGGCTGTCGCCGGATCAGGCGAAGCTGAAAGAGGGCAAGAAGCTGATCAACCGCTTTTGCAAGCCCGCGCCGAAGAACCACAAGGCTGACCGCTACGACCGCACAACGCACCCCGAAGAATGGGCGCAGTTCTGCGACTATGCCGTCCGGGATATCGGGTCGATGCGCGAAATCGACCGGCGCCTGCCGGATTGGAATTACCGCGGCGACGAACTCGAAATGTACCGCCTGGACCAGCGTATCAACGACCGCGGTTTTCAGTGCGACCGCGCGCTGGTCGAAGCCGGTGTCCGGGCCGCGCGGGAAGAAAAAGAAACGCTGTCTGCCCGGTTCATCGAACTGACCGGTGGCGCTGTCGAGCGCCCCACCATGCGAGCGAAGTTTCTGGAATTCCTGAACGAGGAATTCAATCTGGATCTGGACAACACCCGGTCCCAGACCTTCAAGGATTTCCTTGCAGCGCCGGATCGCGAAGTGCGCCCGGAACTGCGGGAGCTGATGGAAATTTCCATCATGTCGAACAAGACGTCGACCGCCAAATACGGCGCGCTCGAACCGGCGATTTCACCAGACGGGCGGTTCCGGGGCGGCCTGCAGTTCTCCGGCGCGGCGCGCACCCGTCGGTGGGCCGGGCGGACGTTCCAGCCCCACAACCTGCCGTCCCGCGGGCTGCCGCCCCAGAGTGCCGTGGACCAGTATATCGCCGCGCTGAAAGCCGGGGTGCAGGACCTCCTGTTTGACGACTTGATGCTGTTCGGCTCCGCGGCTTTGCGGGGTGTTGTAGAGGCCCCAGAGGGCAAACAACTGACCGTGGCCGACCTGTCGAACATCGAAGGCCGGGCCAACGCTTGGCTGGCCGGGGAACACTGGAAGCTGGAAGCGTTCGAGGCATTCGACGCGGGCACCGGCCCGGATCTCTACAACGTGACTGCCGGCAGTTTGCTGGGGCAGGACCCTTACGAAGTCAGCAAGTCCGACCGGAACGTTATGGGCAAGGTGCCCGAACTGGCCCTGGGCTACCAGGGCGGCGTCGGTGCCTTCCAGACCTTCGCCCAGACCTACGGCGTCCAGATGGCCGATCACTGGGGCACGATCCGCGTCAACATGCCCCGGTTCGCCGACAAGGCGAAAGAGAACTATCACGTCTGGGGTAAACAGCGGGACCCGGATCTGGATCCGGTCGAATGGATCGCGTCGGAAACCGTGAAGCTGGCATGGCGGCAGCGGCACCCGGCAATCGCCGATCTGTGGAAAGCCTGCGAGACAGCTGCGCGCGAGGCGTTGAAGAAACCCGGAAAGGCGTTCCGGGCGGGGCCGCACATGGTGTTCAAGCGGGTCACGCACGCCGGGCACAACTACCTGCTGAACCGGCTGCCTTCGGGCAAGTTCCTTGTCTACTTCTCGCCCCGGCTGGACCCGCAAGGGCGCATCACGCACCGCGGCGTTGACCCGATCACGCGCCAGTGGGTCCGCCAGCACACCTACGGCGGCAAGCTGGTGGAAAACGCCTGCCAAAGCCTTAGCCGTGACATTCTCGCGCACAACATGCCCGCTTGCGAGGCGGCGGGCTTCGAAATTCTGCTGACCGTCCACGACGAAACCGTGACCGAAGCACCAATCGACGAAAATCGCTCTGCCGACGCCCTAGCGGCGATTATGGCAACCCCGCCCGAATGGGCGCCGGGTTTCCCGCTGGCCGCTGCCGGGTTCGTGGCAGACCGATACAGGAAGGACTGAAAAATGGACCTCTTTGAGCAGATCCGGGAAGACCGCAAAGCCGGGACCAAAGGTAGTTGGACCGACCGTTGCGAAACGGAATGGAGTGTCGATACCGAAGGCGAAAACACCTATTGCGGGATCGGCCCGGAAGGGCGGAACCCGGTAGCTATGGCGGTCGTGAACTCCGCCTGGGGCAAAGACCGCGTCTTGGACGCCAACGCCCGCCGACTGGCCCGGGTGCCTGAAATGGAAGACGCGCTGCTGGCAGCCGAAGGTGCCGCGAATTGGCTGGACGTGCTGCTCACCGCCATCAACAGCGCGTCCTGCGAGCCAGAGGACCCGGAAGCGTTCGACGAGGCGCTGGCGGGCGCCCGGGCGTTCGTCGACAGTTTCGAAGCGAAGGTAAAATGACTGCCGGCCACCTGAACTGTACCGTCTGCCCCAGCTGCGGGGCCAAGCTGGCGGCCAAGGACAGCCGCCCGCACGACGCCTACGGCTTCGCAACCGTTCGTCGCCGCCGGGTGTGCGATTCCTGCGGTTACCGGGTGCAGACGGTCGAAATTCCGGCAGATGTGGCAGACGACGTGTTCCAGGAGGATGCCGCGTGACCCGGGAAAGCCACATCGAACGCAAGGTCTGCGAGGCCGCCAAGCGGGCGGGGTGGCTGGTCTACAAGTTCGTCTCCCCAACACAGAAGGGAGTGCCGGACCGGTTCTTCGTCCGCGCAGGCCGGGTGGTCTTCGTCGAATTCAAAGCCGCTGGAAAGAAGCCGACGCCGCTGCAGGCCCGGCAAATAGAAAAACTCATCGATCAGGGAATGGAAGTCCATGTCATCGACAGCGTTGAAGACGGCGCCCGCCTTTTCGCGGGATAGAGAGTACCCGACCCAAGAAGCGTTGCGGGCAGCTTTCGAATACGATGCCCAAGGCTTTCTGGTGCACCGCCCGCGTGTTGACAGCATGGGGCGCCCGAACAAGCGGTACGAAGGTAAACGCGCCGGAAACTTGGATAGCAACGGGCGCTGGCGGATCACGCTGGATGGCGTGTTCTATGAAGGCCACCGCCTAATTTGGATCTGGCATAACGGCCAGATCCCGGAAGGCAGGGTCGTGGACCATGCCGATGGTGACCCCCTGAACAACCGGATTGAAAACCTGCGGGTCGCTACGGTCGCGCAGAACAACGCCAACCGGTGCCGAAAGACCGACGGGGCGACCAGCCAGTATTTCGGCGTGTCTTGGCACAGCGCGCGGGGCAAGTGGACCGCCCAGGCGAAGAAAGACGGCACGGTCCACTACATCGGTTCCTTCGACGATGAACGCGAGGCGGCCCTCGCGCGAGATAGTTTCGTGCGCGGTCTCCACGATGGCTTCGAGAAACTGAATTTTCCGGGCGAGTTGAACCGGTTCGACCTCCACGAATACCAAGAACGCGCGGTGCAGTTCATCAAGGACACACCGTCCTGCGCGTTGTGGGTAGAGATGGGCTTGGGAAAAAGCGTGTCCGTTCTGACGGCGGTGTCGGACCTCCTGCAATCGTTCGAGGCGCACAGGGTGCTGATCATCGCGCCGCTGCGGGTCGCTCTGAACACATGGCCCACCGAAATCGGGGTGTGGGGCCATCTGCGGCACCTGTCGTTCTGCAACATCCACGGATCACCCGCCGCCCGGGTGCGCAAGGTTCTGACCGATCGGTCGGATATCCATATCATAAACCGCGAGCTTGTGTCGTGGCTGGTGCAGACCTTGAAAGAGAACAAGTCGGGCTGGCCGTATGACGTCGTCGTGATCGACGAAGCGTCCAGCTTCAAGTCGGCCTCCACCAAGCGGTTCAAGGCGTTGCGGAAGGCGCTGCCCGCTATCGGGCGGCTGATCGAATTGACTGGCACCCCGGCCAGCAACGGCTTGCTGGACGTTTGGCCCCAGGTGTTCCTGCTGGATCGGGGCGCGCGCCTGGGCAAGACGTTCACGGCCTACCGCGACCGGTACTTCGTCGGCGACTACATGGGGTACAATTGGGACCTGCGGAAAGGTGCAGATCAGCAGATCTATGACGCCATAGGCGACATTTGCCTGACACTGACAGCCGAAGATTATCTGGATCTGCCTGACCGCATCGACAATGTGGTGGAACTGGCTTTGCCACAGGCGGCCCGCGCCCAGTACCAGCAATTGGAGCGGGATTTCCTGGCCGAAATCGGCGACGACACAGTGGAAGTGTTCAACGCGGCGGCGCTTTCGAACAAGCTGCTGCAGTTCGCAAACGGCGCGGTCTACACCGACGACGCCGGGACCTGGGCGGGCGTCCATGACACTAAGTTGGACGCGCTGGCCGGGATCGTCGATGAAATGGCCGGCGCGCCGCTCTTGGTCGCGCACAACTTCAAAAGCGATGCTGCGGGGATCCAAAAACGGTTCCCCCAGGCGCAGTTGCTGGGCAAGGACCCGGAACAGATCAAGGCTTGGAACCGGGGCGAAATCCCAATGCTGCTGGCACATCCGGCCAGCGCGGGTCACGGCCTGAACCTGCAGAAAGGCGGGAACACCATCGTCTGGTTCGGGCTGAACTGGTCGCTGGAATTGTACCTGCAGTTCAACGCCCGCCTGCACCGGCAGGGCCAGACCAAGCCGACAGTTATCCACCATCTGGCCGTCGAAAACACGGTCGATCAAACGGTTCTGGCGGCCCTGGGCCGCAAGGACGTCACCCAGCGGGCGCTGTTGAACGCCCTGAGAGCAGATATCGGAAGGAGGGTTTGAACATGGTTGACCTACTGACAGGAGGGACGAACCCACCCCCGGCAGCGTTGAGTGCGGAGCCGTACTCGATTGCAGAGTTGGACGCGCACCAAGACGCGGATCGTATTTGGGCGACAGTCCTCGGTATGCGCCGCTCGCACGAGGCGGAGCTGTCGAATGTTGAAGACACCGCCGAAAGCGATCTAGAGGCAGCATTGAAAGGGCGCGACGACGACTTGCAGGACAAAGAGGACCAAATCGAAGATTTGGCGGACAAGGTG
Organism: Leisingera sp. NJS204; assembly: GCF_004123675.1. NCBI lineage: Bacteria > Pseudomonadati > Pseudomonadota > Alphaproteobacteria > Rhodobacterales > Roseobacteraceae > Leisingera > Leisingera sp. NJS204. The sequence continues at coordinate 3,908,719 of NZ_CP035417.1, read as the reverse complement.
TTGGAACTGGAAACCCAGAATTCCGAACTCGAAGCCGAATTGATCGAATACATGCTGGCGGCCTGAACATGGCGACCGGCGCGAGGATCTTGGACGAGGGGCTAACCCCCGAAGAATGGGTCGAAAAGTTCGCGGCCCGGGAAATGACTTACTCCGCCCGGTCACTGCGGGCGGACGCAAGGCGGATCGGCGCGTGCCACATCGTCGGTCACGGGGCGATGCTGATCACGCCGGAACAGATGGACAAGATTTTGGAGGATAAAGAGTGCCGCTCGAACCATACCAGCGGGGCGAAGTCTGGTGGGCCAAAGGGCGCGTCGAACTCGACGGGCAAGCCATCACGGGCTACCTCCGGGTCAGCACTGGCGCATCTACAGAGACAGGCGCGCGGCGGTGGATCGCCGAAGAAACGGAGCGCCTGAAGCGTCGGCACATAGTCGGCGAAGAAGCGGACGAATTCACATTCGACGACGCTGTGGTACTGTACCGGGCTAAACCGGCAGACGCCAAGCGTTTGATCACTATCCTGCCCCACCTTACTGGGCGCGCGGTCGCCGGGATCACCCCGAAAGAAGTCCGAGAACTGGGGCCAAAGATCTTGCCCAATTGCGCGACCGACACTTGGTGGCGTGAAATCGTGACCCCCATCCGTTCGGTGATCAACAACGCGCACGACGACGGAAAATGCCCGCCGATCAAAATTCGCGGCTACGGCACCAAAGAACGCGTCGCTCAGGACAAAGCGCGGGGCAAGCAGTCGCGGGTAGAGAAAACCCCCAGTGACCGGGACTGGTTGGATAAGTTCACCACCGCTGCCGACGGGTACAATGCGGCTATGGCGCAGTTCATGTTTGAAACCGGCGCCCGGATCAGCCAGGCGGTCGCGCTTGTGCCGAAGGATCTGGATCTGCCCCGTTTGCGCGTTTGGTTGGGTGCGTCGAAAGGGCACCCGGCCCAGTGGGTCGCTATTTCTGAGGCGATGGCGGCTATCTTGGTCGCGCTACCGCCGAAGCGTCCGCGCGCCCGGCGCGGAGATCAGCGCTTGCCGCCGCGGGTGTTCGGATACGCCCACCCAACGAGTATGCACAGCCGCTGGCGCGCCATTTGCAAACAAGCAGAAATTGACTACATTGCCCCCCATGCAGCCGGGCGGCACGGTTTCTATACCGAAATGCGCGTGCGCCAAGGGCTGGACCCGATCACCGCCGCCAAGGCAGGCCGCTGGTCTGACCCTACTTTGCCGGACCGGATTTACGCCCACAGCGACGTTGACGAAAGGGAAATCCGGGCACGGGCCGGTACAAAGCCCGTACAGCCCCCCAGCAAGGGGAAGGGCTAAGTTTTTGAAAGTAAATCAGTTTTTGGAGCTCACCGCACCCCCTCCTAAGGGGCAGGTTGCAGGTTCGAATCCTGCCGGGGTCGCCAAAACCACCTGTTTGCCAATGAGGCATAAGAATGCAAAGATGCCGGTTTTCATGCACACTGGCTGTCAACATCAAAATGCTCGGCACCTCCATCTTTTAAGAGGAGCCACAAAATTCCTTATACTCGCGCTCAATTGATGCGGCGTGTTAGGCTCTGGACTCATTGAGTTTCAAAGCCAGTAGATAACGAGTGCTGCAAGCGCGATTGCTGACAGGAAGACTTTTGGGCATCTGTCGTATCGTGTCGCAACCCGCCGCCAGTCCTTCAGCCTGCCGAACATAATCTCAATCACTGCCCGGCAGTGCATTGCGCAGCAATGTCACGAGAGGGGCGGTTGCGCCGCTTACATCGGCGTTTGTCGTATCTGATGGCTTTCTTGCGCTGCTTTCGACCGGGGATGCAGGCCCGTATCCCTTTGTCTTTCAACGCTTCTCTAAACCAATCGGCATCATACCCGCGATCTCCGAGAAGCCATTGGACGTCAGGCAGGCCACTCAGCAGCGCCTTAGCACCGGTGTAATCACTGACCTGTCCGGCGGTCACGAACAGGTTCAGTGGACGCCCCTGGCTGTCACAGATTGCGTGCAGCTTAGTGTTCATGCCGCCCTTAGTGCGCCCCCTCTCGGGACATTGCTGCGCAATGCCCTGCCGGACAAGGGATCAGGCGCCCGCGCCCCCCTTTTTAACCCCAAGACTGGAGGCCGTACGATGTGCCTTCAGGTAAGTTGCGTCGATCAGCACGGTCTTTTCCTCACCGTGATCAGCAGCCAGACCGGCCATCATCTGGGCAAAGATGCCTTCGCTCGACCATTTTATGAATGCATTTGCAAAGACGTACCGTCTCCCGCCTGCATACTCACCTTTCACTGTTGTCGACTTCGAAGAGGCCTTCAATCCCGAGGTGATGGCGTCGCTGCTTCACAAAGAACAATAGCGATCAGAGCGCCTGTAGTTGCCGCGAAGAGCCCGCTTTAAGCGGGCTCTTTCTTTGCCAGACCAGTACATGCTTTTGGTTTTGGCGTGCATGTTTTTGGGGTGCGCCACCATTTGCCAATTCACAAGTTAATGATTTTAATTGGTAAACTTCGGGAGTTGGATCGCCGAATCGAAGATGCGTGCATTCTTATGCTTCATTGGCACTGTTGCTGCCAAGGAGGCATAAGAATGCACAGAAGCCGGTTGTCATGCACACCGGTTGTCAACATCAAAATGCTCGGAACAGCCTTTTTTTGCGGACCTTCGTCCAGATCGCAGCACTGCTCCGGGTCTTCAACGCGAAGGGCGGGAAGCTGATGGGGTGGATGGCTCTTGCTCCAACCGGCATCGCAATGCGCCATAGTGCAGGTGTCTCAGTCTGCTTTGAGAGGAGCCACCCCATGCAAGTTACCACCATCGGCTTGGATTTGGCCAAGAACGCTTTTCAGGCTCACGGAATTGCCGAAGATGATGCCGTTGTGTTCAACCGTCCGCTGCGGCGTGCGCAGGTGTTGCCATTCTTCAAGAAACTGGAACCTTGTCTGATCGGCATGGAGTTATGCAGTAGCGCCCATCACTGGGCGCGCGAACTGACCGCCCTGGGCCACGATGTTCGTTTAATCCCGCCGATGTATGTGAAACCGTACGTCAAACGCGGCAAATCAGACGCTATTGATGCCGAAGCAATTTGCGAAGCAGTGACCCGACCAACGATGCGGTTCGTGGCGATCAAGACAGTGGAGCAGCAGTCCCTGCTGTCACTGCATCGGGCGCGTGACCTTCTTGTTCGTCAAAGAACGCAGCTGATCAATGGCTTGCGTGGTCTGGTCGCCGAGTTTGGCATCTACATCCCCAGAGGGTTGGCACGGGTGATCGGGTTCGCTGACGGCATCACCCTTGGTGAAGTTCTCGATCTGCCGGACATCGCCAACGAGGTGATCCGTACCCGGCGGGTGCGGTTGAAGCCTCAGTTGCTATAGCGGCTTGAAAGAAGCGGCTGGGTTCAGAATAGACTCCCTGATCGCGCCGCGCGCGTTCCATGCTGAGATCCAGTAGAACGCGGGTTGCCTCGTAAGCCAGAATCATCCAATCACTGGTGTTTTCCGCGATTTGCACACAAAGACGCCCTGCCGCAGAACGAACAGGCTCGCGTGCGGCTTCGCGGTTACCGAGAAAGAGCGCTTCGCGCAGAGTTTCCTTCAAGGCTTGTTCCCGCTGAATTGCCAGTTGTGCTTCCACGCGGGTGCGTTCAGGTGCAACGGCGCGCGCATGATCCGAACTGCTGCGATTTCAAATCGCACCAGTTCGGACAGCACCCGTTCCATCAAACCTGTTTCCATGTTTGCAACGCCCCTCGCATAGTCGAAGGCAAGGGTGCTGCGCCACGTCAATCGGTGGGCCAGCACCTCGACCTCGCGGACGACATGTGTCTTCAAGGAAAAAACCAGAAACCGGTTTGAGGCGTTTTTTAAAAGAATTCCGGGACGCGCCACCGCCAGTAAAACGACGATGGTCTGCGTTCCAAATGCAGACATGGTGTTGATCTTCTCAATGCTCCGGCTCCCGCAGGCGGTCTGTGTAATCGGATGTGACAGAGGATGTGACCAGAACGACAAAAACGCCCCGGGGTGGGGCTTTTTATTGTTTATTTTCATATTATTAGGGGGAGATTGGCTCCGGCGATAGGGAACGCAGCTGCCAGTGCCTCTCGTTGTCCAGGAGAGGCTTCCAGGGGAAGCGCGATGATGAAGCGCTCAGCCACTCGACCCTTCCTCTGGATGAAAGTTCAGTGGCCGTTCATTTGCTCGCCAGCTTGATCGCGAGCTGCAAAATGTGCGACGTCGATCCGGTCAGCTGCTTTTCCGGTACGCTGCGCGCGTTGCTCGACGGCCACCCTAAAAGCCGCATCGACGGCCTCATGCCTTGGAATTCCTCGCCCGCGTCAAGCCGCGCCGCGTAGGGGAGCGCCGAGGCGCTTACGGTTCAGTCTTGGCCGGGACAGCAAAACAGGTGACCGGCTGGGACACGTTATGAAGGGTGACCGCACCCAGCGAAACGCCTTGTGATGGATCGCTCAGGATGTCCTGGCTGACAATGACCGGATGGTTGACCGTCTTGCCGTAGTCGCCCAGCCGGGCGGCGATATTGGCGGCCTGGCCGATCACCGTGAAGTCCAGCCTCTCACGCGAGCCTACGTTGCCGTAGGTCACGCGCCCGTAGGCGATGCCGATGGCGGCTTCGCAGCGGTGGCCGTCTTCTTCCTGGGCGATTTCCTCCAACCGGGCCACAATGGTGCGGGCGCTGTTCAGGGCCTGCCTGCGGGCCCTTTCAGGATCGCTGCCGGCCGGGAACACCGCCAGCACAGCGTCGCCGATGAATTTCAGCACCTCGCCGCCGTGCTCATGCACGATGGTCGAGGCAGTCTCGAAGAACTGGTTCAGAAGCGCGATATAGTCCTGGCGGCCCAGTTGTTCTTCCAGCCGGGTGGAGCCGCGCAGATCACAAAACATGATGGCGGCGTCGATTTCATCTCCGTCGCCGCGGCGGATCTCGCCGCCCAGTACCCGGGCGCCGGTGCGCTTGCCAACATAGGTTTCCAGCAGCGACTGTGCGTTCTCGCGCTGCATGAAGATTTCATAGTAGCGGGCAATCACATCGGAGCATTCGAATATCAGCCCCAGGTTAGCGGTGGAAAAGCCGTTCGGGTGGTCGCTGGTGAGGGTCAGCACATTGATGCGCCCGTCGGAAAAGCGCAACGGCATGGCGACATAGTCGGTGGCCCCCTCCTTGCGCAGATCTTCAAGGATCGGAAACGCATCTGCGGACCGGCAACAGCCGAGCCGGTGGCGCACACCGCCCAGGCCGTTGGAGACGTGGCGCAGCGGGCTGTTCTGATAGGCCGGGTGGTCGTGGATTTCGTAAGACGGGGCATAAGTGGTAACCTCGCCGGACGTCTTCTGCCAGATGAAATTCTTGCCTGCGATCAGCGGATGCAGGGACCATGCCATGACGGACATGCGGGACAAGTAGATGCCTTGCTCCACGAGTTTTTCTGCCAGAGCGGCCGTCAGCTCCTCGGGGGTCGGAACCAGGGCGGCGTCCCGCAGCAGCCAGTCGATCACCGGGCCGGAGATATTGCCGTAGTCCGGCATTTCCACGCTGTTGCTGCCCAGGTCGAATTCGGCCTCCGCGCCAGGCATAAAACCGATATGGCCAGATATGGCCGCTGCCTCCGGCATTGCCTCGTCGTAAGACCAGACAGCGTTCTTTAAGCCGCCGCCAGTCAACAGTACGTCGCGGTAGCTGGCCGTGCCTTTGAACGGGCAGAAGGTTTGCAAGGGGGTGTTGGACGATAGCTGTGCTGTCACGTCTTCCGAGGGAAAATAGATCGCTGGGGGAAGCCGGGTTTCATACATCACCTTGGCGCGGGAGCTTTGCGCCAGAACGGTGCCATTGCGCCGGGCCGTGACCAAGCCTTGAAGCGGCTCGATAACAATGCCGTAGCCCCGATGCGGTGCGTGTACCTGTGCATCCATCCCTGAGGTCCTTGTCCGTTGCGCCGAAAATGTGCTGAAAACCAGGACCGGCCGGCGTGGGCCGGTTCTGGACTATGTGGGGTCTGGGGGCGGAAATTCCAGAGTTGAACACATGATGTTGAGCAAAGCGGAGCCAGACGGTTCAGACCATACGGATCACGTCTCTGCTGATGGCCAGCACATAACCGCGCTTGGCGATGTTTTTGACAAGAAGTTCGCTCACCATCTGGTTGCCCAGCGTATCCCGCAGCCGTTTTATCCGGGTGGCGCCGGCGGCTTCCTCGCAGTCGGCGGAGATGCGGCCGGAAATCACGGCTTCGATCTCGGCGCCTGACAGCACGTCATCGTCGAGCCTGGCCTCCGCCAGAACCGCCAGAGTTTCCATCGCGGCGGGCGTCAGTTTGAACCCCATGTTGTTCAGATAGACAGTGTTTTCATCGCGGCTGATCAGCAGTTCGTTCACCTGGATGCCGGAGCGTTCGATCTGCGCCATGCGGCGATTGAGCATCACCAGCATGCCAAGCACCGCCAATGCTGCCACCATCATCGCAGTGGCAAACAGCAGCAAGACAAAAATCACCATCCGGTAACTGGTCAGCGTGTCGGCAAAGGCAGTGCCGGACTGGGCAAGGATTTCCAGCAGCTTGATCTCGGCCTGGGCTGTCAGATCGTTTTCGATAAACAGCTGCTCAACCCGCGCGTTAAAGGCATTGGCATCGGGCAGCGTCAGCAAGAGAACCGTGCCGGCAATCACCAAAAGTGCAACAATAGCAGCTATGCCGAGCGCGATTACCCTGCTGCCAGCCGCGCGGGCCTCAGAAACGGAGATAGTAGGATCCGGCATTGGCCTTCCTTTGCTGCAGGCCTTCGGGGCCGAAGACGGAAAGGACATTCAAAAGCTTCCAGCCGCCGGGCGCAATACGGGCCTGGACCTCGCGCCGGGCGGCCTTTTTCTTGCAGGCGCCGGAGAGCTGGATCACGCCGTAGTGCAGGCGCAGCGGGTTGTCTTGCTTGGCCTTGTAATCGGCATAGCAATCTGCCGCCTGGGCTGGCAGCGAAAGCGCCAGAAAGGCAGCCGCAAGAGCGGGGATCAGGAGGTTCTGTTTCATATGGGCATCCTGCGGCGGCGGGTCTTGAAATTCAATAACCGCAGGGGGTTGAGACCGCTGATATCCGATAACAAGCGGCCGATATTGCCTGTCTGAATGGGGCGGGGCCAGGTTGGAGGCATCCAAGCGCACAGGCTGCGCATCCGACAATCAAAAGAAAGGTCCCGAAATGGCCCAGACATATGGTTCCAAGCCGCACCGCAAATTCATTGCCATGATCGTGGCAGCTTCTATTGCCATTACCGGTTTCTCGGCAGCGCCTGCCCGCGCAGACGAGGATGTCGCCAAATTCATTGCCGGCATGGCCCTGCTTGGAATTCTTGGCGCGGCCATTAACGATGCCAGGAAAGACGACGATCACGCAGTAACCCGGACTTACAACCCGCCGCGTGGCCATGGGCATGGCGGCCACAGGCATAACTCGCACAACCGCCATGGCGGGCATGTGAAACCGCTGCCGCCGCGGGTGCACCGCTATGACTTGCCGGCACAGTGTGTCCGCTATTTTCCGCGCTACAGCCGCAACTATCCGCTGGCCGGCAAAGGCTGTCTCGACCGCAATTACGGGTACACACAGAAACTGCCGCGGGCTTGCAAGGTGACCTTCTGGAACGGCAAACGCAACCGCACCGGTTACAAACCCCGCTGTCTGAAGCAGCATGGCTTCCGGATGGTCAACCGTTAACGATGTTCCGCTTTCGGGCAGCAGCAACTTGGGGGGCTTCGGCCCCCTCTTTTTTGTGCGGGTTGAAATTCCGGCTCGAATTGGCTTTGTGACTGGCATGACAAAACCTGACTACAGCCTGGAAGATGCGGCCCTTGCCAAAGGGTACCTGAGAATAGCCGGAGTGGACGAGGTGGGCCGCGGCCCGCTGGCCGGGCCGGTCACTGCCGCAGCGGTGGTGCTGGACATCTCTGCTATTCCCGTGGGGCTCAACGATTCCAAGAAATTGAGCTTGAAAAAACGCGAAGCGCTGGAAGGAAAAATTCTGGCCGCTGGCCAGGTATCCGTTGCCCATGCCTCAGTCGAAGAGGTTGATTCCCTGAATATTTTACGTGCCTCGCATCTGGCGATGGAGCGCGCGGTAGCAGCCCTGGATCCGGCACCGGACTATCTGCTGATAGATGGAAACCTGATACCCAAAGGGTTGGCTTTGACGTCGGAGGCTGTGGTCAAGGGAGATGCCAAATCAGTCTCCATCGCAGCGGCGTCGATAATTGCCAAACAGGTGCGTGACAGGGTCATGGTGGATTTGGCGCAACAGTTTCCTGGATATGGCTGGGAGAAAAACGCAGGCTACCCCTCGAAACAGCACCGTGAGGCGCTAATTGAATTAGGTGTGACCCCACATCATCGGCGGTCATTCAAACCCGTACACAACATCTTGTATCAAGAGTGAACCGTAGGGTGTTGTTCTAATAAACAAATTGACCTCGAATCCGCGATGACTCATCCTGTGGACAACCTAATGAGCGCAAAAATGCGCCGCGGGTATGAGGCAGAGCAATGAATAAAACTATGACAAAGGGCGCGGCAGCGCTCCCTTTAAACACGATTATGGGCGGCGATTGCATCGAGGCGATGAACAGTCTTCCGGCCAATTCGGTCGATCTGATCTTTGCGGATCCGCCGTATAACCTGCAGCTGAAAGGCCAGCTGCATCGCCCTGATAATTCCAAAGTCGATGCTGTTGATGACCATTGGGACCAGTTTTCCAGTTTTGCGGTCTATGATCAGTTCACCCGCGAGTGGCTGAAGGCGGCGCGCCGGGTGCTGAAGCCGAACGGGTCAATCTGGGTGATCGGCTCCTACCACAATATTTTCCGTGTCGGATCGGCGCTGCAGGACGCAGGCTATTGGGTGCTGAATGATGTGGTCTGGCGCAAGTCGAACCCGATGCCGAACTTCCGCGGCAAGCGGTTCACCAACGCGCATGAGACGATGATCTGGGCGTCCAAGTCGGAAGGCGCGAAATACACTTTCAACTACGAAGCCCTGAAGGCGCTGAACGAGGGTATTCAGATGCGCAGCGACTGGGTGCTGCCGATCTGCACCGGACATGAGCGGCTGAAAGACGAAAACGGCGACAAGGCGCATCCGACGCAAAAGCCGGAATCGCTGCTGCACCGGATCCTGGTCGGCTCGACAAACCCGGGCGATGTAGTTCTGGATCCGTTCTTTGGCACTGGCACCACCGGCGCTGTGGCCAAGATGCTCGGGCGCGAGTTCATCGGCATCGAACGCGAGGAAGCTTATCGCAAGGTGGCGGAGAAGCGGATCAAGGCTGTGCGCAAATTCGACCGCGAGGCCCTGGAAGTGTCTGCCAGCAAACGCGCGGCACCGCGGGTGCCCTTCGGTCAGCTGGTTGAGCGCGGCATGCTGCGACCGGGCGAGGAGCTGTATTCGATGAACCGCCGCCACAAGGCCAAGGTGCGCGCGGACGGTACCCTGATCGGCGACAACATCAAAGGCTCGATCCACCAGGTGGGCGCACATCTGGAAAACGCGCCGTCCTGCAACGGCTGGACCTACTGGTGTTTCAAGCGCGAGGGCAAGACAGTGCCGATCGACGTGCTGCGCCAGCAGATCCGGGCTGAGATGCAGAACTGAGGCCCGGGGCTTTTGTGAGCGTGAAAACCTATTGCAGGTGCCTGTGCATAATGCACAGGCGCACACCTTGCCCCGCCTGCATCAGGCGGGGTTTTTTAGTTTCTGCGCTGTGATGCGCTATTCCCTGATCAGAACAGCGCAACTATCTGCAATACTGACGCGGCGGCAGCCAGCGGGAAGAGGGGAAAGCCCATGACCGATACCGCATTTATCTCCGGAACCGGAGCTGTCCAGGAACCCGGAACCGGTGGTCAGAACATTTCGACTGCGGAAAACAGATTTGCAGAGGCGGCGCTGGATGCGCACAAGCGGCGCGGGCTGCAGCTGGCTGTGCGGGCCCGCTGGATCGCACTGCCCATAATCGCGGTCTTCATCGTCTTCCTGAACCCAGTCTGGAGCGTGCTGTACTACCACGGCATTCTTGCGCTCTTGTGCCTTAACGGCTGGTTCATCAGCCGGGTGGGGACAGTGGGCAGGTCACGGCAGGAGCTGTTTCTGATCTTTCTCGATCTTCTCATTATGACCATCGGCCTGGTCGTGCCCAACCCGTTCGACGCCCGGGATATACCGGTAGCCATGCAATACAGGTTTGATAACTTTCAATATTTCTTTGTCATCTTGGCCGCAGGCACTATGGCTTATTCCTGGCGCACAGTGATTGCGATCGGCACATGGACGGCGACGATGTGGCTCAGCGCGCTGGCGCTGGCGTGGTGGTTTGCCGTTCCGGTTCCCGGTCTTTCGGAGGCTGTAACCACAGCGCTTGATTTTGACCCGGAGCTGGCCGGGTTTTTTGACCCAAACAGTTTTGTGATCCAGCTGCGGGTGCAGGAGGCCGTGGTCTTTGTGCTGGTGGCGGTGACGCTGGGCTTTTCGGTGCGCCGGTTCAACGCACTGCTGAGGAGCAACGCCAGCCTGGAGCGGGAGCGGGCCAATCTGTCTCGCTATTTCTCGCCCAATGTGGTGGACCAGCTGTCGCAGAACGACGAGCCGCTGAAGCAGGTGCGCAGCGAAAATGTGGCGGTGCTGTTCATCGACATCGTTGGCTTTACCCGGTTGTCTTCAGGGATGGACCCGCGAATGGTGATTGACCTCTTGCGGGAATTCCACGGCCGGATGGAGGGGGAGGTGTTCCGCCATCACGGCACGCTGGACAAATACTTGGGCGACGGGCTGATGGCGACATTTGGAACGCCGGTTGCCGGCCGGCAGGATGCCACCAATGCACTGGCCTGTGCCCATTCCATGCGCGAGTCGCTGATGGCATGGAACAGGGAGCGCGCCCGTCAGGGTAAGGCGGAAATCCGCGCCGGGATCGGAATTCACTATGGCGAAGCGTTGCTGGGCGATATCGGCTCCAACCGGCTGGAGTTTGCCGTGCTGGGCATGACAGTGAATATCGCCGCCCGGCTGGAGAACCTGACCCGCAAGCTGCAGGCCGGGATTGTGATCAGCGAAACGCTGGCCGCGCAGGTGAGGGCAGAGCAGGCCGGCCTGGATCTGCTGGACGGCAACGCCCGGCATCCGGATCAAGAGGTGCGCGGGCTGGATCAGCCGATGACGGTTCTGGCCTGGACGTAAGCCCTACCGGGGTAACGGAGTCTGCGCTTTGTTGTAGGCGTGCCAATCGGTGATCTCGGGGTAATACCTCTGCCGCCAGCGCCGCACCCGCGGGTTCATCACCCGGCGCCACAAGGGCGGGATCATCGCAGCGACGGTCATCACCGGGTAGCCATAGGGCAGCTGCGGCGCGTCGGCTTCAGTATAGTTCTGCAACAGCGGAAAGCGGCGGTTTGGTTTGTAGTGATGATCCGAATGGCGTTGCAGGTTGATCAGCAGCCAGTTCGATGCCTTATGCGCCGCATTCCACGAGTGGCGTGGCTGCACCGGTTCGTATTTGCCATCGCCCAGGTGTTTGCGGGTCAGCCCGTAGTGTTCGACATAGTTGACCACCTCCAGCTGCCAGATGGCGACCCCGGCCTGCACCAGAAACAAAAGCACCCCGGTCAGCCCGCCCAGCAGCATCGCCAGCAGCAGCATCGCGGCCTGCAACGCCCAGTAGCGGAAGAACGGGTTCGAACGGTCGGTCCAGTGGCGGTTCTTCTTCGCCAGCTTCTCCCGTTCAGCGCGGAATGCGGAATGCCAGCATTGCCGCAGAACCCGAGGGTAGAACCGGTGGAAGCCCTCGTTATAGCGGGCTGTCACCGGGTCGCGCGGAGTGCCGACATAGCGGTGATGCACCAGCAGGTGCTCGGACCGGAAATGCGAGTACATCACCATAGCCAGCAGGATATCCCCCAGCCAGCGCTCAACCCGGCTGGACTGGTGCATCAGCTCGTGACTGTAGGTGATACCCACGGCGCCGGTGACGACGCCGACCCCAAAGAAAACAGCGAATTTGCCGAATGCACTCAGATGATCGGCACCGCTGACGTACCAGATCAATCCGAACAGCGTGACGAATTGCAGGGGCACCCAAGCTGCGGTCAGCGCCTTGTACCAAGTGAGATCTCTGTCCGGCGTTTCCGGGTCGGCGTTCTCCAGGTTCAGCCCGAATGCCCCGTCCAGCATCGCAAACAGATGCCAGGTTACCAGCGGCGGCAGGATAAGTGTCCAACCACCATGAAGTGCGGCGACCCAAACCAGCGGCAATAGCAAAAAAGACATCCAGAATGGCAGGGCGCTTTGCCAGCGGGCAAGGGTTTCGGGGGCGATCATGCCTGTGTCTCCCAAATCAATCAGCGCGCGTTTGCGCTGACACTATGCCCTAACATCTGAAAACCCAAGAGCGGCGCCGGGTTCTTTAGAGGCCTTGATAAAGATCGAAAGCCTTGCGCATTACCGTAGGCAGGCTGGAGGGGCGGAAATCGTGGCGTGGTATCAGTTCCTGCGCTGCATTCCGGTTATAACCTTCAAGCAATTCGGCCGTCATCACCCGCAGGATCAGATGGAAATGAGTAAAGGTGTGGCGCACTTCCCCATCCTGCTCTTGCCAATCCGCTTCAAAAGGCGGGTTCGGACCCGGGGCGTCACTCCACTCGGAACCGGGCCAGCCAAGCATGCCGCCCAGCAGCCCCTTGTCTGGCCGCCGTTCCAGCAGCCATGTGCCGTCGGCAGATTTCGCCAGGTAAACGATACCCTTCCGGGTGGGTTTCGGTTTTTTCGGCGTCTTCTTGGGCAGCTCAGCCGCAGTGCCTGCAGCCCGCGAGGCACAGGGATCGCGCCAGGGACAGATGCCGCATGCCGGGTTACGGGGCGTGCAAATGGTGGCGCCAAGGTCCATAACCGCCTGGGCGTAGTCACCGGGCCGCTGAGACGGGGTCAGTTCTGCCGCGCGTTCTTTTAGGACAGGTTTCACACCGGGAAGCGGGTCGTGAATGTCGTGCAGCCTGGCCATCACCCGCTCCACATTACCATCCAGAACGGTCTCCGGGCGGTTAAATGCAATCGAGGCGATGGCGGCGGCGGTGTAGGGGCCGATACCGGGCAGTTTGAGCAGGTCATCGTAATTGTCCGGGAACTCTCCACCGGAACCGCCTGCGACCGAACGGGCGCACTTCAGTAGGTTGCGGGCGCGGGCATAGTAGCCAAGGCCGGCCCATTCGGCCATGACTTCGGCGTCCGCCGCTGCAGCAAGATCGGTTACAGTCGGCCAACGGCTGGTAAAGCGAAGAAAATAATCCCGCACCGCGGCCACCGTGGTCTGCTGCAGCATCACTTCGCTGAGCCAAACCTTGTATGGATCGGGGCGGTTGCCTGCCGCTCGCTCTGCGGGGCCCACCCGCCAGGGCATACCGCGGGCATGGACGTCATACCACGCAAGCAGGTCTCCGCTCATCGCGGCGGAATTACTGATCAAGTCACGCATTCGTTATTCCTTGGCTCGCGGTTTGGCTGGCGCCTGCATTCCGGCTCTTTACAATAGGGCAGGCAGTCACGCAAAAGCTAGATCATGGCATTCAGGCGCAGCACCACACGCGGGTTCGCACGAACCTCCAAGCTCCTCAACGAGCAGATCCGCAAAGCGGGGGAAAGCCGCGGTTTTGCGGTGTCGCGGCTGCTGACCCACTGGGAAGAGATCGCCGGTCCGGATGTCGCTGCCATGGCGCGTCCGGTGAACGTCGGCTACGGACGCGGTTCCTTTGGCGCAACGCTGACGGTGCTGACGACCGGAGCCAATGCGCCAATGCTTGAAATGCAAAAAGAACGCCTGCGTGAGCGGGTGAACGCGGTTTATGGCTTCAATGCCATCTCCAAGGTGCGGATCACGCAAACGGCACCGACGGGATTTTCCGATGGCCGCGTGGAATTCAAATATGCCCCCAAAGTGCAAGCGCCCCGGCAGCCCGACCCGCAGGATACTGCGGCTGCCAGCCAGGCGGCTGCTGGTGTGGAAAACGATGATCTGCGTGCTGCCCTGGAACGCCTGGGGCAGAACGTGCTGACAAAACAGAAAACGCAAGGAAAGGGGTTCAAATGACCCGTTTGATGTCTGGTGTCTTTGCCGCGGTTGCGGTTATTGCGGGCGGTTATGCCCTGTCGGGATTCAACACTCAGAACAATCTGCCGCAGAACCCGCTGGTTGGCGCCGCTGTTGCGCAAGAAGCCGAGGTGGACATCTCAACAATCGCCGAGATGACGCTGGGGGCCGAGGACGCGCCGGTCACGCTGATCGAATACGCCTCTTACACTTGCCCGCATTGCGCCAGTTTCCACAATGAAACCTTCAAGAAGCTGAAGGCTGATTACATTGACACCGGCAAGGTGAAGTTCATCTACCGCGAGGTCTATTTCGACCGCTACGGGCTGTGGGCCTCGATGATAGCGCGCTGCAGCGGACCGGATAAGTTCTTTGGTATTTCCGATCTGATCTACAAGGGCCAGTCCGAATGGACGCGGGCCGGCGGCGCAACCGAGATTGTCGATGAACTGCGCAAGATCGGCCGCCTGGCGGGGATCGAAAATGAGCAGCTGGAAACTTGCCTGCAGGATGGCGAGAAAGCGCAAACCCTGGTGGCCTGGTATCAGGAAAACGCCACTGAGCACGGCATCGAGGCAACGCCGTCGTTCATCCTGAATGGTGAGAAGATTTCCAATCAGTCTTATACAGAGTTCAAGACGCTATTGGACGCAGAGCTGGAAGGCTAAGCTCTTCCTGCAGCAAAATTTTAGGCCCGGGCCGTGTGCCTGGGCTTTTCAGGGCAGAGCAAACCGGGCAATTGCTCTCCCGGCAGCCTCTGCGAGAGCTGGGGGTCAGGGTTCAGGTGCGGCCTTTTTCAACAACTCCTTCAACCCATCATCTCCTGCAACCTGCAGCCGCACAGGCAGGGTAATGACCTTGGAGCGGAAGCTGTCCGGCAGGCGGACGGCGTCTTTTTCCGTCGTGACAAGCTGGGCGTTCAGCAGCTTGGATTCGTTCTCCAGCCGGTTCATCAGCGCCGGTGAAAGCGGCTGGTGATCGTCTAGTGCTTCGGCGCGGACGATATCGGCGCCAAGGCTGCGCAGAGTGTTGAAAAATTTCTGCGGCTGGCCGATGCCGGCAAAAGCCAGAACACGTGTGCCGTTCCAGGGCATCCCGGTTTGCAATGGCTCCAGCGCACCAGTGAAATGCGGCAAGCCCTGCAGCTGGCTTCCCCACGCCGCGGCAAATTTCTTCTGGGCCTCCCCAGGCCCAAGCGAGAGCACCGCGTCAGCCCGTTTCAGGCCAATGGCAACCGGCTCCCGCAATGGACCTGCCGGCAGGCAGCGGCCATTGCCGAAGCCCTGCTGCGCGTCCACCACGATCAGTGACAGGTCCTTGGCAACCGCGGGGTTCTGAAATCCGTCATCCAGCACGATGACGGTTGCCCCTGCGTCTGCTGCGGCGCCTACGCCGGCAGCACGGTCCTTGGCAACCCAAACTTCGGCAAAGGCTGCCAGAAGAAGCGGTTCATCCCCCGTCTGCGCGGCTTTGTGGCGGCCAGGGAAGACTTGCACTGGCCCCTCCATCGTGCCGCCATAGCCGCGGGTCACAACATGCGGTTCATGCCCCTGGTTGCGCAATGTTTCCAGCAGCCAGATCACAGTGGGCGTCTTGCCGGTGCCGCCGGCATTCAGATTGCCAACGCAGATCACCGGGACGTTAGCACGCATCGGGTTGCCTTTGGCGACCCGGGAAGCGGTGGCGCGTGCATAGACCCAGCCAAGGGGTGCTAGCAAAGCTGACCGGTAGTCGAAATCTCCCGGCGGTTTGTGCCAGAATTCAGGTGCCCGCATCGGTATCCTCGCGCTGGTCCAGCAGGGTCTGGACCTTCTCCAATAACATGTCGGCTGTGGCGGCGCTTTCGGTGACGCTCTGCCAGCCGGCCAGCGCCATTTCGGCGGCCTTGTCCGGGGCGGATAGCGCAATGACAGCATCGGTCAGATCCGATTGGGTCAGCACCGGCTGGGCAGCGCCCGCCGCGGCCAGTCTCTCATAAAGGTCCCGATGCGCGTGGATACCCGGTCCGTGCAGCAGCGCCGAGCCTAAGGCTGCGGCGTCCAAAGGCGACTGGCCCTGGGCCATGGGGTCCAGGCTGCTGGCGATCAGCGCGGCTGGAGACAGGCGGTACCACAATCCCAAATCCTCGCTGCCCGCCAACAGCACCTGGGTCAGGTCCTCGGGTTCACCGCCGTCTTCCCAATCGGCAAAATACAGCCCGCTGTTTTGCAGCTGGCGGCGGGCTGCTGCAAGATCCGCGCCGTCTTCCACCGCGACCACCAGCAGCAGCCGGTGCAGCAGCCGCAATGCGCCGCGATGCGCGTCCAGAATACGGGGCAATTCGCTGAGCTTGGTATGGGCGGCGAGCCAGACCGGCCGGCTGCCAAGGGTCTGTTGCATGGCAGAAAGCTCTTCGTCATTGCAACCGGGCGGAATTGCAGACACCCGCAGCTTGCCGGCCAGTTGCACCCGTTCCGCTGGTAGTCCGATCCGGGTCAGCCGGGCCTGCACGGATTTGGACGGGGTCAGGATGCAGGTCAGCCCATCCAGCAGCCGCCGCCGCTGGTCCGGCAGCCAGCGGCTGGTGCGGTTGGGCATTTCATCCTCCAGAAGATCCGCCAGCAGTAACCCGGTACTGCGCTCGCGCATTTGCCGAAGCAGCACCCGTCGTGCCGGCGGGCCGGTCCAGATGCAAGCGTCGGGCCGCCAATGGTTCAAAAACCCGCGGGCCTCGGCCAGGGTGTCCTCAGGCAGCGGGCCAATCGGAATATCGCAGCCAACTGTACCGGTCAGCCGTAGTCCGGGTTCCCAGCTTGCCAGCACCGACAAGTCCGGGCGCAGGGTTTTTAGGCGGCGGCCGATATCGCAAAGCGCTTGATAGCGTTCAGGGGTGGTCGCGTGCACCCACAACAGCTCTCCTTTGGGGCGGGGCTGCAGAACGGAAGTGCGGTTGGGAGCTGCGGTTCGCCGTTGCATCTGGCTCGATCTGAAATTTCCGGCCCAAGGTACCTGCAACATGCGGGCTTGTCTGTGAAAAATTTGGGTATGACGATAGCGCTGCTGCTGCCGCTTAAAGCCAGTCCGGTTTAATGTCCAGCGATGCCAGGCGCATTCGGGTCCAGTGCCGTCAGCAGCGAATTTTGAAGGGCCGGATTTCCGGCAACCACCCCGTTCAGGCGCGGATGCGGATTGTTGAAGCGCAAGGGGCGGCCGGTTTGATCGGTAAGGATGCCACCAGCCTCGCGTATCAGCAGATCGCCCGCCGCTATATCCCATTCCCAACTGGGGCGCAGAGTCAGCATGGCGCCGAAACGGCCGTCTGCCACCTTGGCCAGCCGGTAGGCAAGCGAGGGCCGGTAGCTGCGGATGAATTCGGGCGGGGTGCCGCCCAGCCAGTGATGGGCCTGCAGGTTAGGTTTGGCGGCCAGCACTTCAGAACTGGAAAGTTCTGTGGTCCGGGACACATGAATCGGGCTGCCATTGCAATCCGCCCCCTGGCCCTTGGCGGCAGTATACATCAGCTCCCGCTGCGGCAGGTAGATCACGGCGGCGGTCACCTCGCCGTGGTCGGCGACAGCAATGGAATGCGCCCAGGTGCGGGAGCCTTCGGCAAAGCTGCGGGTGCCGTCGATCGGGTCGATGATGAAGACCTTTTCGCGCAGCAGCCGCGCGCTATTGTCTTCAGTTTCTTCCGACAGCCAACCATAGCCGGGCCGTGCCTGCTGCAACATGTCTTCGAGCATAGCATTGACTGCCAGGTCGGCTTCGGTCACGGGACCAGCGCCGCCGGGCTTGTCCCAGCGTTTGGCTTCGGGACCGGAAAAACGGCACGCAATATCGCCGGCCTGTTCCGCCGCTTTCACAAGCAGGGAAAGGTCAGTTGCCGGCAAGGGTCATTCCTTCGATCAGCAGCGACGGGACCACGGTCGAGAGGTGCCGGCGCGCGTCATTGGCGGGAACGATCCTCCGCAGCATGTCAAGCAGATTGCCCGCGATGGTGCATTCGTTGACCGGATATGCGATCTCGCCGTTTTCCACCCAGTATCCCGAGGCTCCGCGGGAATAGTCGCCGTTGTTGGGGTTGATGGTGGAGCCGATCATCGACGTCACCAAGAGACCGGTGCCCATCTGCGCAACGAGATCCTCGCGGCTGGCTTCGCCTTCAGACAGCGCAAGATTCCAGGTCGCGGGAGAGGGCACGCCGCCGATGCCGCGGGCGGCGTTGCCAGTGCTTTCCAGGCCCAGTTTCCGGGCCGAGGCAAGATCCAGTGTCCAACCGGTCAGCACGCCGTTGTCAACAACAGTGCGCTTGCGGGTCGGCAGCCCTTCGCCGTCAAAGGGGCGGGAGCCGGAAATACGCGGGCGGTGCGGGTCTTCAACAATGGACAGGGTTTCGGGCAAAACCTGCTCACCTAATGACCCCTTCAGCCAAGAGGAGCCGCGGGCAATCGCCGCCCCATTGGCAGCAGAAAGCAAGTGGCCGATCAGAGAGGAAGAGATGCGTTCGTCAAACAGCACCGGAAAGCTGCCGGTTTTGGGCTTGCGGGCGCCCAGCCGGGCAACCGCGCGTTCACCGGCGGTTGCGCCAATGTCCTGAGCGCTGCGCAAATCGGATTGAAAAGTGCGTGAATCCCCGTCGTAGTCACGCTCCATACCTGTGCCGCTGCCTGCAATTCCGGTGCAAGAGAGTGAGCGCCCAGTACGTTGGTAGCCGCCGGAAAACCCATTGGTTGCGGCCATATGCACAACGTGGCGGCCATATCCGGCTGCTGCGGATTGAACCTGGGTGATGCCGCTGATTTCCTGGCAAGCGGTCTCGGCAGCCAGGGCGTCAGATTGCAGGGCAGCAGGCTCCGGCTCGCCGCGGGGATCTTCCAGTTCCAGCGCCGCCAGGTTCCAGCTCTTGGCCAACTGCGATGGATCGGCAAGGCCTGCATAAGGGTCCTCAGGTGCTTCCTTGGCCATGGCAACCGCACGTTCGGCCATTGCTGCGATGGTCTCCGGGCGCATATCCGATGATGAAACCAGCGCCTGCCGTTTGCCGACGAATACACGCAAGCCCAGGTCAGTGCCCTCCGAGCGTTCCGCATGCTCCAGTTTGCCTTCCCGCACTTCAATGCTGAGGGAACTGCCTTCCGCTGCCATGGCATCGGCGGCATCCGCGCCGGCCTTGCGGGCGGCATCAATCAGGGCGTGGCAAAGCGCTTCGGGGGACTGGGTCATGGGCACCTTCTGTTCTGCTCCTTTCCAGAGCTATCCAGTGAGGCGGCTTGCCGCAAGGGCGGGCAGCAAAAAAGGGGCCGCGCATAGCAGCCCCTTTGCAAAACCTGTCAGGGATTTGACGGTTATTTGATGCGCTGGCCATTGGCGTGGATCTGGCCGTCCTCGGAGATCGCAATCTTCGAGGTCAGCGTGTCCTCACCCTCGCCCGGCACGGCCAGCATGCCCATCATCATCCGCGCGCCCATGGCGTCGCTGTCGGACATCAGGCCCATCCCGATCAGCTTGTCGATCAGGGTGTTGGCACCGGTCAGTTTGAGGTCAGCCTCGCCCGAGGGGGCAGGCATGCCGTCAAAGCTGACGAGGTCTTCATTGTTGAAGGTGAAGTCGCCGGTGCCGGTCAACTCGGCGCCTGCTGCGGTGACCTGCAGCTGTTTCACGGTCAGCGCGTTCAGTTCGCCCGGTTGTTCTTCGCCGGATTCCACCGATTCCATGGCTTCCGGATCGAACAGGTCGAACAGCACCTTGCCCTTGCCGGCAAGGTCCAGCACCACGGTGGCCGGATCATGCGGCAGCTGGCCGGTTGGATCGACCATGCCCCACAGCATATCCGGAACCGCAAAATCGCGCAGGGTGATGCCCAGGGCAAAATCCTGCTCTTCCTCGGATTTGGCGAGCGGCATCATCAGTTTGAATCCGGTCTCCGCCATGCTGAGCGCCAGCGGGAAGGGGATCTCGGAACCGGAGATGTTCACATTGGTGCCGGTCTGGGACACATCATAGGTCAGATGCTGCTTGTCCATAGCCACCGCGATCGAGCCGCCCTGGGAATTGCTTTCCATGGCGAAGTTTTCGCTGCCGTCCACACCGGAGACGGAACCATTGCCGCTGTCAAAAGTGAAGATGCCGTCAAAGGCAAATCCGGCTGCCAGCAGCGCTGACATGTCGGGGCTTTCCAGTCCTGCCGGCACGGTGCTGGTGCCGGCAAAATTCAGCCCCTGCAGCGCGCCTTTGAAAGAGCCTGTGCCGTTGCTTTCGGGATCGTTGAAGCCCATGTCATAGCTCAGGCTGGAAGCAGTCAGCGTCTGGTCATAGTTGCGCGCGCCAGCGATTTTCATATCGGTCTTGGTCGCAACTTCGTTCATGACGATCTGAATTTTCGCCACGTCCGCCGGCACGGCCTCGCCGTCTGCAGTCAGCCCGTCCAGCGTCATGGTGACCTTGGAGGAACTGTAATCATAGCTCATGCTTTCGGCGTCGCCCGACACTTTCATCGGGGTGCCGTCATGGGCATAGATCAGCTTGCCCGAAAAGCTCTCACCTTCAGCTGTGAAATCAAAACCCATCGGGAATTCCGCGGGCAGCAGCACGTTGACGGTGCCATCGCCGTTTTCCACAAACTGGATTTCGGGCAAGCTCACCGTGCCGGAGCCGTCCTCATCCGGGATCGGCATGACCATTGAGACATCGGAGACAGTCAGGGTGCTGCCCGAAACTGCTTCAGTGCCGGAAACCGTGTAACCGGTGCTGGTCAGATACGCTTTCCAGTCAGCCCAGACGTCCTGGGCACTCAAATCGGCCAGGGCACCCTGGGCGGAAACAACAAAAATTGCCGCTGCAACGCCGCTGCGTGCAAAAATAACGGACATAAGAGAACCTTTCTCAGTGAGATAATTGAAATCATCGTCGGCCCGGCGGGCGGTGCCGTCAAGGGGGCCTTGGGCTGGACCGTTCCCCCTAACCGCTTTACCACATGGGTCAGCAGCCACTTGGAGGGACGGCCGATGGATTTCAATGGAAAAACAGTTGCAATTACCGGCGCCAGCCGCGGGATCGGCGCGGATTCGGCCCGGGTTTTCGCCGCCGCCGGGGCCAATTTGGCCTTGCTGGCAAGGAGTGGAGAGGCGCTGCGGGAACTGGCGGAGGAGATCGGCGGAAATGTGCTGACCTTTGCCTGCGATGTATCAGACTACGCATCGGTAGAGGGCGCGCTGGCCAAGGCCCATCAGCATTTCGGCAGCCTGGACATTCTTATCAACAATGCCGGTGTGATTGAGCCGATTGCCCGGTTGGCGGATGTGCAGCCCGGCGACTGGAGCAAGCTGATCGATATCAACCTGACCGGAGTGTTCAACGGTATCCGCGCCGCTTTGCCGCTGATGAAGCCCGCGGGCACCGGCACCATTATCACCGTCAGTTCCGGCGCGGCGCATCATGCGCTGGAGGGCTGGAGCGCGTATTGTTCGTCCAAAGCAGGCGCAGCAATGCTGACCAGCGCACTGGACCTGGAAGAACGTGCCAATGGTATCCGTGCCATGGGGCTGTCGCCGGGCACGGTCGCAACCCGGATGCAGCGGGAAATCAAGACCAGCGGCATTAACCCGGTGAGCGAGCTGGAGTGGGAAGACCACATCCCTGCCGAATGGCCCGCACGGACGCTGATGTGGATGTGCACAAATGATGCGGACGATTGCATCGGCCAGGAAGTTTCCCTGCGCGAAGACAGCATCCGTCAGCGGGTTGGCTTGGTATGATTGATCTGGAGATTGCGCAAAACGGTCTGTGGACCGTCACCATCAACCGCCCGGATAAGGCCAACTCTCTGACCGAAGCGATGCTGACAGAGCTGGCTGAAATCGCCGAACGCGCGCAGGAAGCCCGGGGGTTGATCCTGACTGGAACCGGCAAGGTGTTCAGCGCGGGTGCAGATCTGGACGAGGCGCGGGCAGGCCTGGCGACCTCGCCGGTGTGGGAGCGGTTGTCCAATTCTATGGCTTCAATTCCCTGTCTGAAAGTGGCGGCGCTGAATGGCACCTTGGCTGGCGGTGCCAATGGCATGGTGCTGGCCTGCGACATCCGGATTGCGGTGCCTTCGGCCAAGTTTTTTTACCCGGTGATGAAGCTTGGGTATTTGCCGCAGCCTTCGGATGCTGGGCGGATGGCCGCGCTGATCGGACCTGCGCGCACCAAGATGATCCTGGCAGCCGGGCAGAAAATCACCGCGCAGGAAGCTTGCAACTATGGCCTGGTCGACCGGATCGTGGAACCGGACGCGTTGATGGATACTGCGCAGGACCTGCTGGCGCATTCTCTTGAGGCCCAGCCAGAGATCGCGGCCGGTATCCTGAGGATGTGCCGGTGAAACGGCTGTCCGGCCTGCGGCTGCAGGTAAGGAGTCCTGAACGTCTCGCCGGGTTCTATGCGGATGTGTTCGGCATGGACGTCCAGGCCGAAGGCGAGGCCTGGCGTGCGGGGTACGCAGGACAGGATGCAGACCTGATTCTGCTGCCCGGCGGTGCCCAGGGTTCCCACACGCGGGACGAGCGGTATTGGAAGATCGGGATCTGTCTGCCCGATCTGGACACCGCCTGCGAACAGCTGCGGCAGAAAGGCATTGAGGTCTCCGCTCCGCATCAGTTCCGCGACATCGGATATATGGCGCATCTGCACGATCCCGAAGGCTTTGCCGTTGAGCTGCTGCAGCATGACTTCCAAGGCAAACGCCCCGATGGGGCAGGCGATCCGGCGCTGCCGCTGGGCGGCGGGGCGCATATCGGGCAGATCACCTTGCGGACCGGGGATATCGCTGCCGAAGTTTCAGCGCATGCGGATATGAAGCTGTTGTCGGTGCAGGATGTTGCGGAATTCGGGTTCGACCTGCATTTTCTGGCCTTCACCGACGAAACACCGCCGAACCCGGATTTGCGGGCCGTGGCAAACCGCGAATGGCTGTGGCGGCGTCCATACACCGCTTTGGAATTTCAGCATATTGCCGGTGCGCAGTTGCGGGAGAGCCTGGCGTTTCTGGGGCTGGAAACGACCTAGCCTTTCGTTGTGTTCCAGGCGCCCGTCACCAAGGCGCCCGGCGTCAGAAAATTGCAGATGGCAGCCAGGTTGCGAGGCCGGGTATCAGCCAGACCAGCAGCACCCCAAGCGCCTGCAGGCCGATGAACGGCACCACCCCCTGGTAGATTTGACGGGTGGTGACCTCCTTTGGCGCGGCGCCGCGCAGGTAGAACAGCGAAAAGCCGAACGGCGGCGTCAAAAAGCTGGTCTGCAGGTTGATCGCGATCAGAATGCCCAGCCAGACCGGGTCATGGCCCATGATGATCAGGGCAGGCGTCACCAGCGGCAGCACGATGACAGAGATCTCGACGAAATCGAGGAAGAAGCCGAGCACGAAAATGAACAGCATGCAGAACAGCAGCGCACCGGACGGGCCGCCGGGCATGTTTCCAAGGATATGCGCCACCCGCTCCTCGCCGCCCAGGCCGATGAACACCAGCGAGAACATGCCTGCGGCCAGGATGGTGGCAAAAATCATTGCGGTCATGGTGGTGGTCGAAGTTACCGCATCGTGCAGGATGCGTTTCTTCAAACCGCTGCGCAGGGCGGCCAAAACGGCAATGGCTGCGACCGCGGCCAGAAGCGCATAGAACAGCCCCGCTGCGAGGTCGGCCCCGCTGAGGTCGCTGCGTTGCAGACGGACCGGATGAACCCCTGACAGAATCCCCAGCAGGATCAGCGCGGCGGCACCGGAAAGGATCAGCCGGGACGGTCCCCCTGCACGCGCTCCCGCCATCAGCAAGGCACCGATGCCGCCCACCGATGCGGCCTCGGTCGGGGTGGCGACGCCGCCCAGGATGGCACCGAGCACAGCGAAAATCAGCAGGATCGGCGGCACCACGGCACGCATGATCTGGCGTCCGCCAGGGCGGGCCAGCTCCGCTGGGGCGGAGGGCATGTCCTGAGGCCGCAGCATGCCTCTGACCAGGATATAAAGAAGATACAGCACCACCAGCACCAGTCCGGGCACCAGCGCGGCGGCGAAAAACTGGCCCACGGACAGCGCCTCGACTGAGAATTTTCCTTGCTCATACTGGGCCTGCTGATAGGCGTTGGACATAACGTCGGCGAGGATAATCAGCAGCGTCGAGGGCGGGATGATCTGCCCCAGTGTGCCGGCGGTACAGACAATGCCAGAGGCCACCCGCGGGTCATAGCCGGCGCGCAGCATGGCCGGCAGGGCGATCATACCCATGGCCACAACCGTGGCGCCGACAATGCCGGTCGAGGCCGCCAGCAGCGCACCCACCAGCACCACCGAAATGCCCAGGCCGCCCTTCAGCTGGCCGAACAGCCGCCCCATCGTGTCCAGGAGTTCTTCGGCAATGCGGCTTTTCTCCAGGATCGCCCCCATCAGAACGAACAGTGGAATGGCGATCAGCACCTGGTTGCTCAGCAGGCCGAATACCCGTTGGCCAAGCGCGCCCAGCAGCGAGATGTCCATCACGCCCAGTATCCACCCGAGACAGGCAAAGATGATCGCAACGCCGGCGATGGAAAAGGCCACCGGAAACCCAATGAGGATCGCTGCCATCAGAGCTGCGAACATGATCAGGTCAAGGTATGCGGTCATTGGGCGTCACTTTCGGAAAACAGGCGGATCAGCAGGGCAGCAGATTGCAGCATCACCAGGACGCAGAACGCCGGGATCAGCGATTTCAGCAGGAAAACGGCTTCGATGCCGCCGACTGCAATCGGACCTTCGAAAATAGCCCAGGAATTCCGCACAGACGGCCAGGACCAGTACAGAAGCGCGGCCATTGATGGCAGCAGCAGGAACAGGTGCCCGAAAATGTCGATGCGGCGCTGCGACCGGGGGCTGAGGCCGGCGTAAAACACGTCAACACGCACATGTTTGTCGACAAGCAGCGTGTAGCCGGCGGCGAGCATGAACAGGGTTGCATGCATATAAAGGACGCTTTCCTGTGCGGCGATGGAATTCACTCCGAACACATAGCGGCCGACCACGATCGCAAACTGTGTCAGCACCATGATCAGCGCCAGCCAGCGCACCACATGCGCCAGCCCCCGGTTGATACCGTCCAGCGCATTTGCAATCCGCCGCATTCCGCTCTCTCCCCATCAAAAAGCCGGCGCCCGCCGTTCCGGGCGCCGGCTGCCGTTGCTGCCCGTCAGTAACCCATTACCGAAGCACGGGCGTTCATCTGGCCGTTATCGGCATAGGTCATATAGCTGCCGATGCTGTCGCGGTAGCCAAGGAAGCTTTCGGTAATGCGGCGCACCAGCTCATCGTCGTCTTCCTGCAAGTCGGTGATCACCTCCTTGGCAGCGGCGCCCATCGCGGCGATCACATCCTCGGGGAACATCTTCACCTGCACGCCATCCTCTTCGACCATCTTCTTCAGCGCCAGGGCGTGTTTGGTGGTGTATTCCGTCCAAACCGGATTGTAGAGGCTTTCGCAGGCCAGCGACACAACCTGCTGCAAGTCTTCCGGCAGGTTCCCGAAGGCCGCGGCATTGACACCGCATTCCTCGGCCGAGGAAGGTTCGCCGACACCGGGCCAGTAATAATTCTTGGCCACTTGGTAATAGCCGAGCGCGCTGTCGGTCCAGGGGCCAATGAATTCACCGGCATCCAGCGCCCCGGTCTGCAGGCCCTGGAACATCGCCGGGCCGCTGGTGGCCTCGGCCGCCATGCCAAGTTTCGATGCCATTTCCGAGGCCAGCCCGGTGGTGCGGAACTTGAGGCCCTTCAGGTCCTCGGCAGAGTTGATCTCGGTCTTGAACCAGCCGCCCCACTGCGGGCCGGAGTTGCCGCACAGGAACGGTTTGATCCCGAAGCGGCCGTACATCTCGTCATAAAGCGCCTGGCCGCCGCCGTGGTACATCCAGCCGAACTGCTCATCTGCGCGCAGACCGAAAGGCTGCGAGCCGAACAGCAGGATACCTTTGGATTTCGATCCCCAATAGGCCGGCACGGCGTGATACAGCTCGGCGGTGCCTTCAGAAACCGCGTCAAACACGCCGCGGCCCGGAACCAGCTCACCGGCGGCGAAAAGCTTCACCTCGATCCGGCCGCCTGAAAGGGTGGTGATCCGGTCAGCCAGCATCTGTGCCGCCACACCGGGTCCAGGCAGGTTCTTCGGCCAGGCGGTGACCATCTTCCATTGCATCTTGCCCTGGGCAATGGCGGGGCTGGCCAGCGCTGTTGCCGTTGCACCCAATACGCCGGTTTTCAAAAACGCGCGTCTTTCCATGTCTCCATTCCTCCGTCTGTCGGTGCATCTGCGATGGGCGGATGCCGGCAGCGCAGACTTTGTTATGTTTTGTAGGCGCTTTACATTAATATGTAGCTACATATTATTGTCAATCACAGTTGCGCGGTTCAAGTTCGCCTTTCTGCGCAGAATGCAATATGGAGCGGCGGCAAACATTTTCCCGTTTGACCTGGGGGATGAATATTGACGGACAAGCCACGGCATTCCTGGGTAACCATCCGGGACAGCATCCGGGAGATGATCCTGAACTCCACCTATGGGCCGGGAGACAAACTGCCGCGGGACGAGGAGTTTGCCGCACGGTTCGGCTGTGCCCGCTCCACCGTTCACCGGGCCATGCGGGATCTGGCTCAAAGCGGTCTGGTGGAACGGCGCCGCAAGGGCGGCACAATGGTGCAGCGCGATCCTGTGACCCGCGCAACCCTGAACATCCCGATCACCAGGCTGGAGGTCGAACAGAAAGGCTGCGTGTACCGCTACCAGTTGATCAGGCAGTCGGTACAGCGGTCCAGCCCGGCCATAATGGCAAACTTCGGCCTGCATGAAGCCCGGCCGATGCTGCGGGTTGAAGCTTTGCATCTTGCCGACAGCCGCCCCTATATCTTCGAGGACCGCTGGATCTGCCTGGAAACCGTGCCGGAAATAAATACGGTGGACCTGACACGCGAAAGCGCAAACGAATGGCTTGTCCGCAACCGCCCCTACAGCAGGTGCGATTTGCGTCTTTATGCCCGCCCTGGAACCAAGGACGACAGCGAAATTCTCCAGAGTGCGATCGGAGACGCACTGTTTGTCATGGAACGCACGACTTGGATCGGCGACGCCCCGATCACCAGCCTGCGCGCCGTTGCCCACCCGGGCTATCAGCTGTTCACTCAGGGTTGATGCAATGCTGAGCGCTCGGGAATGGCCGGCCGCGATGCGGGCAGATTGGAACGGAAATACATGGGCCTTGGCTCGATGCAGCGAAAAAAAGCGCTGGCGCCGGGCGCTGGAAACGGGCGCTGGCAAGGGGATGGCATGACAGAAACTTGGGATGCAGTGGTGATCGGCGCCGGGCCTGCAGGGCTGATGGCCGCCGAGGAGCTGGGCCGCGCCGGGCACCGCGTGCTGGTGGCTGAGGCCAAGCCGTCGGTGGCGCGCAAGCTCCTGATGGCGGGCAAGTCCGGCTTGAATCTGACCAAGGACGAACCGTTTAGCCAG
Source organism: Leisingera sp. NJS204 (assembly GCF_004123675.1). Taxonomy (NCBI): domain Bacteria; kingdom Pseudomonadati; phylum Pseudomonadota; class Alphaproteobacteria; order Rhodobacterales; family Roseobacteraceae; genus Leisingera; species Leisingera sp. NJS204. Next base: position 3,881,096 of record NZ_CP035417.1, on the reverse strand, counting down.
TTGATCACCCGCTATGGAGAGGCCGCAGACTGGCTGGCGCCAATGATCCGCGCCTGTGATTCACAGGCCGTTCAGGATTGGGCGCAGGGATTGGGGAGCGAGCTGTTCACCGGCTCGACAGGCCGGGTGTTCCCGACAGTCATGAAAGCCTCTCCGCTGCTGCGCGCCTGGCTGGCACGCCTTGATGGTTTCGGCGCACAGATCCGCACGCGCTGGCGCTGGGCTGGCTGGGAGGGCACAGGGCTTGCATTTGATACGCCGGACGGGCCGAAGCGGATAGAAGCCAGGGCAGTGGTCCTGGCACTGGGCGGCGCCAGCTGGGCGCGGCTTGGGTCGGACGCGGGCTGGGTCCCTCTGCTGGACGGAAAAGCTGTAGAGATTGCACCGTTCAAACCTGCCAATGCGGGGCTTCTGGTGGATTGGTCCGATCACATGGCACCGCAATTCGGGCAGCCGCTTAAGGGTATAGCATTGCACGCCGGCCCATTGTCTTCGCGTGGGGAAGCCGTGATATCGGAGCGCGGGCTGGAAGGCGGCGGCGTCTATTCCGTCTGCGCCGCGGTACGGGAGGGAGAGACATTGCAGATGGATCTGCTTCCGGACCTGGAAACGGCAGAAGTCATCCGCCGCCTGTCCCGCCCGCGCGGCAAGGCGAGCGTTTCAAACCATCTGCGAAAGGTGCTCAAGCTGGGCGATGCACGGGCAGCAGTATTGCAGGAATTCGGACGGCCCTTGCCGCAGGATGTCCAGGCCTTAGCCCGGTTGATCAAAACGCTGCCCGTCAATCACGCGGGCCTGCGGCCGATGGACGAGGCGATCTCCACCGCTGGCGGCGTGCGGCGGGACGCGATGGACAACGGCCTGATGCTGAAACAAATCCCCGGCACGTTCTGCGCCGGGGAAATGCTGGATTGGGAAGCGCCGACGGGCGGTTATCTGCTGACTGCGTGCCTGGCCACCGGGCGTTGGGCGGGCCGGGCAGCGGCACATTACTTGGCGAGTGCGGCAACCCGCTGATAGGCTTCGCGTTGCCGCATCCGGTGTCCATAATCCAGCAGTCTCTCGCCCTCGACTGGAAATTTGGCGCTATGGGCCCAATTCAGGCAATGGGTGCAGATGATGTCGGCGATTGTGAATTCCGTACCCATCAGGAATTCCGCACCCATCTTATCTTCAAGCCGCGCCAGATTATGGGCAAATTCCCACTTCAGGCTGCCTTTCACCTCCGGCACCCGCTGATCTTCCGGCAAGATGAAGCTGTGGCGGGCCGCTGCCCACAGCACAGCATCCACTTCGTCCAGCAGGAGATGCGTCATCGCATCCTGCTTGGCACGGGCTATCGTGCCGGCGGGTGCGGTCAGGGCGCTGTGCTTGTCAGCGAGATAAGTGAGAATGGCAGTTGAATCGCTGATGGCCTCGCCTTCGGCCTGCAGCACTGGCACCTTGCCCGAGACGTTCAGCGCCTGAACTTCCGGGCTGCGGGGGCCGTGCTGTTTCAGCTCATAGGGCTGCCCAAGTTCTTCAAGCGCCCAAAGCACCCGGAACGTGCGGGTGAGCGGAATTCCGGTGACGGTGTACATCGTCTCTCTCCTGTTGTGTGTCCCTAAGATGGGCGGCACAGCAGGGGGGATCAAGCCAGGAGAGGCATTACTGGATCAGCGGGCGCGGCCCAGCATGGCCAGCCGGATCAGGGCGCGCTCCATCAGCGCCAGCGCCGGCGCGGTTTGACCGGCGGAACGCAGCGCCAGGTCGGTATCGGTAATGATCGTCAGCGCGGTTTCCAGCCGGCTTGCGCCCCAGTTCTGTGCCTGGCGCAGCATCCGGTCGCGGCGTTTGCCGTATAGCGGCGGGCGCAGCTGGCCGATGCCCTGGGCAGGGCCGCCGGGTGCAGCGGCAATGGTGTAGAGCGTGCGGAAGTGCCGGGTTGCCCCGATGCAGAGCGTCACGGCATTGGTGCCTTGTGCTTGAAGGCGGCGGATCAGCGGCCCGATTTCGGTACTGCGGGCTTCGGCCACCACATTCAGAACATCGTCCAGCGTGGCCTCGGTCGATTGCGGAGCAACGGCGCCGATATCCTCCAGTGACAGCGGGCTGCTGTCGCCGTGTTTATAAAGCGCCAGCTTCTCGATCATGCGGGAGAAGTCGCCGGGGCCGGTATCATTGGCGATATCCGTCAGCGCTGACATGCTGTCACCGGGGACGTCCCGGATACCAGCCTCCCCCAGGATCCGTTCGATCTCGGCGCGCGAGGGCGGGTCGTCGTAGATTCCCACCGAATAGGCATTTCGGTGGCCTTCAAACGCCTTCCGCAGCTTCGAGGCGGCCTTGAGCTGCCCGGCTGTGACTACAATCTGCGCATCCCCCGGCTGCCAGTCTTCCAGCGCTGTCGCAATGGCAGGCGTGGCGGTGTCATTGGCGCCTTCGACAAAAACCGCCCGGACACCGGGAAAGAACCCCACCGCCTTCACGGCATCCAGCAACTGTGCTGGATCCTTGCGCAGGTCGCTGCCGGGCAGGCGGGTCAGGCGCATTTCTTCTTCGGCACCGGGGCCAAGCAGGGACGCCAGCACCTGCTGCCGCTTAAGCGACACGCGCATGGCGTCGGCGCCATAGATCAGGATGCCGGTCTTGCCCGGATCAGGTTTGGCGAAATAGCCATCCGCTTCGCGCGGAGAGAGCTTCATTCCACCGGCGCGGAGAGATCCGCGGTTGCCAGAATCTGTGCGGTGATCTGATCGGCCAGAATGACCATCAGCCGCTCATGCGCGTCACGTTCACCTGCCAGCGTCTCCACGGTAGAGCCGGTTGCGGAGTAGCCGGTAAAGTTCTGCACGGTGCCGCTGGAGGTCACCTTGCCATCCGACAAGCGGGTCAGAGAAAAGCCAGCACTGCCGATCACCGAATAGCGGGTGATCTCATTGCCCGCGGTGATTGCCTGGCCTTCTTCCTGGGTGCTGAGCGTCAGGTCCAGCTTGTAGGCAGCACTGCCACCGCGGCCCAGGCGCTGCTCCAGATTCTGCACCAGGAAGTAGGCGTCGGTGCCGGTGGCGCCCTTGATCTCCTCCGGCGCCTGAACCTCGATCTGCCCATACAGAGCGGAGCCGGTGCCGCCAGGGGCGTACACCGGGGTAAAGCCGCAGGCCGCTGCCACCAGGGGCAGGGCCAGCAACAGGGTTCTGCGGTTAAGCAACGACATTCACAATCCGGCCCGGCACCACGATCACCTTTTTCGGCGCGCCGCCATTCAGCGCCTTTTGCACAGCTTCGTGTGCCAGGGCGCGTTTTTCAACCTCTGCCTTGTCCAGATCTTTGGCGACTTCGATTTCACCGCGGCGCTTGCCGTTGATCTGGATCGGAAGGGTGACCGTGTCCTCAACCAGCATGGCCTCATCCGCAACCGGCCAGGGCGCGGTGGCGCACAAGCCTTTGCCGCCCTGATGGTTCCAGATGTCTTCAGCCAGATGCGGGGTCATCGGCGCCATCAGCTGTGCCAACGTCATGATCGCCTGCTTCTGGACCGATGCGCTGGCCTTGGATTTGGCAAGCGTGTTGGTAAAGGCATAAAGCTTTGCAATTGCCGCATTAAAGCCAAAGGAATCGACACCCAGGGTCACGTCGCGGATGCATTTATGTGTCTCGCGCAGCAACGCTTCGTCGCCTTCACCCGCCGCATCCGGGTCCATTTCGCCGATCCGGTCGCACAGGTTCCAGACCCGGTTCAGGTGTTTATAGGAAGCCTCGGCCCCGGCGGCGGTCCATTCCACATCGCGTTCGGGCGGCGAATCGGACAGCACGAACCAACGTGCGGTGTCGGCGCCGAAGGATGAGATGATGTGCAGCGGGTCCACCACGTTGTTCTTTGACTTGGACATCTTGGCAGAGGGGATAATTTCTACCTCGGTGCCGTCCTTCAGGAAGCCCTTGCCTTCGCGCAGCTCCACTTCCTCGGGGTAGTGGTAAACCGGGCGGTGATTGCCGCCGGTGGTCTTGTAGATCGCGTGGGTCACCATGCCCTGGGTGAACAGCGCGTCAAAGGGTTCTGCGGATTTCTCTGGCAGGTGGCCGCAGATCTGCATCGCGCGGGCAAAGAAGCGCGAGTACAGCAGGTGCAGAATCGCGTGCTCAATGCCGCCGATGTACTGGTCGACGTTCATCCAGTATTCGGCCTCGGCCAGATCGGTGGGCGTTTCGGCGCGCGGCGCGGTGAAGCGGGAGAAATACCAGGACGAATCGACGAAAGTGTCCATGGTGTCGGTTTCGCGCTGCGCAGGCTTGCCGCAGGACGGGCATTCGCAGTTGCGCCATGTCGGATGACGGTCCAGCGGGTTGCCCGGCACGGAAAAGTCGATGGGTTTGCCGTCTTCGTCATAGGGCAGGGCGATCGGCAGGTTCTCTTTCTTCTCCGGCACCACGCCGCAGTCTTCGCAATGGACGACAGGGATCGGGCAGCCCCAGTAGCGCTGGCGGCTCAGCCCCCAGTCGCGCAGGCGGTATTTGGTGACACCCTGGCCCCAGCCGGCTTTTTCCGCGAAGTCAACGGTGGCGTTGACCGCTTCTTCGCCGGTCGCCTCGGTCAGCCCGGCGAAGTGATTGACCCAGCGGACTTTTTCGGACTTCGGCGGCACCAGAGCCTCGGCCGCGACTGGCGCGTCCTGATCCGGTGCAAAGAAGGCGTTGGTGACCGGCAGGTCATACTTGCGGCAGAAGTCCAGGTCGCGCTGGTCATGCGCCGGGCAGGCAAAAATCGCGCCTGTGCCGTAATCCATCAGGATGAAATTGGCGATCCAGACCGGCAGCTCCCAGTCCGGGTTCAGCGGGTGCTTTACCCGGATACCGGTGTCATAACCCAGCTTCTCGGCGGTCTCGATGGCTTCCTCGGTGGTGCCGCCCTTGCGGCACTCGGCGACAAACGCTGCAACCTCTTCCGATTCGGCTTCCAGCGCCTTGGCAATCGGATGATCGGGCGAGATGCCGACAAAAGACGCGCCCATCAGCGTATCCGGGCGGGTGGTGTAGACTTCAATCGGCTCTGCGCCGTCGGTGCGTTCAAACGAAAACTGAAGGCCGCGCGACTTGCCGATCCAGTTTTCCTGCATCAGGCGGACTTTGGCCGGCCAGTTCTCCAAGCCATCCAGCGCCGACAGCAGCTCTTCGGAGAAATCGGAGATCTTGAAGAACCACTGCGTCAGCTCGCGCCGCTCCACCAGCGCACCGGAGCGCCAGCCGCGGCCGTTTTCGACCTGCTCGTTGGCCAGCACGGTCATGTCGATGGGGTCCCAATTCACTACGGCGTTCTTGCGGTAGACCAGGCCCTTGTCCAGGAAATCAAGGAACAGCGCTTGCTGCTGGCCGTAATACTCCGGATCACAGGTGGCGAACATGCGGCTCCAGTCCAGCGACAGCCCCAGCGGCTTCATCTGCTCGACCATCGTGTCGATATTGGAGTAGGTCCAGTCCTTGGGGTGCCCGCCCGAGGCCATTGCGGCGTTCTCCGCAGGCATGCCGAAGGCGTCAAACCCCATCGGATGCAGCACATTATGGCCGGTGGACAGCTTGTAGCGTGCGATCACATCGCCCATCGTGTAGTTGCGCACATGGCCCATGTGCAGCTTGCCCGATGGGTAGGGGAACATTTCCAGCACATAATACTTCGGCTTGCCGCCGGTGCGCTTGGCCTGAAATATCCCGGCCTTGTCCCAAGCTTCCTGCCATTTAGCTTCGATTTCCGTGGCGGAGTAACGCGACATCAGAGCGGTCCTTTGCATGAAAACGCCGGGCAAGTGGCCCGGCGCTTCTGATAATGGGGTTTGGCTGGTGTTTCCAGAGCGCAGCGGGTCAGAGTTTTTTATCCGCGATCCGCAGCTGCCGTGCGCGGGAAAGAATCGCGTCCTCAACTGCGCGGGACGTGCTGGCGCTGACGGGGCCGCCCTTGGATTGCAGCGCAACGTTCAAGGAACGCGCGTCCAGGGCCGGATCCTTTATGTGAACGGTGGCCCGGTAGGTGCGGCCGCCGCCAGGCGGGGTGCCATAGCCCGTGATGATAACACCGGTGAAGGGATCAACCGATTGCACCGGCAGGAAGTTCAGCACGTCCAGGCTGGCCGCCCACAGGTAGCGGTTGACCTGCACGTTCTGGTCCGGCTGGCCGCGGAACACATCCCAGATAGAGGATGGATTGCTTTGTGCCCCGATTTCATCAACCGCCAACCGGTCCTTGCCCAGCAGGGTGCCATCCTGGCTGCGGTCCTTGTTGCCGCCGCATGCAGCAAGACTGAGGCATATTGCGCCGGCCAAAGTTGCCTGCAGAGTCTTTGTTCTGATCATAACCGCTCCCAGAGCCAATTTCTGGGCGAACACCTAGCGCAAGCGGCGCGGGCGGAGCAAGTGCTTTGCCCTATATAGAAGGTCCTCCCGTCGTGCGATACGCCTCCGGAGTGATCGGCCGATGGTGCAGCAGCATGCAAACCTGTGTGCTTGCGTCCATCCGGTGCAGTAGCGAGGCAGACTGTGGCATAGCTGCACCATCCCGGACCGCATCGTTTCGCCCGACTTTCCCAAGACTTGCCAAAACGGGGGCGAAAGAGCGAAACCCCTTGGCATACCCACGCCGGATTCCCCGGTTTGGGCTTAAGATTAGAAAACCGAGGGAAAAACATGAAAAAGGTTCTCTTCGCGACCACCGCGCTGATCGCCACCGCAGGCATGGCCGCGGCCGAAGTCAAAATCTCCGGCTATGGCCGTTTTGGTCTGGACTACAACGAAGCCAACAAAACCGTTGTTGGCCGTTCCGAGACCAACATCACCAGCCGTCTGCGCTTCACCTTCGACGCGTCGACCGAAACCGATGGCGGCGTGACCGTTGGCGCACGTGCTCGTGCCCAGTTCGAAAACCGTGATGGCACACCCGGCACCGGCGCGTTCAACGGCGCACAGTTCCACGTCGCATACGGCGGCCTGCGTGTGAACGTTGGCAACATCTGGGGCGCGATCGACAACATGCCGGGCTTCTACCTGGAAACCCGTTCGGTTGGTATCGGCATCGACGGCGCCGGCTTTAACTCGCTGGTGACCAACGTTGCGGGCAACGGCTTTGACTGGGACACCTACACCTCCGCAGCAGCCGGCCGTAACGGCATCGAAGCTCTGTACTCCGCTGGCGGTTTCTCGGGTCACCTGTCCTACTCCCAGGCAAACGGCGGCACCGTTGCCGGTTCCGCAAACGGCACCGAGCGTACTGCTGTGCATGTTGCCTACACCTTCGGTGACTGGACTGCCGCTCTGGGCTACCAGGACTCCAACGTCGCAACCGAAGACAAACTGGTCTTCACCGTTGCAGGTGACCTGGGTCAGTTCGGTGTTCGCCTTGCATACGGCAACAACATGGACGCAGTGACTGTTGGCGGCGTTGCACAAGACGTCGACAAAATCACCCTGGCCGGCAACGTTGAGCTGGGCGCAGCCTCCACTCTGGTTGCCTTCGTGAGCAGCGAAGACAACCCGGCGGGCACCGGTGTTAACGGCACCGACGGCACCGCCTTCGGCATCAACTACTCCTACGATCTGGGCGGCGGCGTGTCGTTCGAAGCGGGTGCGGTTGAATCGTCCTCCGACTTCACCACTGTTCAGGCAGGTCTGTACTTCAGCTTCTAAGCTGAAGCACGCCTAGCGTGAATTCGGGGCGGGTTCCTTCGGGAGCCCGCCCTTTCCTTTTGTGGCTTAACATTTGCGGGCAAACAGTGTTTTTTGCGGCTAAACAGCTACGAGGCCAAACCCATGCCGCTTGAAGAGATCAGATCCCGAGTTGCCAAAGCTGAGAAGCAGGCCGGCCGTATGCCGGGCAGTGTGCAGCTGATTGCGGTTTCCAAAGTGCAGCCGGACGAGCGGGTCGAGGCGGTGCTGCAGGAAGGCCATCGCTGTTTCGGTGAAAACAAGGTGCAGGAAGCGGCTGGAAAATGGCCCGGGTTCGTCGAGCAATTTGACGGTATCGATTTGCATTTGATCGGCCCGCTGCAGACCAACAAAACCCGCCAGGCGATGGAGCTGTTTGAGAGCATCCACTCAGTCGACCGGCCCAAACTGGCCAATACGCTGGCCAGGCTGGCGCAGGAGTTGGGCAAATGCCCCGAATTGTTCATTCAAGTGAATACCGGCGAGGAGGAGCAAAAAGCAGGCGTGTTGCCGTCCGATGCAGATGCTTTCATCGCAGAGTGCCGCCAGCTTGATCTGCCTCTAAAGGGGCTGATGTGCATCCCGCCGGTGGAAGAAGAGGCTAGCTTGCATTTCGCGCTGCTGGCAAAGATTGCTGAGCGCAACGGGTTGAATGGCTTGTCGATGGGAATGAGCGGCGATTTCGAGAAAGCCATAGCCCTTGGCGCCACCCATGTTCGCGTCGGTTCTGCCATTTTCGGCGCCCGCACCTATTGAGGCACAAAAGTTTTAGGCAAAACTTTTGCCAAGACTTTTTGAAAAGTCTTGGTTGCGTCAGGTGCGTGCCAGAGGCGGGACGATAACCCGGGATCCAGGCTGAACCCGGTCAGCAAGCCAATGGAGATCCGCGCGCGAGAAAGCGATGCAGCCTTCAGTGGGGTATCCAGGGCCGCGCCATTGATGAAGGAAGATTGCGGAACCGCTTCCCGGAATTGCGGTTGGCCAGTTCCAATCGGTGATCAAAACCAGATCATAGAGCGGATCGCTGCGCCGCAGTCGTTCGTGACTGAACGGATAAGGCGCCCGCACATGGTGGTTGTAATTTGCATCTCCTGAATCATCCGACCATAGGTCCCGCGGACCAATAGGCTTGGCCCAGGAGGCAGGGCGGTACAGCCTGTCGGGGCGGTAATACATGCCTGCAATGCGATGCACGCCAATGGGAGTCGCGCCATCCCCTTCGCGTTTGTTCCGGGACAGCCCGCCTTTGCCGATTGTGCACGGCAGCACCCGACCCAGAAACCGCACGCCGCGGGGGGTCAGGACCAGATCGGCGGGTGATGTCACAGCATATGCCCGGATTTCCGGGCCTTGGTCGCCAGGTAATGCTGGTTGTGGGCATTTTCACCCACTTTCAGCGCCACCCGTTCCGCCACATGCACGCCGGTCTTTTGCATCATCGCAATCTTGTTCGGGTTGTTGGTCAGCAGCCGCACTTGGGAGAAACCCAATTCTTGCAAAATAGAGGCGCCTAGGCGGAAGTCGCGCTCGTCATCCTCAAACCCCAGACGGTGATTGGCCTCCACCGTATCAAAGCCCTGGTCCTGCAGTGAATAGGCCCGCATTTTGTTGGCAAGGCCGATCCCGCGGCCCTCCTGATTCAGGTACAGAAGGACACCAGCACCTTCCGCGCCCATCTGTGCCAGTGCGCCCTGCAGCTGCGGGCCGCAATCGCATTTCAGCGAGCCCAGCACGTCGCCGGTGAAGCAGGCCGAATGCAGCCGGGCCAGAACCGGTTTGGATCTGTCGGGGCGGCCGATTTCCACAGCATAATGCTCCTCGGCGCCATCCTCAGGGCGGAAGATGTGAAGCCTGCCGGCTTCGGCGGCATTCATTGGCAGGCGGGCAGCTGCGACCGGGTGCAGAGGGGAGCTTTGGCTCAGCAGCGGTTCTGCAGCTGCACGAGAAATGCTGGTAAGGCCGTGTGCCGCGGCAAACCCGGACGGATCGCTGATAGGCACAAGAGCAGCAGCTGGCAGCAGGCGCGCGGATTTCACCAGTGCAATTGCCAGCCGGTGCAGGTCTGCGCTGCCACCGCGCTGGCTGGAAAATGGACCCTTCATCGGTGTGTTCAGATCATCCGCCGGGTCGGCCAGCGACTGGATCCACTTCAGCCCCTCAGTACCGGGAACAATAATGCGGGCGGTGTCCGCGTCATACACCCGGGCCTTCAGGGTTTCCGCCCGCCGGGCCGTCAAGGCCAATGTCGGAGCGCCCAAGGCACGCATGTCTGCCAGACGTGTTTCTGTCAGCGATTCCACGGCAATTGCCAGCGCGGCACTCTTTCCATCACTCAATACCACCGGCAGGCCCATGCGCAGATCGACCCGGGCACGGGCCAGCAGTTCGATTATAGTGGGCATCAGGCTCATACGGGGATTCCGGTGTTATTTTGTAACAAAGGCTCGCTGTCTTTACGCCCAAATGCAACGGATGTGAAACATTTTCCCTGCCATGGACACGTCGGCGTGAGAGTATTGCAGCAAATCTTGCCGAGGGCGCAAGGGATGCGCATGTGTTGTCATGTGAACAGGAGGGCGAGCCGATGGCGCAACTGAAAAAAATTCTGCTGGTTGATGATGATGAAGACCTGCGAGAGGCCTTGAGCGAGCAGCTGGTGATGACCGAGGACTTCGATGTATTCGAGGCAGAGAACGGTCAAGGCGCGATGGAGCGCGCCAAGGAGGCCCTCTATGATCTGATTATTCTGGACGTGGGCTTGCCGGATACGGACGGGCGCGAACTGTGCCGCCTGCTGCGCAAGCAGGGAGTGAAGGCTCCAGTCTTGATGCTGACAGGCCACGACAGCGATGCCGACACTATTCTGGGTCTGGATGCCGGCGCCAATGACTATGTCTCTAAACCCTTCAAGTTCCCGGTGCTGCTGGCCCGGATTCGGGCGCAGCTGCGTCAGCATGAACAATCCGAGGATGCGGTATTTGCGCTTGGCCCTTATACCTTTAAACCGTCGATGAAGCTTTTGATCGCGGAAGATGAACGTAAGATCCGGTTGACCGAGAAGGAAACCAACATCCTCAAGTTTCTCTATCGCTCCAGCGATGGTGTGGTGCCGCGGGATGTTCTGCTGCATGAGGTGTGGGGATACAATGCAGGCGTGACCACGCATACGCTGGAAACCCATATTTACCGGCTGCGGCAGAAAATTGAGCCCGATCCGTCGAATGCACGCCTGTTGGTGACGGAATCCGGCGGTTACCGGCTGGTCGCGTGATGTAATCGGCGTTGAGCCAGATCAAAGAAGAACCTGAGGTTCACCTTTAAAACTGACCCTATCCCGCGCATATCCGGGTCACGGTATGCACCTCCCTGTTGGACTTGGCCGGGCGTGATGCCCGGCCTTTTTTTGTCTGTATTGTTTACACACACGGGCCATTTCATCTCTGGCCCTTCCAGGCCCGGACAGGCAGTATCGCGCCGGAACCCGGATTTCACGATGAGGCGCGCGATGCCATTTACTCTTGCCACCTGGAATATCAACTCGGTCCGCCTGCGCGAACCGATTGTGCAGAAACTGTTGCAGGAGGAGGGGCCGGATGTGCTTTGCCTGCAAGAGTGCAAAAGCCCGGTGGACAAGATTCCGTTGGAAGGCTTTGCAGCCCTGGGCTACAGCCACATGGTTGCGCGCGGCCAGAAAGGCTACAACGGGGTGGCGATCCTGTCGCGCTTGCCGATTGAGGATGCAGGGGATCAGGATTTTGCCAGCCTTGGCCATGCCCGCCATGTGGCCGGACGGCTGGAAAACGGGGTGGTGATCCACAACTTCTATGTCCCGGCGGGCGGCGATGTGCCGGACCGGGAAAAGAACGAGAAATTCGGCCAGAAGCTCGATTACCTCACGGAGATGCGCGACTGGTTCCAGGCCGATAAACCGGAAAAATCCATCCTGGTCGGGGATCTTAATATCGCCCCGCGCGAGGATGATGTCTGGGACCACAAAAAGCTGTTGAAGGTTGTCAGCCATACGCCCATTGAGGTGGAGCATTTCGCAGACGTGATGGACGCGGGCGGATGGTCCGATGTGACCCGGAACGATATCCCTGACGGCCGCCTGTACAGCTGGTGGAGCTACCGGGCCAAGGATTGGGATGCCGCCGACAAAGGGCGCCGTCTCGACCACGTCTGGGCGACGCCGGACATTAAAAACGCGGCCCATTCCAGCCGGATCCTGCGGGATGCCCGCGGCTGGGAGAAGCCCAGCGACCATGCGCCGGTATTTGCAACCTTTGATCTGTGACGGCAGGCGGAGTGCTCCCGCCTGATCCGCAACATCCGCAGGATGTTTCTTCTCCGTTGGGCATGGCACTGCGCTGCCGCGCAGTGCGGTTCCGCCGCGCGTCAGCGCGGCGCCCGGCCCAACGCCGTAAGGGTTCTGGCGTAGCCAGGGCCCGCTGACGGGGGCGGGAGCACTACCGCTCAAAGCAGCCAGCGGGCGTATTCGGGGTGCCTGTCCTGCATGTCCTGGTAGAGCCAGACCATCCGGTCCACAAACCACAGCTTGCCGCCAATCATCAGCGTCAGACCGCCAAGGATGAAACCAGGATCCAGGATCCAAAGACCGTAGATCCAGGGGATCGCTCCAATGCCCGACGCCCAAACCAAACCCTTTGCCCAGCCCAGGTGATGGCGCGGTATGGGAACCTGCGCCCGGTTCAGGAGCACCCGCTCACCAAATGTGCCGCGGGACGCCCAGGTGCCGGTGCTGGCAGGCAGCCCAAAGGCGCGCGGGTTCCACCAGGTCCACACCAGCACCAGCGCAATGGGCAGGACCGCAGCCCAGCCCAGCCACACCCGCGACCATACGGCGAGTGTCATCAGCGGCAGAACCGTCATCCGGCTCACGACGCTCCATGGGTTGGCGTGCCGCGCCCAAGCGGCGTCATCCATGCGCATTATCTTTTCAGATAACGCAAAGAGATCGAACCTGCGGCTGGCCATCGGCAAACTCCTCTCTTGGTTTCCGGCGCTTGGGATTCCATATAGGGGGCAAGTTCCAAGCGGAGAACAATCTGATGACCGAAATTCTTGGCAGCACCGCACCGGCGGGTGATCTGATCAAAGACGTGACCGAAGCCACTTTCATGCAGGACGTTGTCGAAGCGTCGATGCAGGCGCCGGTGATCGTGGACTTCTGGGCGCCTTGGTGCGGCCCGTGCAAAACCTTGGGCCCGATGCTGGAGGCGGCTGTCACCAAGGCCAAGGGCGCCGCCACCATGGCCAAGATCAACGTCGATGAAAACCAGCGCCTGGCGCAGGCACTGGCGCAGCAGGGGCTGCCGCTGCAGTCGATCCCCACTGTGGTCGCCTTTGTTGAGGGACGTCCGGTGGACATGTTCCAGGGTGCACTGCCGGCATCCGAGATCGAAGCCTTTGTGAACAAGGCCATCGAGGCAGGGGGCGGGTCAGCCGACGGCGGTCTGGGCGAGGCGCTGGAGGCAGCCGAACTGATGCTGACTGAGGGTGCCGTGGCGGATGCAGCGCAGACTTTTGCTGCCATCCTGGGCGAAGATGACAAGAACGCCGCGGCTTATGGCGGATTGGCACGCGCGCATATTGCGCTTGGCGATCTGGATCAGGCGGAGGCCGTTTTGAATGGCGCACCCGCCGAGATTGCGGATGCAGCTGAGATAGAAGCCGCGCATGCGCAGATCGCCCTGGCGCGGCAGGCCGAGAATGCTGGCCCGGTGGGGGAATTGCGGGCTGCGGTGGACGCCAGTCCGGAGGACCTGCAGGCACGTTTCGACCTGGCGCAGGCGCTGCATGCGGCTGGAGATGCAGAAGCCGCAGTAGACGAATTGCTGGAGCTTTTCCGCCGTGACCGCGAGTGGAACGAGGGTGCTGCCAAGGTACAGCTGTTCACCATCTTTGATGCGCTGAAACCCAACGACCCGGTGGTTCTCAACGGGCGCCGGAAACTTAGCTCAATGATATTTGCCTAAGACCGGGGCAGCACTACACTCTGTCCCATGATCCAGCCTGCTGATCTGCCGGACACGATTGCCGTGTTCCCATTGCCCGGGGCGCTTTTGCTGCCCCGGTCGCGTTTGCCGTTGCACATTTTCGAGCCGCGCTACCTGCAGATGCTCGAAGATACGCTTAAGACGCGGCAGCGTCTGATAGGCATGGTGCAGCCCTGCCCGGGTCCGCACGGAACCGGGGAGGAGCTGCACGCGATTGGTTGCGCCGGGCGCGTCACACAGTTTTCCGAAACAGAAGACGGCAGATACCTGGTCACGCTTTCAGGCGTGTCCCGGTTCCGTATTACCCGCGAAGCCAATGGATTTACCCCCTATCAGCGTTGTGATGTCAGCTGGACGGGATTTGACCGGGACCTTGGCCGCTCCGAGGCGGATGATACCCTTGACCGGCCGTCGTTCCTGGATCTGCTTGAGCGGTTCTTTTCCGCCCGGAGCCTGTCAACCGATTGGGAAGCCCTGAAAGACGCGGATGACGAGCTGCTGATCAATTCCCTTGCCATGCTCTTGGAATTCGACACTGAAGAGAAACAGGCCTTGCTCGAAGCGCCCTGCCTTGCCACAAGGCGGGAAACGCTTGTCACTTTGATTGAATTCGCCCTGCGCGGCGGCACTCAGGAGGAAACCCTGCAATGACCGAGACACAGGCGCCTGCCTTTGACCGCCGGATGCTGGAAGCGCTCGTCTGCCCGCTGACCCAGGCGGTGCTGGAATATGATGCCCAGGCGCAAGAACTGATTTCGCGTGCTGCCAACCTTGCCTTTCCGATCCGCAATGGCATCCCGGTGATGCTGGTGGACGAGGCGCGCGCGCTGGACTGACGCGGCACAAAGACAGCGCCCAAGCCTTAGATAGCTTGCCCTGTTAAAAGCTTGGGTAAGTCTCCGGTCAGGCCTGCTGCCTCACGCACGAAATTGCGGCGCAGGCCGGGGACCGCTCCTGCCAATCCCATTCCGATGTCCCGCCCCAGACGCAGCAGCGGGTTATCATTGGAAAAAAGCCGGTTGAAAATATCCGTGGCTGCAGCCAGCGAGGCAGTGTCGAAGCGGCGCCATTGCTGGTAGCGCTCCATCACCAGGGATGAACCGATATCTTCGCCCCGCCGTGAGGCTTCGGTGATGACTTCCGCCAGAGCGCCGACATCGCGCAGGCCTGCATTCAGCCCTTGACCTGCAATCGGGTGCATCCCATGCGCCGCATCCCCCACCAGCGCCATGCGGTCGCCGATAAAGCTGTTGGCGATGGTCAGGTTCAGCGGGTAAGTAAAGCGTTTGCCTGCCAGGGAAATCTCGCCGAGGAAATCCCCAAAGCGCGGCCGCAGCGCCTGAATGTACTCGGCGTCACTCAACGCGTGGATGGCCTTGGCGGTCTCCGTCCGCTCGCTCCACACGATGGAGGAGCGGTTGCCCGGCAGCGGCAGGATCGCCAGCGGCCCGGGCGGCATGAAAAACTGATGCGCGATGCCGTGATGTGGTTTTTCGTGGTCAATGGCGCAGACCAGGGCGGTCTGGCCATAGTCCCAGCCGGTGCGCTTGATGCCCGCCCGTTGCGCAGTGCCGCTGCGGCGCCCGTCCGAGCCGACCAGAACCTGACCGCGCAGCTCGCCGCCATCGTCCAGGGTGACAGTGACACCGCTTTGGTCCGGTGCTTGTGCAACCACGGTGCGCCCGGACACCAGGGTGATGCCCGGCGCGTCCTCCATCGCCTGCAAAAAGGCCCGGCGCAGGAAACGGTCCTCAACCATATAGCCCATCGGGCCTTCTTCCAGCTCGGCATGGTCGAAATGGATGAAAAACGGTGACGGACCATGGCCCGCATGACCGTCTGTCACCTTGATCTCCAGCATTGCTTGCGCGTTGTCTCCGACATGCTGCCAGACGCCGGTCTGCTGCAGCAGCCGCTGCGAGGCCAGCGCCAGCGCGTAACCGCGTCCGTCAAAGCCTTCATCAGCAAGCTTGTCAGGGGTCAGCGCGTCGACCACAGTGATGCTGTGGCCGGTCTGCGCGAGGGCCAGGGCCAGCGCGGGGCCGTTCAGCCCGCCGCCCACGATCAGGATATCAGAGGCATTTTTCATGCCCCGCAATATGCGCCTGCTGGCGGGATTGTCCATCCGGGAAGCGCGGGATTGTGCCTGTGTCTTACTGCCGCTACCGTTTGCATCAACTGCATTTGGGGAGACGGGCTGATGCAAGATTGGCTGACAATGACCGCCGCCGCTTTGGGGCGGGGGATTGAGGCGGGTGAAATCGGTCCGGCGGCGCTGACCCGCTGTTATCTGAACGCCATAGATGCCCATCCGCTGAAGGACCGGATCTATACCCAAGTGACCCATGATCGCGCCCTGGCTGAAGCCGGGGCTGCGCAAGAACGTGCGGATCTGGGCCTGCGCCGGTCGCTGCTGGACGGGGTGCCGGTCAGTTGGAAGGATCTGTTTGACAGCGCAGGCACCGCAACCGAATCCGGTTCGGATCTGCTGAAGGGCCGGGTGCCGGAACAGGATGCAGCGGTTCTGCGCAACGCAACACTTTTGGGGGCGGTCTGCCTGGGCAAAACCCATATGAGCGAACTGGCGTTCTCTGGCCTTGGCTTCAACCCGATCAAGGAAACACCGCCTTGCGTCAATGATCAGTCGGCCGCGCCAGGCGGATCGTCCTCCGGGGCGGCTGCGTCGGTTGCCTTTGGTTTGGCCGCAGCCGGAATCGGCTCTGATACGGGCGGTTCGGTCCGTATTCCGTCTGCCTGGAATGATCTGGTAGGGCTCAAAACCACCTCAGGCCGGATTACTCTGGAAGGTGTTGTGCCGCTGTGCCTGAAATTCGATACTATCGGTCCGCTGGCCCGCTCGGTGGAGGATGCCGGGCTTCTGTTAGGGCTGCTGGAGGGAA
The DNA here is from genome assembly GCF_004123675.1 of Leisingera sp. NJS204. Lineage (NCBI taxonomy): Bacteria > Pseudomonadati > Pseudomonadota > Alphaproteobacteria > Rhodobacterales > Roseobacteraceae > Leisingera > Leisingera sp. NJS204. The sequence goes on along the minus strand of NZ_CP035417.1, from coordinate 3,864,511 downwards.
CGGCGGGACCGGATCTGCGCAATCCCGGGTCGCTGAAAGGGTGCCGGTTTGCCGATTTGCAGAATGTGGCGCAAAACGACTTGGACCCAAAGGTTTTTGCCGCCCATCGTGATACGCTGCAGCGCCTGAAAGACGCCGGCGCAAGAATCGTGCCGCTGGAAGTTCCAGAGCTGGAAGAGGCCATGGCGCTGAGCCCGATTCTCTACACCACTGAAGCCTACGGCTTGTGGAAAGACGTGATCGAGGCAACGCCGTATCTGATGTATGCGGAAATCCTTGAACGCTTCCGCACCGGTGCGCAGTTCAGCGGACCGGATTATGTCGCGGCCTGGGCTAAGCTGGAGCAATGCCGTATGGCCTGGGATCAAGCGGCAGCCGGGTTTGATGCGGTGCTCAGCCCCGTTTCGCCAATTTTGCCGCCGAACCTGCAACGGCTGCAAAGCGATCATGACTATTATGTGCAGTCCAACCTGCTGGCACTGCGCAATACGCGGATCGGAAACCTGATGGGGCTGTGCGCGCTTTCGCTGCCCACCGGCACACCAAGCTGCGGCCTTCAGGTGCTCGGCCAGCCGGATTGCGAGGAAGCCTTGCTGCGCACCGGTGCCGCGATTGAAATGGCCTTGGCCTGAAAGCCACATTCGGCCCAGCGGGCCACTCACCGGGTGGACGCACCGGTCCGCCACCTGTAACCTGAGGCGCAAACGGGGCGCCAATGATCCCGTGACCGAGGCATTAGATATGGATTTTCCTGAGCGGTTTTCAAACCTGCCAGCCTATGCGTTTCCGCGCCTGCGGGCGCTGTTGGACCATCACACTCCTGGCGGGGATGTGGTGCATATGACCATTGGCGAGCCGAAACATGCGTTTCCGGCCTGGGTCACCGATGTCATCACTGAAAACGCCGCCGGGTTTAACCAGTATCCTAACAATGATGGCACGCCCGAATTGCGCGGTGCCATCGCGGGTTGGATTGCCCGCCGTTACGGCGTAACCGCCGACCCTGAAACGCAAGTCATGGCACTGAACGGCACCCGCGAAGGGCTGTACAATGCCGCCATGGCGCTGTGCCCTGAGCAGAAGAACGGGCAAAAGCCGGTGGTGCTGATCCCGAACCCCTTCTATCAGGTCTATATGGTGGCCACGATTTCGGTTGCGGCAGAGCCGGTTTTCGTTCCCGCAACAACGGCCACCGGCCATCTGCCGGACTACGGGAACCTGCCCGAAGATGTGCTGAACCGTACCGCTGCGGCCTATATATGCTCGCCCGCCAATCCCCAGGGCGCTGTCGCGTCGCGCGGTTATTGGACCCGGCTGATCCAGCTGGCAGAGAAATACGATTTCCGCATCTTCGCAGATGAATGCTATTCCGAGATTTACCGCGATGAGGCCCCCGTTGGCGCATTGACCGTCGCCCAGGAGCTGGGCGCTGATCCTGAGCGTGTGGTCTTGTTCAATTCCCTGTCGAAACGTTCAAACCTTCCGGGGCTGCGCTCTGGTCTGATTGCTGGCGGTCCCGAGACCATCAAACGGGTCAAACAGCTGCGCGCCTATTCCGGCGCCCCGCTGCCGGCCCCGTTGCAGGCGGCCGCGGCCAGGGTCTGGGCGGATGAGGCGCATGTAGCGGAGAACCGCGCGCTTTATCAGGAGAAATACACAATAGCCGATGAGGTCTTTGCCGGCCTCAACGGATACATGGCGCCCGAAGCGGGCTTCTTCCTTTGGCTTCCGGTGGAAAATGGCGAGCAGGCTGCACTGAAGCTGTGGCAGGAGACCGGCGTGCGGGTGCTGCCCGGCGCCTACCTGGCGCAAGGCGCGCCGGGACAGAACCCGGGCGAGAGATATATCCGGGTGGCGCTGGTCGCCCCCGCCGAGGACACCCGCGCGGCGCTAACCACGCTGCGCGGCTGCCTGTACTGAAATTCTGCTGCGCGGCCCCTGGCTTGGGGCCGCGCAGCCAAGACTAATAAACGGACAGGTTCGTGACCTTGCGGGTAACAGCGGGCACGGGCAAAAGAAACGGAACTGAGGTAGGCATGGCATTTCAAACCCGCAGCCGCGATCCGCTGCTCGACAGCAATATGCAGGCGGCTATTGAAAAGCGCGGCAAGGAATTAATCGGGATTGCATTGATCCTCGTGGGGCTGATGGTTGCCGCCATGCTGGGGTCGTATACGCCGGACGACCCGAACTGGACCGTGTCTACGGACGCGCCAGTGCAGAACTGGCTGGGCCGTCCCGGCGCTTCTGTCTCTTTCATCCTGATTACCTTATTCGGCAAGGCCAGCTGGGCCGTGCCTTTGTTCCTGTCAGCCTGGGGGCTGCGGTTTGTGCTGCACCGGGGCGAGGACCGGGTGGTCTGGCCGCTGCTTTTGTCGGTGCCGTGGCTGCTGGTGGTGGCGCTGCACATGGAAACCCTGAACGCCAGCTCCACCTGGCAGCAGAACTATGACTTCGGCCTTGGCGGCATGGTTGGTTACACCTTCCTGGGCGCATTGCTGGCGCTGCTGCCCGTGGGCCTGCATTTCATGGTGAAAATCATGTCGCTGCTGAGTGCCGCGGGAATGCTGGCGCTTGGCTGTGCGGTGCTTGGGTTCACCTGGCCCGAGGTGAAGAAGGGCCTGCACAAAGTGATGATTGGCCTGATCCTGGGCTATGGCGCTGTGGCCGCATTGCTGGGGCGCGGGGCGTCCAGCGGGCTGCAGGCCGCAATGACCTATCGTAAAGCACGGGCGGAACAAGCGGAAGAAACTGCCTATGACGCTGCCGAGGCTGAGCCGGAGATGTTCGAGGATTATACGGAAGACGCATACATTGCAGACAGTCAGGAGGAAGAACCGGAAGCGCCTGCCAAAGGCGGCCTGCTGTCACGTGTGCCCGGCCTGATCCGCCGTGTTGCACCTGCGCCGGCGGCGGACAGTGCCTATGCGGCTGACATGCAGGATGAGGACGAGGCTGAATTTCCGGCTGATAGCGAGGGCGGCGAAGACCGGATCTCCCAGAAAATCGCCAATGCCGTGCGTATTCGCCGGGCAGCAGATGTGCCGCCGGAGCAGGATCCGGCCCTGCCGCTGACCAAAGGCCGCGGCCAGCGTCCCGCGCCGCTGATCTATAACCCTGCCATGGACCAGGACGGGCTGCCACCTGAGCCGCCGCTGACCGCTGCGCTTGCAACGATGCCGCCGCTGCCGGAAGATCCATCGGTTGCCTGGCAGGCTTCCGCAGATGACGCCTTTGGTTCGGAAGCATCGGATGCTGGCCTGCGGGACGAAGATGAGATTGTAAAGGCCGCTTCGGATCACAGTATGATCGCTCCGGACTACGTGCCGTCCGAGGATCTGCCGGATGCTGCGGAACCGCCTGCGCCAGTTCCCTCCGCGCCTGAACCGCGCCCGGCGCCGGGGCCGCGTCTGACCGTTGATCTGCCCGTGGCCGAGCCGCGCAAGGCAGTGGTCGAACAGCCGGCACGCAAAACCGTACAGCCCTCGGCGCGTGCCAAGGCCGAAGCGCAGCCCAATCTGGCGTTCGATCCCAGCGGCAGCGATTTTGAGTTGCCGCCGCTGAGCCTGCTGACCAACCCGACCGGCGTCGAGCGTCACCACCTGAGCGACGAAGCGCTGGAAGAAAATGCGCGGATGCTGGAGGCCGTTCTGGATGACTATGGCGTCAAGGGAGAGATCACCTCGGTCCGTCCCGGTCCCGTTGTCACCATGTATGAGCTGGAACCGGCACCGGGCCTCAAGGCATCCCGGGTGATTGGCCTTTCCGATGACATCGCCCGCTCGATGTCGGCGCTTTCGGCACGGGTCTCAACCGTGCCGGGCCGGACGGTGATCGGTATCGAACTGCCGAATGAGAAACGCGAAAAGGTGGTCCTGCGCGAGATCCTGTCGTCGCGGGATTTCGGCGACGGCAACCACGCGCTGCCGCTGGCATTGGGCAAAGACATCGGTGGCGATTCCATGGTCGCCAACCTCGCCAAAATGCCCCACCTGCTGATTGCCGGCACCACGGGTTCCGGTAAGTCGGTGGCGATCAACACCATGATCCTGTCGCTGCTGTATAAGCTGACGCCAGATGAATGCCGCCTGATCATGATCGACCCCAAGATGCTGGAGCTTTCCGTTTATGACGGTATCCCGCATCTGCTTTCGCCCGTTGTGACCGACCCGAAGAAGGCCGTTGTGGCGCTGAAGTGGGTGGTGGGCGAGATGGAAGACCGCTACCGCAAGATGTCCAAGATGGGTGTGCGCAACATCGCCGGCTACAATGGCCGCGTTAAGGAAGCGCTGGCCAAGGGCGAGATGTTCTCGCGAACCGTGCAGACGGGTTTCGACGACGACACCGGCGAGCCGGTGTTCGAGACCGAAGAGTTTCAACCCGTTGTTCTGCCCTATATCGTTGTGATTGTTGACGAGATGGCAGACCTGATGATGGTCGCGGGCAAAGAGATCGAAGCCTGCATCCAGCGTCTGGCGCAGATGGCGCGGGCTTCGGGCATCCATCTTATCATGGCGACACAGCGCCCCTCGGTTGACGTGATCACCGGCACCATCAAGGCCAACTTCCCGACCCGGATTTCCTTCCAGGTCACCTCTAAGATCGACAGCCGCACCATTCTGGGTGAAATGGGCGCTGAACAGCTCTTGGGTATGGGGGATATGCTGTACATGGCCGGCGGCGCCAAGATCACTCGCTGCCATGGGCCGTTCTGTTCGGACGAAGAGGTCGAGGAAGTGGTCAACCACCTCAAGCAATTCGGCCCGCCGGACTATGTCGGCAGCGTTCTGGATGGTCCGGCTGACGACAAGGCTGATAACATCGATGCGGTTCTTGGACTGAACACCGGCGGCAATACCGATACCGAGGACGCTTTGTACGACACCGCAGTTGCCATTGTGGTCAAGGACCGCAAATGCTCCACCTCCTACATCCAGCGAAAATTGGCGATCGGCTATAACAAAGCCGCGCGGCTGGTTGAACAGATGGAGGACGAGGGCGTCGTGTCGGCTGCCAACCACGTGGGCAAGCGGGAAATTCTGGTTCCCGAACAATGAGCTGACGAAAATTTGCCGATGCCGGATCCGTAGGGTTCCGGCATCTTCACTTTTGCAGCAGCGTGCCTATGTTGAGGCCATGAAACGGATTGCACTCGCCTTTGCGCTGACCCTTGCTGCACCGGCCGCCTGGGCGGCTGAGCAGCTTAGTCTCAATGAGATTTCCCGTTATTTGAACGGGATTTCCACCGCCGCCTCCCCCTTCACCCAGATCAATGACGACGGCAGCCTGTCGACGGGCAAGCTTTACATGCACCGCCCGGGCCGGATGCGGTTTGAATATGACGGCAAGGGCGGCGGTACCGTGGTTGCCGGCGGCGGGGCGGTGGTGATCCACGATCCCAAATCCAACCAGCCGCCCGAGACCTACCCGCTCAAACGGACACCGCTGTCGATCATCCTGGACCGCAACGTGAATTTAGGGCGTGCAAATATGGTGGTGGGGCACAGTTTTGACGGCACCTCTACTATTGTGCGGGCACAGGACCCGGAACACCCGGACTATGGCAGTATCGAAATGATGTTCACCGGCGCGCCGGTAGAGCTGCGCAAATGGGTCATTCACGACGGTGCGGGCGGCCAGACAACCGTGATTCTGGGTGCAATGGAAACCGGCCAAAAATTGTCCTCCAGCCTGTTCACCACCAGCGGCAGATCCCGCTGAAGCAGCGGCTCCCGTGCCCGCGGCTGCACCGGCCTTGCCGGAACAGCCTGGCGGCCTTGGGCCCGGCACCGGGCTGGCGCCCGGTGCGGCTCCGCCTGAATTCAGCAGTTAGGGAACATTAGTCCAGGCCCGACATGCGCTTTGGCGCAGTGTTAGGCCCAACAGCTGAGGGGCTTTCACAAAGAACGCCCCTTCGGTACCTCAGCGGAACTTACGGCAGGTTGCGAGCTGAGCCTGATAAGTCTGGGCGCGGGATTCGACCTGTCCGGCAACACGCTGCAGCCAAGGTTTGGACCGGTAGCTGCCGCGTGAGTAGCCATAATGCCCCTCGTGGTAGGCGAGGTATTGATTGCGCGCGTCATACAGCTGGATGCCGTTCTTTTCGCGGCTCTTGCGCATGTACCACCCCATGAAATCGGCCGCATCGCTGATCCGGTCGCGCTTGGCCCGCCGCCGGCCGGTATCGCGCCGGTAATCATCCCAGGTTCCGTCCAGCGCCTGGCTGTAGCCGTAAGCGCTGGATTGCCGCCCGACCGGGATCACTCCCAGCAGGTACTGGTGCGGCGTGCGGGCATCGCCGCGGAACCGGCTTTCGTGATAGATCGTTGCCATCTGCACATGCACCGGGACACCCCAGCGGCGCTGGGACGCGCGGAAGGCTTTCAGGTATTCGGGCCGCTGCTGAATGATGCTGCACGCATTATCCAGATTGCGCGGCGGCGCATTGTGCCCGCCTCCGCAAGACGCAACCGCCATGAGGAGAACGAGGGCGCTGATTATTCTGCTCATTGCCTCTGCCCATTTTTGATTTGGGTTATTTTGCGGCAAGTTTAGCGGATTGCGGCAGGTGAGGAAATCACAATTACAGAATCTGGGTCTGCAGCAGTGGCAGCAATGCAGTTGATATCAGGGTTGAGACCGCCACAAGACCGGCCAAAGCGCTGGAATCGGCTTCAAATTTCTCTGCCCGGACAATTCCGGCGCGTTGGTCAGGAAGCGCGGTGTTTCCAACTCCTGCCACAGGACCAGCCCGCCCGGAAGCGTTGCCCAAACCATCGGTTCCCGGATAGCTTTGCTGCCGGCATTGCGGCCCGCCACCAAATAGTTCCCTTGGGTGGAGGACAGGATGGCTGAAACTGCAAGCATGACAACGGCATAGTCCAATCCGGCCTCGCCGAAGGCAAACATCGACAGCGGGAGCCCAGATGGCCGGTATTACCGAGGATGAAAGGCACCAGATAGGTGCAACGGTCCAGATGCGCTGTGCGGCAGGCAATTCCGCCTCTGCCGGCCAGCACCGGATGTCCTGCCAAGGCGGCCAGCAAAAAGGCCCCGGGCGCCCCCTTTGTCCAGCTCCGCTTTCATCAGTGCGGTGAAGATCAGGCAGGCACCGCCAGGGTCATCGCCATCCGGGTGACAAACTGCGTGCGGTACTCGAGCCTGAGTTTCACCCAAGTGTACCGGCCATGGCCGGCAGGAACACCGGGGCGGTGATTTCGAGTACTGTCAAAGCGAGGTTCACAGTCTGTTTCCCTGAAAATTTACGTCAAGAGTTGGACAATTGCTTGGCGCGCGCGCTATTTACAATGTACAGGGGCGAACATGACCATGATGAGAACACGCGCAAAATACAACCTCGGGCAGGTCGTCCGCCACCGGAAGCATCCCTTCCGCGGGGTGGTCTTTGATGTTGATCCCGAGTTCTCGAATACTGACGAATGGTATGAGGCGATCCCTGAAGACAGCCGCCCGGTAAAGGACCAGCCGTTCTACCACCTGCTGGCGGAAAACGACCAAAGCTACTATGTCGCCTACGTCTCTGAGCAAAACCTGGTGGCGGACTATTCAGGGGAGCCTATAGGCCACCCGGATGTCCCTGAAATGTTTGGTAATTTCGATGGCGGCGCCTATGCGTTGCACTATCAGCTGAACTGAGTTCCGCTGTTTCCGCCCAGCCGGAACACCCTTCATCAATATCCCAGTGCGCAGCCGTCTTTGCGCGGATCACTGGCGCCCTCCAGCACGCCCGAGGCGTGGATCCGGATCGCCTGCGCGCCGCCCAGCGGCGTGTCCGGCACCACCACGCGATGCCCCATATCCGCAAGCTTCCGGCGAACCTCAGCCGTATAGCCGCGCTCGATTTTCAGCACACCGTTATCGGCAAAGCAGCGGGGGGCATCGACAGCGGATTGCAGGTCCATGCCAAAATCAACGAGGTTGGAAACCAGCCGGGCGTGGCCGGTCGGCTGATAACCGCCGCCCATCACGCCAAAGGGCATGATCACCTCTCCGTCTTGCTGCAGCATGGCGGGGATGATCGTATGCATCGGTTGTTTTCCCGGTCCGAATTCATTCGGATGACCCGCTTCCAGGGTAAAGCCGGCGCCGCGGTTCTGCAGCAGGATACCGAATTGTTCAGACGCAATGCCCGAGCCGAAACCGTGGAAGATAGAATAGATCAGCGAGACGGCCATGCGGTCCTTGTCCACCACAGTTATATAGACCGTGTCCCTGTGTACAGCCTCGGTTAGCGGCTGCACTGCCGGCAGGGCGTGCTTGGGGTCGATCAGCGCGGCAAGCCGGGCAGCCGTTTCGGGTGCCAGCATATGCGCCAGCCGGGAGGTGTGATCCGGATCACCCAGGAAGCGGTTGCGCGCATCATAGGCAAGCTTGGCGGCCTCCGCCTCGATATGCGCACGTTCTGCGCCAAACGGATCCATGTTAGAAATTTCAAAATGCTTGAGTATGTTCAGCAGTAAAATCGCAGTTGCACCCTGACCATTGGGCGGATGCTCGGTCAGGCCCAGGCCATTGTACTGGCCGTCAACCGGCTGTGTTGCAAAGCTGCTGGCAGCGGCGAAATCCGCCAGAGTGTGGACGCCTCCAAGCGCTGTCAGCGCTGCGATCATATCTTCGGCCACTTCCCCGGAATAAAAGGCATCCCGCCCGTTTTTAGCGATACGGCGCAGCACTTCGGCCTGCCCGGGTGTGCGGAACACATCGCCGCTGATGAACGGCTGGCCGTCTTTCAGGTAATGGTGCCGCGCTGCGCCTTGCAATGCCGCTGCGCCGTTGATCCAGTCGAACGCCGTGCGCGGCGCCACGGGAACGCCCTCTTCGGCATAGTGGATTGCCGGTTGCAGCAGCGCATCAATCCCAAGCCGTCCTTCGCTTTCGGCAAGGCGGCAGAACGCGTCAACCGCGCAAGGGATAGTCACCGCATCGGGGCTGCCCAGCGGAACGGATTCCAGCCCTTGTGCCCGAAGCGCTGCAGCGCTGGCCCCGGCAGGGGCGCGGCCCGATCCGTTCAGTGCCTGGATGCCCTGTCCCGGGCGGGAATACAGAACAAAGCAATCCCCGCCGATCCCTGTCATTTGCGGCTCGCAAATCCCCAGTAAGACCGCCCCGGCCAAAGCCGCGTCCATTGCATTGCCGCCGCGTTTCAAGATGTCGACGGCGACGCTGGCAGCTAGAGGATGCGAGGTTGCACACAGGCCGTTTTGGGCCAAGACGGCTGATCGCCCCGGAAGATGAAAGTCGCGCATTTCCCTGCTCCTGCCGTCACCTTGCAAAGGCTAGGCGCACACGGCAGGAAGGCAATTCAAATCTTCAGCGGCTCAGAAAGAACGGAACGTCACCCTTGGTCAGGAATGCGGGCCAATGCAAGTATCCCCGGTGCCGCGCACTGGTGGGGGCTAGAACACGCGGTACCGGGGGAAGCTCATTTCAGCTACAGTTTAAAAGTCGCATATCTATCGGGCTGAGGTGGGCCGGGATTGCGGCGCGATTATGACAAAGCGTTAAAATGCAGCGGACCCGCAACCGTACCTCTGCAAACCAAGGGCTGTTCAGACTTTGGCCGAGGGGCTGGTCACTTTGATTTCGAAGCAGAGCGATAGATTGTTGTTTCCCTCCGAACGCTCATACTGGACTTGGCTTGCCAATTCGCGGATCAGAAACCAGCCGAACCCGCCTTCGGGCATGCTTTCAACCGGAACGCTGATATCAGCAGGCTTGCCCTCCGGCAATTCTCCCTTAGCAAAGGGAACACCGGCGTCCTGGATGCTGATCCACAAACGTTCAGGATAAAGCTCAGCCCGGATCCGCACGTCTCCTGGATGAGCACTTTCATAAGCGTGCTCGACTACGTTGTTCACAGCCTCGGTCAGAGCGATTTGAACCTCATCCACACGGGCATCCGGGATCCCTAGGGACCGAAGCTGGTCTACAACCGATGAGATGCCGGAGCGGGCATTCAGATTCGTAGCCGTGAACGAGCAGGCAAAAGTTTTTACCATCGATTTCTCGCTTTGCACTGACAGCGCATTGGTCTTCAGGAGTTTGCGCCAGCCGGAGCGATTGCGTCGCCAAGGGAACCATAAAGGTCAAAGATCGTATCCATGCGGGTCAGCCGGAACACTTTTTCGACCATGGGGGTCAGCCCGGCGAGATCCAGTTTCCGGGTGCCGCCAAGCTGCTTCATCGCGGCGACGATCGCGCCAAGCCCGCTGGAATCAATAAACTGCACTTCGGAAAGGTCCAGGATGACACGGTCCGCACCGGATTCTGTTTCCGTGCGCATGTCCTCCTTGAACTGGATGGCCATGGCGGCATCAATGCGTTCGGCATTGACTTTAACGATCTGTGCATCGTCCGTCATGGTGGTCGTCAGGCTCATTTTGATCCCCCGGGATGTAACGTCATTTGTCAGCACTCTAGACCGCAAAGCTTACTATTCTGTAGGTATTATTTTGACGATTGGAGGAAAATTGCATGAAAGATGTTGTTATCGCCGGAGCGGCCCGGACGCCGATGGGCGGGTTTCAGGGCATGTATGACGGGGTGACGGCTTCGGAACTGGGCGGTGCGGCCATCCGGGCGGCCCTCGAAGGCGCCGGTGCTGCCACTGTCGATGAGGTGCTGATGGGCTGCGTTCTGCCTGCGGGCCAGGGTCAGGCGCCGGCGCGTCAGGCCGGATTCGCCGCGGGCCTGGGCGATGAGGTGCCGGCCACGACTCTTAACAAAATGTGCGGCTCTGGCATGAAGGCGGCGATGATCGCCTTTGATCAGATCGCGCTGGGCCACGCGGATACGATGATCGCCGGCGGCATGGAGAGCATGACCAACGCGCCGTATGTGCTGCCCAAAATGCGCGGCGGCGCCCGCATCGGCCATGGCCAGGTGATTGACCATATGTTCCTGGACGGGCTGGAAGATGCCTATGACAAGGGCCGTCTGATGGGCAGTTTTGCCGAGGATTGCGCTGAGAAATTTCAGTTCACCCGCGAAGCTCAGGATGAATACGCACTGAAGTCGCTGGCCAACGCGCTGGAAGCCCAGGAAAGCGGCGCATTCAACGGGGAAATCGCGGCTGTTTCCGTAAAATCCCGCAAAGGCGAGGTGGTGACCGATGCGGATGAACAACCGAAATCGGCCCGCCCGGAAAAAATCCCGACGCTGAAACCTGCTTTCCGCAAGGGCGGCACTGTAACGGCGGCGAATGCCTCCTCCATTTCTGACGGCGCGGCAGCACTGGTTCTTGCCTCAGCCGAGGCTGCCGAGGCACAGGGATTGAAGGTCCGCGCCCGGATCCTGGGCCACACTAGCCATGCGCAGGCCCCGGGCTTGTTCACAACCGCGCCGGTTCCCGCTGCGCAAAAGCTGCTGAAAAACATTGGCTGGCAGGTTGAAGACGTTGACCTGTGGGAAGTGAACGAAGCCTTTGCTGTGGTGCCGATGGCCTTTATGCATGAAATGGGCATCAGCCGCGATAAGATGAACGTGAACGGCGGCGCCTGTGCGCTGGGCCACCCGATCGGGGCGTCCGGTGCCCGGATCATGGTCACGCTTTTGAACGCGCTGGAAAAACGCGGCCTTAAGCGCGGCGTGGCGGCAATCTGCATTGGCGGCGGCGAAGGCACGGCTATTGCAATTGAGCGGGTGTGACATTCATCTTTTGAAAAAATACTCTCGGGGGTGAATTGACCGTCAGGTCAAGAGGGGGCAGACAGCCCCCTCAATGCGTTGAAGGAGAGGCGGGCATGCAGGCTGATTTCGGAACCCTTGCCAAGACCATCGCGTCGCTGACTGCTGGCGAAACGGATGAGGTTGCGCTGATGGCCACTGTCGCCTGCGAAGTGTATCACGCCGACGACCGGTTCGACTGGACCGGCTTTTACCGCGCCGTTGCACCGGAATTGCTGAAGATCGGCCCGTATCAGGGCGGGCACGGCTGTTTGCAGATCCCGTTCTCCCGCGGCGTTTGCGGCGCGGCGGCACGCACCGGAGAGGTGCAGCTGGTGGCGGATGTGGAGACCTTTCCCGGCCATATTGCCTGCGCTTCTTCCACCCGGTCGGAACTGGTATTGCCGGTTTGGAATGCCGCAGGCGCGCTGATCGGGGTTTTCGATATCGACAGCGACCAGCCGGACGCCTTTACTCAGGAAGATGCTGAGCAGCTGGCAGTAATCCTGCGGCAGGTCTTCAGCCGCAACTGATTCGCGCTTGCAGGGGCTTAGCCCCTCGGCCTTGCGGCCTCACCCCAGGGTATTTTCACCCAGAAAGAAGCAGCCCGGTGCCTGAAGGCGCTGGGTTTTTTCCTGGTTCGCGGCCAGTGCATGAAAAAAGGCTTGGAAATTTCACGATCCCAAGGCATCGTGAAAAACGAGAGCATTTTTTCACGAGCGGGGAGAGAGCCGGTGAACGATCAAACCCTGGCAGCGGCGACACTGGGGGCGGACATCCGGGCCTTGCGCAAGGCGCGCGGGCTGACGCTGTCGGATATCGCGGCGATGCTGAACCGCTCGGTTGGCTGGCTCAGCCAGGTTGAGCGGGACATGTCCGAACCTTCGATTTCCGACCTGCGCCAGATTGCCGAGGCCCTGGGTGTGCCGATGTCGATGCTGTTTGCCCATACCGGCGCTCCGGCGGATGAGCATGGCTATATTGTTCGCGCAGGCTCGCGCCGTCCGATGGGCTCGGGCGAGGAAGGGCTGATCGAAGAGCTGCTGTCGCCCGACTTGACGGATGATTTCGAGATGGTGCATTCCACCTTCCGCCCGAAATCAAGCATGCAGACACCGGCCCACCGGCCGACGCAAGAGGTTGGCTATGTGATCTCGGGTAAGCTGGATCTGCTGATCGGGGGCCGCAGCTTCACCGTTGGCCCGGGCGACAGCTTCCGGATCAAGCATGAGCCTTATCAGTGGTCGAATCCCTATGACGTACCCGCAGTGGCCGTCTGGGTGATTGCACCGCCGGTGTATTAGGAGGTCTCGATGATCAAGGGATCCTGCCTCTGCGGTGATATCCGCTTTGATACCGCAGCACAGCCCAAAGGCGCGTCCATGTGCCATTGCAGCCAGTGCCGCAAGCAGTCGGGCGGCATCTGGTCTTCGGCCTATGTGCGCGACCAAGACCTCAATATCACCGGTCCGGTCAGCTGGTTTGAAGCCAGCGCAGCGGCCAAGCGCGGCAGCTGCCCGCGCTGCGGATCCTTCCTGTTTTGGAAGGCGCATGACGAAGACACCACAAGTTTCGCTTTGGGCGCTGTCGACGGGAACACCGGTCTCAGCGTCGAAAAGCACATCTTTGCCGCCTCCAAGGGCGACTACTACGAGATTGCGGACGGCGTGCCGCAAGAAGACTGAGATTAGGGAGCGAACATGTCTGATTTTCCAACCAAGGCCCGCGTGGTCATCATCGGCGGCGGTGTCATCGGCGCCTCGTCGCTTTATCATCTGGCCAAGAAAGGCTGGACCGATTGTGTGCTTTTGGAGAAGAACGAGCTGACTGCCGGCTCGACCTGGCATGCGGCGGGCAATGTGCCGACCTTCTCGACCTCCTGGGCGATCATGAACATGCAGCGGTATTCGACCGAACTGTATGCGCGGCTGGGTGACGAAGTTGATTACCCGATGAATTATCACCAGTCCGGCTCGATCCGCCTGGGCCATACCAAGGAGCGGATGCAGGAGTTCGAGCGTGCCTGCTCAATGGGCCGCTACCAGGGCATCGAAATGGAGATGTGGACGCCTGAGCAGGCCAAGGAGAACTACCCGTTCCTGGAAACCCACGATCTGGAAGGTGTGCTGTGGGATCCGTCCGATGGCGACATCGACCCGGCACAGGTGACCCAGGCGCTGGCCAAGGGCGCACGCGACATGGGTCAGAAGATTATCCGCTTCTGCCCGGCAACCGGCGTGACCCAGAAAGAAGACAAGACCTGGGTCGTGCACACCGAGAAGGGCGACATCAAATGTGACTATGTGGTCAACGCCGCCGGCTACTACGCCCAGCGTGTCGGCGAGTGGTTCAAGGAATACGGCGGCCGCACCGTGCCGATGATGGTGATGTCGCACCAATATCTGTTGACCGAGCAGATCGATGAAGTCGAGGCCTGGAGCAAGGAGCACGGCAAGAAGCTGCCGCTGATCCGCGACGTGGATGTCTCTTACTATCTGCGCCAGGAAAAGAACGGCTACAACCTCGGCCCGTACGAGCCGAATTGCCGCGGTTACTGGATGACCGAGGACGATCCGATGCCGGAGGATTTCTCGTTCCAGCTGTGGTCGGACGATCTGGACCGGATTGAGGACATCGTGACCGACGCCATGGAGCGGGTGCCGCTGATGGCATCCTCTGGCGTGTCTAGCGTCATCAACGGCCCGATTCCCTATGCCCCCGACGGGCTGCCACTGATCGGCCCGATGCCGGGTGTCGACAATGCGTTCGAGGCGTGCGTCTTTACCTTCGGCATCGCCCAAGGCGGCGGTGCCGGCAAGGTGCTGGCGGAATGGATTGTCGACGGCCAGACCGAGTGGGACATGTGGGCGGTCGATCCGCGCCGCTACACCGACTACACAGACCAGGATTACTGCAACAAAAAAGGCATGGAAGTTTACGGCAACGAATACGCCATGCACTTCCCGCACCACGAATGGCCGGCCGCGCGCGGCAAGAAGGTCAGCCAGGTGCATGCCAAAATCACCGAACTGGGCGGCCAGATGGGGGCCTACAACGGCTGGGAACGCGCCAATTGGTTTGCCAAACCCGGTGACGACACCTCCGAAGAGGCCACCCATACCTGGGGACGCTCCGGTCCGTGGCAACAGCGCATCAAGGAAGAATGCGAAGCGGTCCGCGACGGTGTCGGCGTGCTGGACCTGCCGGGCTTCTCCCGCTTCAACCTGGACGGCGAAGGCGCCGCGGAATTCCTGCGCGGCCTGGTGACCGGCGGGTTGCCCAAGGTCGGCCGGATGAACCTGGTCTATGTCTCGGACGACCGCGGCCGGATCCTGACCGAGATGTCCTGTATTCGTCATGGTGAAGACCACTTCACCATGATCACCGCAGGCTCGGCCCAGTGGCATGACTTCGAGATCCTGCGCAAGGCGCTGCCCGCAGGCCTGACCCTGACCGACCGCACCACCGATTTTGCGACGATGATTGTCACCGGTCCGAAGTCGCGGGAACTGTTTGCGGGCATCTCTGACGCCGACCTGTCGCTGGGCTGGCTGACCCATCAGGAGGCCACGGTCGCGGGTAAACCTGCCTTCCTGGCGCGCGTATCTTATGCCGGCGAACTCGGCTGGGAAGTACACTGCGCCAACGCGCATCAGGCCGGGATCTATGCGGCGCTGATCGAAGGCGGCGCCAAACCGTTTGGCATGTATGCGCTGAACTCCTTGCGGATCGAAAAGGGCTATCGCACCTGGAAGGGTGACCTCAGCACCGATTACTCGCTGCTCGAAGGCGGGCTGGAGCGCTTTGTCAAACTCGACAAGCCGCAGGATTTCCCGGGCAAGGCCGCAATCCAAAGCGAAAAGCAGCAGGGCGTGAAAAAGTCTTTTGTCACCATGATCGTCGAAGCCGGCGATGCGGATGCGCCTTATATGTCCTGCATCTCCAAGGATGGCGAGATCGTGGGCGAGACCACGAGCGGAGACTGGGGCTATCGCGTGGGCGCCTCCATCGCGCTGGGCATGGTGCGCAGCGAACTGGCCGTGCCGGGCACCGAGCTGGAGGTTGAAATCTACGGGCAGAAATGCCGAGCCGTGGTTCAAAAAGACGAACCGCTGTGGGATCCGGCCAACGAGCGCCTGCGCGCCTGATCAAATGGCATCAGCCCGGATCGCAATGATCCGGGCTGGTACTTAATGAAAGACAGCCTGCGCCGCCGGATCGTTTCCTGTATCCTGGCGGCGTAAGGCAACCCGCACAAAGGACTGTTTGCTATGGCTGAGATCACGCTTCTGGATGGCTCGATCGGGCAGGAGGTTGTCAAACGGTCCGGCGACCGCGCAACCCCTTTGTGGTCCACTGCGGTGATGGTCGACCGGCCCGGGGTGGTCGGCGCCATCCATGCCGATTACTTTGCCGCAGGCGC
Organism: Leisingera sp. NJS204; assembly: GCF_004123675.1. Lineage (NCBI taxonomy): Bacteria > Pseudomonadati > Pseudomonadota > Alphaproteobacteria > Rhodobacterales > Roseobacteraceae > Leisingera > Leisingera sp. NJS204. The sequence continues at coordinate 3,848,403 of NZ_CP035417.1, read as the reverse complement.
CACGATTGCCACAACAAACACCTATGCGGTTCTGCGCGACCGGTTGCAGCGCGCCGGTCTGGAAGATCATTTCACAGAGCTTCTGAACAAAGCCGCCGCGCAAGCGGTAACCGCGCGGGACACCCATGGATCGGGCCGTGTCGCGGCAGCGCTTGGTCCGTTGATCGCATCTTACCGGCCTGACATTTGCCCGCCGCCTGATGAGGCGAAACCAGTTTACGCAGAACTGGTCAAACTGCTGGAGCCTTCGGCGGATCTGTTCCTGATCGAAACCGTCGCCTCGCTGGAACATGCCAAAGGCGCGCTGCTGGGCTGTGCGGGTACGGACAAACCGGTCTGGCTGGCGGCCTCTGTTTCAGACGAGGACGGCACCTTGCTGCGCTCGGGTGAGCCGCTTGCCGCGCTGGCCCCGCTGGTTGAGGAATTCCAGCCCGATGCGGTTCTGCTCAACTGTTCCCGGCCCGAGGTCATCGGCGAGGGTTTGGAGATCGTCAAAGCTTTTGGCAAACCTTACGGGGCCTATGCCAACGGTTTCACCCGGATATCTGAGGGCTTCCTGAAGGACGCCCCCACCGTGGATGCGCTGGAACAGCGTCAGGACCTGGGGCCAGTGGCCTATGCGGAATTTGCCATGGGTTGGGTTGCGCAAGGGGCCACCATCACCGGCGGCTGCTGCGAGGTTGGCCCGGAACACATCGCCGAACTGGCCCGTCAGCTGCGCGCGGCCGGGCATCGGATCGTCTGACATCGTCTGACAGGGGGATCAGCATGGCAACGCAGGACAATCTCAAAACCGCGGATCCGGCCCGGGTCTGGAGTATCGACATTATCGTCAGCGAAGGATTTGTGCTGACGGAAATGTCGGCCGTGGTCGAAGTGCTGCGGATCGCCAACCGGGTGCTGGCGCAGCCGCCTTTCAAATGGACCATGCGGTCCCTGCAGGGCGGGCGCGTCGGCTGCAAGGCGGGCCTCAGCGTTGATACCGAACCTTTTGCGGTTAAGCCTGCTGCGGATTTTGCCTTCTTCCTTGGCAACTCGGATCCGGACCACCCCGGTCTCAGCCTGGGCCGGGTGATCTCCAGCTACACCTCGCGCGGCGGCAAGGTCTATCTGCTGGCCGAGGCTGCAGCCCGCTACATCCGCGACCAGGGCGGCGCGGCCGGCCGCTTGACGACGCATTGGGAAAACTCCGCGCTGCTGCGCGAACGTATGGGGCTGAACGATTCCAGCCATGCGCTGGCCAGCGAAGACGGGCTGGTGGTGACCTGCGCCGGCATGGGGTCCACCGTGGATATCGTGCTGGCGCTGGTCGGGCGGCTGACCTCGGCCGCGGCGCAGATGACCGTTGCCAACATTATGCTGCACGAGCAGGTGCGCGACTTCTCCTCGCTGCAGCCCTTTGCCGGCGCCAAGCCGACGATCACCGGCGACAGCGACCTGGATCACTGCATCCGCATCATGCAGGACAATATCGAGGAACCGGTGCCGATCAGCGAAATCGTGGATGAGCTTGGCATTTCCACCCGCTCGCTGGAGCGCAAGTTCAAGACATTCCTCGGCACCACGCCCAACGGGTTCTACCGCGAAATGCGCCTTTCCAAGGCCAACAATCTGTTGCTCAACACCACCATGAGCGTGCGGGAGATCGGTCTTGCTTGCGGCTTCCCGAATGGCTTCTCCTCGCTCTACAAAAGCTTCTTCGGCATCACCCCCTTTACCCTGCGCAAGCGCCGCCGGCTGGGGGAGGACGGTTCCGGAAATATCCTCAAAGCCGGAGAATAGCGAGGGAAGCTTGGCGTTTTTGATGCATTTTACGCCGCCTTTTCATGGTAATCAGACGCAAACACTGACTGTGGAGCGATGATATGAGCGATCTTCCCAACAAGGCCCGCGTGGTTATTATCGGCGGCGGCGTGATCGGCTGCTCGGTGGCCTATCACCTGACCAAACTGGGCTGGAAAGATGTGGTGCTGCTGGAGCGTAAACAGCTGACCTCCGGCACCACTTGGCACGCTGCGGGCCTGATCGCCCAGCTGCGCGCCACCGCCAATATGACCAAGCTGGCGAAATACAGCCAGGAGCTTTATGGCGCGCTGGAAGAGGAAACCGGCGTCGCCACCGGCTTCAAGCGCTGTGGCTCGATCACCGTTGCCCTGACCGAAGAACGCAAGGAAGAGATATTCCGCCAGGCCGCCATGGCGCGCGCATTCGGTGTCGAGGTTGAGGAAATCTCCCCCGAGGAAGTGAAAACCCGCTATGAGCACCTGAATGTCGGCGATGTGACTGCCGGCGTGTGGCTGCCGAAAGACGGGCAGGGGGATCCGGCCAACATCGCGCTGGCCCTGGCCAAAGGCGCCCGCCAGCGCGGCGCGCTGGTCAAGGAACGGATCAAGGTCACCGGCATCTCCAAGGACGGCCGCCGCGTCACCGGCGTCGATTGGGCCAGTGACGACGGCCAGTCCCAGGGCCATATCGAGGCGGACATGGTGGTGAACTGCGCAGGCATGTGGGGGCATGAGGTTGGCCGCATGGCGGGCGTCAACGTGCCGCTGCATGCTTGCGAGCATTTCTACATCGTGACCGAAGGCATCACCGGTCTGACCCAGATGCCGGTGCTGCGGGTGCCTGACGAATGTGCCTACTACAAGGAAGACGCGGGAAAAATCCTGCTCGGCGCGTTTGAACCGAACGCCAAACCCTGGGCGATGAACGGCATCCCGGACACGTTTGAATTCGACCAGCTGCCCGAGGATTTCGACCACTTCGAGCCGATCCTGGAAGCGGCCTGCAACCGGATGCCGATGCTGGCCGAGGCCGGCATCCACACCTTCTTTAACGGTCCGGAATCCTTTACCCCGGATGATGCCTATCACCTGGGCCTGGCGCCCGAGATGGACAATTTCTGGGTCGCTGCAGGCTTCAACTCAATCGGCATCCAGTCGGCGGGCGGCGCAGGCATGGCGCTGGCGCAGTGGATGGAAGACGGCCAGAAACCGTTCGACCTTGGCGACGTGGACATCTCCCGCATGCACCCGTTCCAGGGCAACAAGCACTACCTGTATGAGCGCTCCAAGGAGACGCTGGGCCTCTTGTACGCCGACCATTACCCCTACCGACAAAAGGCCACCGCCCGTGGCGTGCGCCGCACCCCGTTCCACCATCACTTGCTGCAGCAGGGCGCGGTGATGGGCGAAATCGGCGGCTGGGAGCGTGCCAATTGGTTCGCCAATGAGGGCCAGGAACGCGAATACCAGTACAGCTGGAAGCGCCAGAACTGGTTTGAAAACTCGGCAGCTGAACACAAGGCAGTCCGCGAAAACGTCGGCATGTACGACATGTCCTCCTTTGGCAAGATTCGCGTCGAGGGTCCGGATGCCGAAACTTTCTTGAACTACATCTGCGGCGCCAACCTGTCGGTGCCTGCGGGCAAGATCGTCTATACCCAGTTCCTGAACGCCCGCGGCGGGATTGAGGCCGATGTGACCGTCACCCGCCTGTCGGAGGCCGCCTATCTGGTGGTGACCCCGGCGGTGACCCGTCTGGCCGACCAGACCTGGATGATGCGCCATCTGGGCGACCACCGGGTGGTTATCACTGATGTGACCGCAGGCGAAGGCGTACTGGCGGTGATGGGGCCAAACGCCCGCAAACTGCTGCAAAAAGTCTCGCCCAATGATTTTTCCAACGAGGTGAACCCCTTTGGCACTGCGCAGGAGATTGAGCTGGGCATGGGGCTCGCCCGTGTGCACCGCGTGACCTATGTGGGTGAACTTGGCTGGGAAATCTATGTCGGTGCCGACATGGCAGGCCACGCATTTGAGACGCTGCACGAGGCAGGCCAGGACATGGGGCTGAAGCTTTGCGGCATGCATATGATGGACAGCTGCCGGATCGAGAAGGGCTTCCGCCACTTCGGCCACGACATCACCTGCGAGGACAATGTGATCGACGCAGGCCTGGGCTTTGCGGTGAAGACCGACAAGGACGACTTCATCGGCAAGGCAGCAGTGCTGGAGCGTAAGGAGAGCGGCCCGAAAAACCGTATGGTTCAGTTCAAACTGACCGATGCCGAGCCGCTGCTGTTTCACAACGAGCCGATCATCCGTGACGGCAAATACGTGGGCTACCTCAGCTCCGGCAGCTACGGCCATACCCTGGGTGCTGCCATCGGCATGGGTTACGTGCCGTGCGAAGGCGAAAAGGCTGCCGATGTGCTGGCCTCCACCTACGAGATCGACGTTTGCGGTGTGAAAGTGAAGGCCGAGGCGTCGCTGAAGCCGATGTATGATCCGAAATCGGAGCGGGTGAAGGCCTAAGCCGCCTCTCCAAAGGTTTAACCTGTTCCGTATGACGCCCCGGTCCAAGCGCCGGGGCGTTTTCCGTAGGTGTCCCCACGGGGACAACCTGGGTTTTGCAGCTCTGTCCCCGCGGGGACAATTCCGGGTTCTGCTGCAACGTTTCTTCCGGTTTCACGGCCCAGCTGCCCACCGCCTCTTGACCCCGCCGGGAATCCCTTGGAGAAATCCACAAAAGCCTTGTACGGCAGGGGTAAACAGGTAGGTTGCTTGTCCCGGCCAGTGACATGGGGCCAGACGGAGAGGATTTGGGACATGAAGATCAGCATCGAACGCGGCACGCTTCTCAAGGCTGTGGCTCAGGCACAGTCGGTGGTCGAGCGCCGCAACACCATTCCGATTCTGGCGAATGTGCTGATCGAAGCCGAAGGCGACAGTGTCCAGTTCCGCGCAACCGACCTGGATATCGAGGTGGTCGACAAGGCCCCCGCCCAGGTGGAACGCGCCGGGGCAACCACCGTGGCCGCCACCACCCTGCACGAGATTGTCCGCAAGCTGCCTGACGGCGCGCTGGTCACACTGAGCGCCGACGCCGCAACCGGGCGCCTGACCGTTGAGGCCGGCCGCTCCAACTTCTCGCTGGCGACCCTGCCGCGCGAGGATTTCCCGGTGATGGCTTCGTCGGAATACCACTCGAACTTCGCAGCCAAGGCCGCAGTGCTGCGCCGCCTGTTCGACAAGTCGAAATTTGCAATCTCGACCGAGGAGACCCGCTATTACCTGAACGGTGTCTATCTGCATGTGTCATCGGGCGATGGCGGCAAGGTTCTGCGCGCCGTGGCCACCGACGGCCACCGCCTGGCCCGCATCGACGCCGAGCTGCCGCTGGGCGCCGAGGACATGCCGGGCGTGATTGTGCCGCGCAAGACCGTGGGTGAGCTGCGCAAACTGCTGGACGACGATGACATGGACATCGCGGTGTCGGTCTCGGAAACCAAGGTGCGCTTTGCCACCCCGAACATCACCCTGACCTCCAAAGTGATCGACGGCACCTTCCCGGACTACACCCGGGTGATCCCGGCCGGCAACACCCGCCGTCTGGAAGTGGATGCCTCCGAGTTCGCCCAGGCCGTGGACCGGGTTGCAACCGTGTCGTCCGAACGTTCCCGCGCGGTGAAGCTGCAGCTGGAAGAGGACCGTCTGATCCTGTCGGTCAATGCGCCTGACAGCGGTGCCGCAGAAGAAGAGCTGGCGGTGGCCTATAACGACGAACGCCTGGAAATCGGATTTAATGCCAAGTACTTGCTGGAAATTGCCAACCAGGTAGACCGCGAAAACGCTGTGTTCATGTTCAACTCCTCCGGCGATCCGACCCTGATGCGCGAAGGCAGCGATCAAAGCGCTGTTTACGTCGTGATGCCGATGCGTGTCTGAAGCGCCTGACGGCGCTGCCTCCCCCGCCGGGCGGCGGGACGCGAGTATTTTTGGAAAGATGAAACGGGAGCGCGCCGCGTGCTGGCCCTGACTGCCCTGACCTTGTCCCATTTCCGCTCGCATTTGCGGGCGGAATTGCGTTTGGACGGGCGTCCGGTCGCCATTCACGGCAATAACGGGGCGGGCAAGACCAATATCCTGGAAGCCGTGTCGCTGTTCTCGCCCGGCCGGGGCCTGCGCCGGGCCAGTGCGGCAGAGATGGCACGCCAGCCCGAAGCGCTGGGGTGGAAACTGAAGGCTGAGCTGCGGGCACCCTCGCAGGCCTATGAGGTGGAAACCTGGTCCGAAGGCGGCAATGCCCGGCAGGTGAAAATCGACAATAAGCCCGCTAGCCAGATCGCGCTGGGCCAGGTGGCGCGGGTGGTCTGGCTGATCCCGGCGATGGACCGGTTGTGGATTGAAGCGGCAGAAGGCCGCCGGCGCTTTCTGGACCGGATCGCGCTGAGCTTTGAACCCGCCCATGCCGAGGCCTCGCTGGCCTATGAAAAGGCAATGCGCGAGCGCAACCGGTTGTTGAAGGACCAGGTGCGCGATGCCGCATGGTACCGGGTGCTGGAAGAGCGGATGGCCGCCTCAGGGCACCGGATCCATGCGGCGCGCGTGCAAGCGGTGGAGCTGCTGCAGATTGCCCAGGCCGAAGCCGGAACCGTATTTCCCGCGGCTGAGCTGGAGCTGCTGCAATCCGAAGGCAGCATGCCGTCCACCGAGGCGGATTTCAAAGAGGCGCTGGAGGAAAGCCGGTTCCGGGATCTGGCGGCGGGCCGGACCCTTGTCGGGCCGCACAGAACCGATTTGATCGGCACCTACCAGGCTAAGGGCATCCCGGCCAAGGACTGTTCGACCGGTGAGCAGAAAGCGCTGCTGGTGTCGCTGATCCTGGCCAATGCACGGGCGCTATCGCAGCGCGAGGGCGCGCCGCCGATCCTGCTTTTGGATGAGGTTTCCGCGCATCTGGACGCTGGCCGCCGTGCGGTCCTTTATGACGAGATCTGCACTCTGGGAACCCAGGCCTGGATGACGGGCACCGGGCCGGAGCTGTTTGGCGAGCTGGCTGGCCGGGCCCAGATGCTGGAAGTCTCTGACAGCGGCAGCGGGTCGGAGGTGACGCAAAAATGACTGTCACCGTTTGGGATCTGTCGCTTTATGCAGGGGCGCTGCTGATCTTGTTCCTGACACCCGGCCCGGTCTGGCTGGCGCTGATGGCGCGCTCGGTGTCCGGCGGGTTTCCGGCGGCCTGGCCGCTGGCGCTGGGGGTTGCCTGCGGCGATATTCTGTGGCCGCTGGTGGCGGTGGGCGGCATGTCCTGGGTGGTTTCCGAATTCACCGGCATCATGACCTTGTTGCGCTGGCTGGCCTGCCTGATGTTCCTCGGCATGGGCGGGCTGCTGATCCGTCACGCGGGTGAAGCGGTTCAGGAAAGCCGCGCCCTCACCCGGCCGGGCGTCTGGGCCGGGTTCATGGCGGGAATTGCTGTGATCCTGGGCAATCCCAAGGCAATCCTGTTCTACATGGGCGTTCTGCCCGGTTTCTTTGATCTGTCAGGAACAACCTGGCCGGATGTTGCCGCCATTGTGGTGCTGTCTTTTGCGGTTCCGCTGGCAGGGAACCTTGCGTTGGCAGGGATGGTGCACCGGGTCCGGCGGGCGATCGCTTCGCCCCGGATCCTGCGGCGCATCAACCTGGTGTCCGGCGGGCTGCTGATCTGTGTGGGGCTGGCGATCCCGTTCCTTTAGGCGGATGGTTGCAACCAGGCCTGCAAGTAAGGTTCCAGTGTCTGGGCCGGGCGCGCTGCAGTCTCATGCTCAATGCAGAACCACAAGCCCAGCACATGGTTCAGAAACGCCTGGATGCCTTCCGCCAGCAATTCCGGCGGCTGGTTCCGGCGAACCCTGCCCGCCGCCTGCATGTCCTGCAGCCAGCCTGTCAGCAAGGCGACCTGCCGGGTGAAGCTTGCAGTGACAACTTCATCCGGCTCATCCGCAGTGGTGCCTGAATAGCGCAGCAGCAGATCGAAAATCACCCGGTCCTGCGCAACGTAATCAAGATGCGGTGCAAGCCGGGCGGTCAGATCCGCTACATCTGCCGGTGCGCCTGCGGCCTCCATCCCGTCAAGCAGCCGTGTCACTTCCTCCCCGATCAGGACGGCCAGCAGCCCGTCCTTGTCCTTGAAATGGGAAAACAGGGTGCCTTTGGCAACACCGGCCCGGGCAACCACATCTTCAACCCGCAAACCGCTATAGCCCTGTTCCTGGACAATGACGGTTGCGGTGCTGAGCAGTTTTGCGCGGGTTTCCAGCCGCCGCTTTTGTGGAGCGCGTGTCATGCCTCATCCTCACGGGTTCGTTATTGACCGCGGTCACTTTTATAATTGACCACGGTCATTTTTTCTTTCAATAAAGTGACCGTGGTCAACTTAGCTCATGGAGAATGACATGTCTGCCCGAAAAATACTGATCTTGAACGGCCACCCGGCTGAGAACACTTTTACGCAGGCGCTGTGCAAAGCCTACGCATCCGCAGCAGAAGGTGCGGGGCACGATGTGCGCCTGCACAAGCTGTCGCAGCTGGAGTTCGACGCAGATTTCGGCCAGGCCGGGTTTTCCGGAGCAAAGCAACTGGAGCCGCAGATCGAAGCAGTGCTTGCGGACTTTGAGTGGGCAGAGCATGTGGTCCTTGCCTTTCCGCTGTGGTGGGGCGGGATGCCGGGGAAACTGAAGGGGTTGTTTGACCGGATTCTGCTTCCCGGCCGCACGTTTGACCCGCGCATTGTGACCGATGGCCTGCCGAAACCGCTGTTGGCCGGAAAATCGGGCCGGGTGATGGTGGCGTCGGACACGCCGCCTGACTTGATGGAGCAGTTCTATGGCAATGCAGCGCATGTTCAGGTGGAGCGGCAGATAATGAATTTCGTGGGGATTGATCCGGTAGAGACCTGCCATTTCGGCGCATTGCAAGGATCAAGTGCGGAGGAGCGCGCAGCCTGGCTGAGCACCGCGTCGGAGCTTGGCGCCTTAGCAGCATAATCGTCTGATACAGCCCTGAAAAAAGGGGGCTTGCGCGTGACAATCCCGGCCAGACTCCGTATAAAATCCTGAAGCAAAGACAGGAAGATGTGAATGTCCGGAAACGAGCAGGCCCCCGCAGAATATGGCGCGGATTCCATCAAGGTTCTCAAAGGGTTGGAGGCGGTTCGAAAACGCCCCGGCATGTATATCGGGGACACCGACGATGGCTCGGGCCTGCACCACATGGTGTATGAGGTCGTGGACAACGGCATCGACGAGGCGCTGGCAGGCCACGCGGACCACGTGACGGTGAAAATTCACGCCGATTCCAGCGTATCCGTCAGCGACAACGGCCGCGGCATTCCGGTGGGTATCCACGAGGAAGAAGGCGTTTCCGCGGCCGAGGTCATCATGACCCAGCTGCATGCCGGCGGTAAGTTCGACAGCAACTCCTACAAAGTTTCCGGCGGCCTGCACGGTGTGGGTGTTTCGGTGGTGAACGCGCTGTCTGACTGGCTGGAACTGCGCGTCTGGCGAGACGGCAAGGAACACATTGCCCGGTTTGAGCGCGGTGATACCGCCAAGCATCTGGAGGTGGTCGGCGATTGCGGCGACCGCACCGGCACCGAAGTGCGCTTCATGGCCTCGACGGATACGTTTTCCAACCTCGAATATGTCTTTGAAACGTTGGAAAAGCGCTTGCGGGAACTGGCTTTTCTGAACTCCGGCGTGCGCATCATCCTGATCGACGAACGCCCGGCGGAACGGCTGGAAGTGGAGCTGTTCTATGACGGCGGCGTCAAGGAATTCGTCAAATACCTGGACCGCCACAAGACCCCGGTGATGGAAACTCCGGTTTATATCATCGGTGAAAAGGACGAAATCGTTGTCGAAATCGCCATGTGGTGGAATGACAGCTATCATGAAACTGTGCTGCCCTTTACCAACAACATCCCGCAGCGCGATGGCGGCACCCATGTTGCAGGCTTCCGCGGCGCGTTGACCCGCACGATCAACAACTACGCGCAGGTTTCGGGCATCGCGAAGAAGGAAAAGATCTCCTTTACTGGTGATGACGCCCGCGAGGGGCTGACCTGTGTTTTGTCGGTGAAAGTGCCGGATCCGAAATTCTCCAGCCAGACCAAGGATAAATTGGTGTCGTCCGAGGTGCGCCCGGTGGTCGAAAGCCTGGTCGGGGAAAAACTGGCAGAGTGGTTTGAGGAAAACCCCGGCCAGGCCAAGCAAATCGTTGGCAAAATTGTCGAGGCCGCTTTGGCCCGCGAGGCCGCCCGCAAAGCGCGCGAACTGACCCGCCGCAAAACCGCGATGGATGTGAACTATCTGGCTGGCAAGCTGAAGGATTGCTCTGAAAAAGACCCGTCCAAAACCGAAGTCTTCCTGGTCGAGGGGGACTCGGCCGGCGGTTCCGCCCAGACAGGCCGGGACCGGAGGACCCAGGCAATCCTGCCCCTGCGCGGCAAGATCCTGAACGTTGAACGCGCACGCTTTGACCGGATGCTGGGAAGCCAGGAGATCGGCAACCTGGTGATGGCATTGGGCACCGGTATTGGCCGGGACGAATTTAAGATTGAAAAGCTGCGATACCACAAGATTGTCATCATGACCGATGCGGACGTGGACGGCGCCCATATCCGGACATTGCTCCTGACCTTCTTCTACCGGCAGATGCCGGAGCTGATCGAGGGCGGCTATCTCTACATTGCGCAGCCGCCATTGTATAAGGTCGCGCGCGGCAAATCCGAGGTCTACCTCAAGGATCAGGCGGCGCTGGATGATTATCTGATCAACCAAGGTGTCGACGGCGCGTTGCTGAAACTCGGTAACGGCTCCGAGATGGCCGGTGCCGACCTTACCCGCGTGGTCGACGAGGCGCGCCAGCTCAAACGTGTGCTGGATGCTTTCCCGACCCATTACCCGCGCCACATCCTGGAGCAAGCCGCAGTGGCCGGTGCCTTTGTGCCCGGTGCGGTGGATTCCAACTTGCAGGGCGTGGCCGACAAGGTTGCGGCGCGGCTGGACGCCATTGCCCTGGAATATGAGCGCGGCTGGCAGGGCCGGATCACCCAGGATCACGGCATCCGCCTGGCCCGCATCCTGCGCGGAGTCGAGGAAGTGCGTACCCTGGACGGCCCGATGCTGCGCTCCGGCGAGGCGCGCAAGACCGGCAGCTTCACCCAAAGCCTGCAGGAAGTCTACGGCACCGCCTCTCAGCTGATCCGCCGCGACCGCAGCCAGATTATTCACGGTCCGCTGGATCTATTGAAGGCGATCCTTGATGAAGGCGAAAAGGGTCTCTCGCTGCAGCGCTACAAAGGCCTGGGCGAGATGAACCCGGACCAGCTGTGGGAGACGACACTGGACCCGGACGCCCGGACACTGCTGCAAGTGCGGGTCGACGATATGATCGAGGCGGATGATCTGTTCACCAAGCTGATGGGCGATGTTGTCGAACCCCGTCGCGAGTTTATCCAAAAGAACGCGCTTAGCGTCGAAAACCTGGATTTCTGATCGGGTGTAGGATCGCGTGCAGCCGTGCGCGATCCCCATAACTTTGCGCGATTGGCCCATAGGTTTGCGCATAAGCGCTGCTGCGAGGACTTCACACGCCACGTCGCGGCAGGCGTATTTCTGGCCCCGGTACCTGCGTCCGAATGGCATCTCAATTGTGATGATCAAATTCAGTGCGCCTTCACATGCCAAGCGCCACGAGGCTGGCTGGCGGCACTTCCCAAACAATTACAGACACATGGGCGTGTCCCAAATTGGATTGCGACATTCGCGGTTGGAAGCGCTCTGGAAATATTGATATCGTTAATTTCGATTGTTTGAATGTTTGGTTTTGCCAAATCTACCGCCCGGGAAATGATTCAGATCAAAGTGCAGTACGGCCGTCCTGCGCATTCTCCTGCCAGCGACGCGGCACTGTTCAGAAAACCGGAATCAGATGCGGCCTTTTCCGGCCGGCTTGCTGCGCTACATTTGTACGAGCCAAGGAGGACAAAAAATGTCCGAACAGCCAAGCAAAGCCGAAGAGCGGAACACCTTCCTGTTCCTTGCCGTGGTTCTGGCGCCGGTGCTGGCGGTGGGACTGGTCGGCGGATACGGCCTGATCATCTGGATCTCCCAGATCTTCCTGGGACCGCCGGCCGGGTAAGAGGCCAGGCCAATGCCAGCACATGCCAGCACAGCCCCCTCGCGGCGCGCCTTCCTGACCGGGAAAGTGGCCCGCCCGGATCCGGAATTCCGTCCGCCCTGGACGGATGAGGCCCGGGTGCAGGCGCAGTGCACCGGCTGCAATGCCTGCGTGGAGAGCTGCCCGGAGAACATCATCGAATTCGACAGCCGCAGCCGCCCGCGGATCAGTTTCCACGGTGGCGAATGCACATTTTGCGGCGCTTGTGCCGAAGCCTGCCCGCAAGCGGTGTTCGATCTGGCACAGCCAGCGCCCTGGCCGGTGACGGTGGAGATCACCAGCAGCTGCCTGAATGCCGCCGGAATCGCCTGCCAGCTGTGCACCGACATTTGCGACCCTCGTGCCCTTCGGATGGTCCTGTCGGTCCGTCCGGTCGGCGCCATTCAGGTGGATCCCGGCGCCTGCACCGGCTGCGGTGCCTGCCTGTCCACCTGTCCCAACAATGCCATCGCACTCTGCGATCCCCGCCAGCAAAGGACGCCCGCGTGACAGAAGAGATCCATATTTCCAGCCTGCTGGTGCGCAGCAACCCTGTACACATGGAGGCCGTCCTTGCCGACATCAAATCCATGGCTGGCGCCGAGATTTCGCAAGCCGACCCCTCGGGCAAGATCGTCGTCCTGTTCGAGGCCGAAAGCGACCGGGTCATCGGCGATGCCTTGGCCAGAATTCAGCTTCTCGACGGCGTCGCCAGCGCGGCGCTTGTCTTTCATCAAACCTGCGATGCGCAGGATCTCGCTATTGAAGAAGGAGTCCCCCAATGACCGGACTTACCCGCCGCGACGCCATCAAGGCGCAGGCAGCCGCAGCTGCGGCACTTGCCGCCGGCCTGCCGATCCCTGCGGCAGCACAGAACCTTGTCACCGACGCCAATGTGACCGAGCTGAAATGGTCCAAGGCGGCCTGCCGTTTCTGCGGTACTGGCTGTTCGATCATGGTCGCCACCAAGGCCGGCCGCGTGGTTGCCACCCATGGCGACACCCAGGCCGAGGTGAACCGCGGGTTGAACTGCGTCAAGGGCTACTTCCTCTCGAAGATCATGTATGGCGCCGACCGTCTGACCCAGCCGCTGCTGCGCAAGACCAATGGCGAATATGACAAAGAAGGCGAATTCACCCCGGTTTCCTGGGATGAAGCCTTTGATATCATGGCCGAGAAGTGGAAGAAGACCCTGGCCGAAAAAGGCCCCGAGGGCATTGGCATGTTCGGCTCCGGCCAGTGGACAGTCTGGGAGGGCTATGCCGCGTCCAAGCTGATGAAGGCGGGCTTTCGTTCCAACAACATCGACCCCAACGCGCGCCATTGCATGGCCAGCGCTGTGGGCGGTTTCATGCGCACCTTCGGCATCGACGAGCCGATGGGCTGCTATGACGACTTCGAGAACGCCGACGCCTTTGTGCTGTGGGGCTCGAACATGGCCGAGATGCACCCGATCCTGTGGACCCGCATCACCGACCGCCGGTTCAGCCATCCGCATGTGAAGGTGGCGGTTCTGTCGACCTTTACCCACCGCAGCTTTGATCTTGCGGACATCCCGGCGGTGTTCACCCCGCAGACCGACATGGTGATCCTGAACTACATCGCCAACTACATCATCCAGAATGATGCGGTGCATAAGGACTTTGTCGGCAAACACGTGAACTTCCGCCGTGGCAATCAGGACATCGGCTATGGCCTGCGTCCTGAGCACCCGCTGGAGCAGGCCGCCGAGAACAACGACAAGGCAGGCGGCTCCGAGCCGATGAGCTTTGAGGAGTTCGCCGAATTCGTCTCCGAATACACGCTTGAAAAAGCTGAGGAAATGTCCGGTGTTCCGGCCGAGACCCTGGAGAAGATCGCCAAGCTTTATGCCGATCCCGACACCAAGGTCATGTCGCTGTGGACCATGGGCGTTAACCAGCACACCCGCGGTGTCTGGACCAATAACCTGCTTTACAACATCCACCTGCTGACCGGCAAAATCTCCACCCCCGGCAACTCGCCGTTCTCGCTGACCGGCCAGCCGTCGGCCTGCGGCACTGCGCGCGAAGTGGGGACTTTCTCGCACCGCCTGCCTGCGGATCTGGTGGTGAAGAACCCCGAACACCGCGCCTTTGCTGAAAAAATCTGGAATCTGCCCGAAGGCACCGTGCCCGGCTGGGTCGGCTCCCACGCGGTGAAACAGAACCGCGACCTGAAGGATGGCAAGATCAACTGCTACTGGGTGCAGGTGAACAACAACATGCAGGCCGCCCCCAACATGATGGAGGAAGGGCTGCCGGGCTACCGCAACCCCGACAACTTTATCGTGGTGTCGGATGCCTATCCGACGGTGACCGCAGAGGCCGCCGATCTGATCCTGCCCGCCGCAATGTGGGTGGAGAAAGAAGGTGCCTATGGCAACGCCGAGCGCCGCACCCAGTTCTGGTACCAGCTGGTCAATGCACCGGGTGAATCCAGGTCCGACCTGTGGCAGCTGGCCGAGTTCTCCAAACGCTTCACCACCGATGAGGTCTGGCCGGCCGAGCTGCTGGACGCCAACCCGGAGTATAAAGGCAAGACCCTGTTCGACGTGCTGTTTGCCAACGGCAAGGTTGACCAGTTTGAACTGACCGAGAAAGCCAAAGAGTACGGCAACCACGAATCCGAAGACTTTGGTTTCTATCTCCAAAAGGGTCTGTTCGAGGAGTATGCAGAGTTCGGCCGCGGCCACGGCCACGATCTGGCACCCTTTGACCGCTACCACGAGGAACGCGGGCTGCGCTGGCCAGTGGTCGACGGCAAGGAAACCCGCTGGCGCTTCAAGGAAGGCTCAGACCCCTATGTGACCCCGGGCTCGGACTACGAGTTCTATGGCAAGCCCGACGGCAAAGCGGTGATCTTTGCGCTGCCCTACGAGCCGCCGGCAGAAAGCCCGGACGCGGAATACCCGATATGGCTGGCCACTGGCCGCGTGCTGGAACACTGGCACTCCGGCTCGATGACCCAGCGGGTGCCGGAGCTGTATCAGGCCGTCCCCGACGCGCTGTGCTACATGCACCCGGACGATGCCAAGGCCCAGGGGTTCCGGCGCGGCACCGAAGTGCGGATCATCTCGCGGCGCGGTGAAATCCGCACCCGGGTTGAAACCCGCGGCCGCAATAAGCCGCCCAAAGGTCTGGTGTTTGTGCCCTGGTTCGATGCGCGCCGGCTGATCAACAAGGTCACGCTGGATGCCACCGATCCGATCTCGAAACAGACGGACTACAAGAAATGCGCAGTCCGTATCGAAGCAGTGTGAGGCCCGTCATGAAACATCTCCGTCTCGCCATCCTGGCCGCTCCGATCCTGCTGGCCCCGGTCTTTATGGCTTCACCAGCTTTTGCCCAGAATCAGGTCGCCACGCTGCGCAACAACGCGCCGCTGGGTGAACAGGGCGAAGCCACCCAGATCCCCGGCATCGTCAACACCGACATCCGCCAGGTGCGCAACTACCCGGATCAGCCGCCGCTGATCCCGCACAAGACCGACAATTATCAGGTGGATCTCAATTCCAACAAATGCCTGACCTGCCACAGCCGCACCGCGGTTGAGGTCAGCCAGGCGCCGATGATCTCGGTCACCCACTTCATGAACCGCGAGGGCCAGACGCTGGGCGCGATCAGCCCGCGGCGGTATTTCTGCACCCAGTGCCACGTCGTGCAGACCAATGCCCGGCCGCTGGTTGAAAACGAGTTTGTCGATGTCGATCAGGTGCTGGACTACGTGCACTCGAAACAGGGCGGGTCTGACTGATGTGGGGTTTCTTAAAACGTCTGTGGTGGATCATCACCCGCCCCAGCGCCTTCTTCTCGCTTGGCTTCCTGACCATGGGCGGCTTTGTGATGGGGATCATCTTCTGGGGCGGTTTCAACACCGCGCTTGAGGTCACCAACACCGAGGCCTTCTGCACCAGCTGCCACGAGATGCGCGACAACGTGTTTGAGGAGCTGAAGCCGACGATCCACTATTCCAACCGCTCCGGCGTGCGGGCGTCCTGCCCGGACTGCCACGTGCCGCATCAATGGTCCAACAAGATCGCCCGCAAAATGCAGGCCTCCAAAGAGGTCTGGGGCAAGATCTTCGGCACCATCAACACGCGCGAGAAATTCCTGGAGCACCGGCTGGAACTGGCGCAGCACGAATGGGCGCGGCTTGAGGCCAACGACTCGCTGGAATGCCGCAACTGCCACTCGGACGAGTCGATGGACATCACCCGCCAGTCCAAACGGGCTGCGGATGCGCATGAACGCTTCCTGTTCACCGGCGAAAAAACCTGCATCAGCTGCCACAAAGGCATCGCCCACCAGCTGCCCGACATGAGCGCCGCCGAAGGCGAAGATCATGCCGGTCTGCTGGCCCCGGCCCACGGCGAAGGCCTGCTGGCCAGCACCCGCAGCTATCTGGGTCTGAGCAGCGACTGACGCTGCCAGCCCCCGCAAACAACTAAAAAGGCCGCTGCCTCGATGTGCAGCGGCCTTTTTTGGTGTCTGTTGTCCGGCGGTTTACAGAGGGATGCTGCCCAGATGATCTGCGCCGCGTTTGCGGGCCAGCATCATCTGCTTCTGCCGCTCACGGAACCGCGCCTTGTCTTCTTCCGAGGTCTGATCGATGCACTGATGGCAGGTGACGCCCTGCTCAAACCCGGGGCGCGCCTTGTCCTCGGGCAGGATCGGGCGGCGGCAGCCGTGGCACAGCTCGTGCGGGCCTTCCACCAGCCCGTGGCCGACCGACACCCGGTTGTCGAAGACAAAACATTCACCTTCCCAGGTGCTGTTTTCCGCTGGCATTTCCTCCAGATAGCGCAGGATGCCGCCCTTCAGGTGATAGACGTCCTCTACCCCCTGGCCCAGCAGGTAGTTGGTCGATTTCTCACAGCGGATGCCGCCGGTGCAGAACATCGCAACCCGCTTGTTGTGAAAGCGGTCCTTGTTCTTTTCCCACCAGGCCGGAAAGTCGCGGAACGACTCGGTCATGGGATCAATCGCGCCTTCAAAGGTGCCGATCGCCACTTCGTAATCGTTGCGGGTGTCGATCAGGACAACATCGTCCTGCCGGATCAGATCGTTCCATTCCTCCGGCTCAACGTAATGGCCAACAGATGCCAGCGGATCCACGTCCGGCTGGCCCATCGTCACGATCTCTTTCTTCAGCCGCACCTTCATCCTGCCAAAGGGCGGTTCAGCGGCGGTGGCTTCTTTCCAGTCCAGATCCGCGCAGCCGGGCAAGCCCTTGATATGGGCCAGCACCGCATCGATACCTGCGCGCGGTCCGGCGATGGTGCCATTGATCCCCTCCTGCGCCAGCAGCAGCGAGCCTTTGACGTCTTGCGCCTGGCATAGCTCCAGCAGCGCCGGACGGATCGCGGCGGGATCGGGGAAACGGGTGAAGTGATAGAGGGCAGCAATTGTGTACATACCCCGCCCTTAGAACCATGGCGCGGGTAATTCAAGAGAAAGAACCACCGTCGATGAGCCAGTAAAATAAGGGCTTTGGATGCATGTTAATTGCTGCGCCGGTTTGCAACTTCCCGGCGGGAGTTTCCAAGATCCGCCGCCGCCGCTACATATTGTGTGCCCAGCAAAGGAACTGCCGATGACCCAGGCTCTGATTGTCGTGGATGTACAGAATGATTTCTGCCCCGGGGGCGCGCTGGCCGTGCCCGGCGGGGATGAGGTGGTGGCCCCCGTAAACGCCATGATGGACCGGTTCGATGCCGTGATCCTGACCCAGGACTGGCACCCGGCGGGGCATTCCTCCTTTGCGTCTTCGCATCCGGGAAAGGATTCGTTCGAAACGACCGAAATGCCTTATGGCACCCAGGTTTTGTGGCCGGATCACTGCGTGCAGGGCAGCGATGGGGCCGCATTTCGCAAGGGTTTGCGCACCGATGGCGACCTGATCATCCGTAAGGGCTTCCGGCCAGGGATCGACAGCTATTCGGGGTTCTTTGAGAACGATCACTCCACCCCCACCGGGCTGGAGGGGTATTTGCGCAGCCGCGGCATCACTGCGCTGACCCTGGCTGGACTGGCCACTGATTTCTGTGTTGCCTTCACTGCCCTGGATGCGGCGCGGCTAGGCTTTTCCGTAACGGTTGAGCTGGCGGCCTGCCGCGCCATTGATCTGGACGGATCGCTGCAGGCGGCGCTGGAGAGAATGGAGAGCAATAACATAATCCTGCAATCTTAAGGAGATTGGGGCGAAATATTAATAAAGGCGTTGCTATGCTGTGCGGGCACCCCGATAGACGCCAAGGCTGATTGATGGACACTTCGGACTGGACCGGCAATGGACCGCTGGCCAACTTTAGAAAACGATACGGCTCGCTTGAGCTGCTGTTGCGCTATTGCCGCGGCCGTGTCCGCGCGTTCCGGGCCCGCCTGCTGTTCATGTTTTTTGCCTTTGCCGTTCTTGGGCTGGTCGTACCATCGCTCTATTCGCTGCTGGCGTTTGCGATTGCGCTTGCCGGGGATGTTGCGGACTGCCTTCTGCTGCGCCAGGCAGACCATCTGGTCCGCCGCGGGATGAGCGAAGGGGGGCTGCGGCTGCTGACGGCGCTGACCGCCTTTTTGCACGCCTTGGCGCTCGGCGCGGCCGCGTCGGTGCCGTTCTGGGTCGAAATGCCGGGATTGGTGCCGCACGCCCATAATGAGCCGCTTTTTACAATCGGTCTGCTTACCGGGATGGCGATCAATGCCGGGCTGGTGCTGCCGTATCATCCGCTTGCAGTCATAACCAGACTTGTCACCTATGCGGTACTGCCGGTTGCCTTTCTGGCTGTGGAGATCGTTGGAACCCCGGTTCTGGCACCTGAGTATTTCCTTCATCTGGCAGGGCTGGCAGTTCTTTATGCCTCCTTTTTCTGGTTTCTGACCTATGTCAGGCGCAATTTCAGCCGGACCCGCAGCGCTTTGCTGTCTCAGGCGCTCCAGCAGGAGGAACTGGAAGCCGCCTATGTCCGGCTTTCCGACCAGAAGATGGAGGCCAAGCGTCTGGCACTGGTTGCTGAAAGCGCCAACGACAGCGTGATGCTGATGGACCGCGACGGGCGCATCACCTGGGTGAACGACAGTTTCACCCGCATCACCGGTTACAGCTTTGACGAAGCGCAGGGTCAGTTGCCCGGCGATCTGCTGAACAGCGGCGAGACGGACGCTGAGACAATCCGCAAGCTGCAAGACAGTGTTCTGCATGCGCGTCCTCTGCGGGTGGAAGTCCGCAACCGATGCAAGGACGGCCGGCTGGTCTGGATCGAGACCAGCCAGGTGCCGATGCTGAACGCTGCCGGCGAACTGGAGACCTTGATCGCAGTGGAGCGGGACATCACCGCCGCCAAGGAACATGCCCAGCAACTGGAGCAGGCCCGTATCGCTGCCGAGGAAGGCGCCCGGGCCAAGGCTGATTTTCTGGCCACGATGAGCCACGAAATCCGTACACCGATGAATGGTGTGATCGGCATGGCCCAGTTGCTGCGCGAAAGCAGCATGGACGAAGAGCAAACGCTTTACACAGACACCATCCTCAGTTCGGCGGATACCCTGCTGGCGCTGATTAATGATGTGCTCGATTTTTCGCAAATGGATGCCGAGGAGCTTAACCTCAGCCAGGTCAATTTTGATCCGCACGCCTGTTTTGAGGAAACCATCCGCCTGCTGCAGGCCCAGGCAGACGCCAAAGAGTTGGAGCTGGTACTGAAAATCACCGGTCGTGTGCCCAGCCTGCTGCGGGGGGATGACCGGCGGATCCGGCAGGTTCTGATGAATCTCACCGGCAATGCGATCAAATTCACGGATCAGGGACGGGTGCTGGTGACACTGGATGCCGAACCGGCGGCGTCAGGGACAGGCCGCGACCTGGTGTTCTCGGTTGCAGATACCGGAATTGGCATCGCCGCGGAAAAGCTTGGCACGGTGTTTGAGCGTTTTTCTCAGGCGGATGCTGCAATCAGCCGCCGTTTTGGCGGTACTGGGCTTGGGCTGGCCATTTCCCGCCGCATTGCGGAAGCGATGGACGGCAGTATCACGGTCACGTCGGAACCGGGCTTGGGGTCCTGTTTTACGGTGCGGCTGCAGTTGCAAACACCTCAGCCCGAACCCGAAAAGGCGCCCGCGGCACCGGCCTATCCGGACGGTTCCCCCGCACTGGACGGCCTGCGGGTTCTGGTGGCCGAGGACAACGCGGTGAACCGGGTGCTGATTGAAAAATTCTTGCAATCCGTCCCGGTAGAGCTGGCCTTTGCCAAGGATGGCCGCGAGGCAGTGGCGCGTTTTGAGGATTTTGCGCCCGATATCATTCTGATGGATATGTCGATGCCGGAAATGGATGGGCTGGAGGCCACCCGGATGATCCGGGCCAGGGCCCGCCCGCAGCCGGCCATTGTGGCCCTGACCGCCAACGCCTTTGAGTCTGACCGTAAGGCCTGCCTGGATGCCGGCATGGATAACTTTATGAGCAAGCCGATCAACCGGGGTGTGCTTTTGGAGGTTCTGGGCCAATTGGCACCGCAAGCACAAGCCCGCCGCGCGGGTTGATTTCCTTGCTCCTGCAGGCGCGCTATCCTATCAATCAGTGACCCTTATGCACGAGGCTGCCGGTGGATATTGCAACCCGCGTCTACAATCACAAATGGAAAATCGATCCGATTGTCCGGTCGCTGATTGATACGGATTTTTACAAACTTCTGATGTGCCAGTCGGTGTTTCGCAACAAGCCGGACACGACAGTGACCTTCTCCTTGATCAACCGTTCCGCGCAGGTGCCGCTGGCCCGGCTGATCGACGAGGGCGAGCTGCGCGAACAGCTCGACCACATCCGCTCGCTGTCGCTCAGCCGCGGTGAAAGCACTTGGCTGCGCGGCAATACCTTTTACGGCAAGCGGCAGATGTTCCGCCCTGACTTCATGGAATGGTTCGAGGGCCTGCGCCTGCCGCCCTATCATCTGGAACGCAGGGGCGATCAGTATGAGCTGACCTTCGAGGGCAAATGGCATGAAGTGATGCTGTGGGAAATCCCGGCGCTGGCGGTGCTGATGGAGCTGCGCAGCCGTGCGGTGATCAACAGCATGGGCCGGTTTGAGCTGCAAGTGCTCTATGCCCGTGCCATGACCAAAGTCTGGGAAAAGATCGATCGCCTGCGGGACGTGGACGGGCTGACCATCGCCGATTTCGGCACCCGGCGGCGGCACTCGTTCCTGTGGCAGGACTGGTGCGTGCAGGCGATGCACGAGGGGCTGGGCGGTAAATTCACCGGCACCTCCAACTGTCTCATCGCGATGCGCCGCGAAGTGGAGGCGATCGGCACCAATGCCCATGAGCTGCCGATGGTCTATTCCGCGCTGGCTGAAGATGACGCGAAGCTGGCCCAAGCGCCCTATGACGTTCTGTCCGACTGGCATGACGAGCACGAGGGAAACCTGCGCATCATCCTGCCCGACACCTACGGCACCCAAGGCTTCCTGGACCGTGCGCCCGATTGGCTGGCCGGCTGGACCGGCATCCGTATCGACAGCGGCGATCCGGCCAAGGGCGCGGAGGTTGCGATCAATTGGTGGCAGGACCGCGGCGAGGATCCGGCGGAGAAACGGGTGATCTTTTCCGACGGGCTCGACGTGCAGCAGATCCAGGAGCTGCACGCGCAGTTCTCGGACCGCACCAAGGTGTCCTTTGGCTGGGGCACGCTGCTGACCAACGACTTCCGCGGGCTGGTGAAGGATAACGCGCTGGCGCCGTTTTCGCTGGTCTGCAAGGCGGTTGCCGCCAATGGCCGGCCGACCGTGAAACTGTCGGACAATCCGGAAAAGGCAATGGGGCCTGCAAAGGAGATTGCGCGCTACAAGCAAGTGTTCGGCGTCGGTTCTCAGGAACGGCTGGACGTTATTGTTTGACTCTCTTCCTGCGCTGCAACGAACGGGCTGGCACCCGCGCGTTGCCCCCGCTTTGAAAAGCAAGGGCACCCCTTGGGCCCGGCAGACCGCGCTGGATGCGCGGCCTGCCGGGCATTGTGCAACGCACAGCGCAAAACCTCTTGCGGCAGCGGGGCCTAACCGTGATGAGCGGCCACGGTCTTGAGCTGCGAGAACCCATAGAGCGCTTCAAACCCCTTTTCCCGCCCATGGCCGGATTTCCCGACACCGCCAAAGGGCAGCTCAACGCCGCCGCCGGCGCCGTAATTGTTAAGGAGCACCTGCCCGGCCCGAAGACGCTTTGCCAGCCGCATCTGCCGTGCGCCGTCTCGGGTCCAGACGCTGGCCACCAGACCGTAATCGGTGCTGTTGGCAATCCGCACGGCGTCTTCTTCGGTCTCAAACGGGATCAGCACCTGCACCGGGCCAAAGACCTCCTCGCGCGCCAGCGCATGATCCGGCGGCACGTCTGCAAACAGAGTGGGCCGGACATAGGCACCCGCTTCCGGCGCCTGCGGGGAAATGGTGCCTTGGGCCGCAACCGGCAGGTTCGCGCCCTGCTCCAGATAGCTCTCGACAATCTGTTTTTGCCGGGCAGAGATCAGCGGTCCCAGCTGCAGGTCGTCCTTTGCCGGCCCCGCCGTCAGGTCACGGTAGGCATCTGCCATCCGCGCCTTCACCTCGCCATAGACCCCGCTCTGCACCAGAATGCGCGAGGAGGCCGAACAGGTCTGGCCTGCATTCTGGATGCCTGCATTCACAAGAAACGGCAATGCGGCGTCCAGATCCGCATCGTCGAACACAAGCTGCGGAGACTTGCCGCCCAGCTCCAGCGTCACCGGAACCACATTGGCGCCTGCGGCCTGCTGCACCAGTGCGCCCGTGCGCACCGAGCCGGTAAAGGAAATATGCTGCACATTTGGATGCCCTGCCAGCGCCGCGCCGGCTTCCCCTCCCAGACCCGGCACCACATTCAGCGCGCCGGCGGGCAGCCCGGCCTCAACCGCGATACGGGCAAAAGCCAGTGCCGTCAGGCAGGCTTCTTCGGCCGGTTTCAGAACGCAGGCATTGCCCATTGCCAGCGCCGCACCCACCGAACGCCCGATGATCTGCATTGGGTAATTCCAGGGCACGATATGCCCCGTCACCCCATGCGGTTCGCGCAGAGTATAGACGGTGAAACCGTCCAGATAAGGGATGGTCTCTCCCATCACCTTGTCCGCTGCGCCGCCGTAGAATTCGCAGTAGCGCGCCAGCGCCAGCGCATCGGCCCGCGCCTGGGTCAGCGGCTTGCCCACGTCCGTCGCTTCCAGCGCGGCCAGTTGCTCCACCCGTTCCAGCACCAGCTGTCCGATCCGTGTCAGGATGCGGCCGCGCTCCAGCGCTGTCATCGCGCCCCATTCCCCTTCCAAGGCAGCATCCGCGGCCTGCACCGCAGCCTCGATATCCGCCGCGCCGCCGCGGGGGATCCGGCAGATTTCGCTGTCGTCCGAGGGGTTCACCAACGGCAGGGTTCCGCCGCTGGCGGCAGGAAGCCAAGCGCCGCCGATGAGGCACAGCGCGGGATCGAACCAGAGAGGGGAGGCGTCAGTCATCATGGGCTCCTGCAACATCGAATGTGTAGCTTTTGATCTGATGTCCGGTGAAGGGCGCGCCCTCGCGCAAGTCCCGGATGCCAGGCAGGAGGCTGAGGCATGTGCCCCAGAACGCCACTGCCTGGCGCGAGGATTTCGACAATCCCATGCGCCAGCGCCCTGGAAACTCCTGCAGGATAAGGCAAGCGGCTTCCTGGCCCCAGCCCTGGCGGCGGTGTTGCGGCAGAATGCAGAACTCCGACAATTCGCGCCGGTCATCGGGCAGGTTCAGCACGATGGCAAAGCCGATGCGGGTGCTGTCCTTGCGCAGCCAGAAGGCGGTCACATCTTTGCGGTGCAGCATCTGGCCTGCACGCTCGGTAGGATCGATCGCCGCGTGCGGCGCTGTCTCCTTGAAATAGGGAGCCATCGCTGTGGCCAGCAAGGCCTGTTCCCGCGGCATGATCAGCGCCAGCGACAGGGTCATGCAGCCCCCGAATTCAGATCGGGAAGAACCGGCGCGGCGGCAATCAGCTGCCGGGTATAGGGATGCTGCGGATTGCTGAACATGGCCCCGGTTGCGCCCTGCTCGACGATCTCGCCTTTTTGCATCACCAGGCAGCGGTCGGTGATCGTCCGCACCACGCTCAGGTCATGGCTGATGAACAGATAGGTGAGGGCATAGGCCTCGCACAGCTCCGCCAGCAGATCAAGGATCCGGGCCCGGACCGAGACGTCGAGAGCGGAGACCGCCTCGTCAAAGATGATCAGCTCTGGACGGGTGATCAATGCGCGGGCAATTGCAATACGCTGGCGCTGGCCGCCGGAGAACTGGTGGATGTATTTGCCGGCATCTTCGGGGTTCAACCCGACAGCGGCGAGGGTTTCGGAAATAAGCCCGGCGCGCGCCGCTCCGCTTGGCGGATCGGGCAGCAAATGGAAAGGTTCGGTGATCAGCCGCTCCACCCGGTGACGCGGGTTGAAACTGCCATAGGGGTCCTGGAACACAACCTGGACTTTCCGTCGAATCGTCGGGTTGAGGTGAGTCGCAACAGGCTCTCCATCGAGGCGGATCTGCCCGCCCTGCAGTGGTTCCAGCCCCAGAATCGCCCGTGTCAGGGTCGATTTTCCGCACCCCGACTCACCCACCAGTCCCAGCCGTTCGCCGCGGTTCAGGGTAAAGGAGACATTGTTCACGGCGCGGAATGTGCCGGGTCTGGAAAACAGTGATTCGCGCGGAGTTCTGTAGTCGCGGACCGCATTCCTGACTTCCAGCAGCGGCGCGGGGGCGGGCGGGTCCGGCAGCGCCACCTGATGGCGGGAGGCATTAAACAGCATCCGCGTATAGGGATGCCGCATGTTGCGCAAAAGCCAGGTGGTGTGACCGGTTTCCACCACTCCGCCGTTCCGCATGACGACGATCCGGTCGGCCAGGTCCGCGACAACGGCCAGGTCATGGCTGATGATCATCAACCCCATGCCATAGTCCTGAACCAGGTCCTTCAGCAGCTCCAGAACCTGCGCCTGGGTGGTGACATCCAGCGCGGTGGTCGGCTCATCCGCGATCAGCAGCTTGGGGCGCAAAGCAATGGCCATTGCGATCACCACCCGCTGGCGCTGGCCGCCCGACAGCTCATGCGGAAAGCGCGACAGGGGGAAGCGGTCCGCCGGCAGGCCTACCCGCTCCAGCACCTCGCGGGCGCGGGCTTCGGCTTGCCTGCGGGGCATCGCCTTGTGGATCAGGATCGTCTCCATCACCTGCGCACCGATGGTTTTGACCGGGTTCAGCGCGGTCATCGGCTCCTGGAACACCATGCCGATGGACTGACCGCGCAGGGCACACATTTGCGTCTCGGACTGCTCCTGCAACTGGGTGCCGCCCAGCGTGATGTACCCCTTGACCTCCGCAAGGTCCGGCAGCAGCTGCAGGATGGCGAGTGCGGTCATCGACTTGCCCGACCCGCTTTCGCCGGTGACCGCCACGATCTCGCCCGGCTCGATGTGGAAGCAGACATCCTTCAGCACTTGAAAAGCGCCGATCCTGACCGACAGGCTGGTGACATCCAGTAGCGTCATGCGCGTGCCACCCTTAGTTTCGGGTCCAGGAAATCGCGCAACCCGTCGCCCAGCAGGTTCAGTCCCAGCACGGTCAGGATGATGGCCATGCCCGGCACAAGTGCCAGATGCGGGGCAAAGCTGACCATTGTCTGAGCGTCGGCCAGCATCCGGCCCCAGCTAGGGGTGGGCGGCTGGGCGCCGAGGCCAACATAGCTGAGACCCGCTTCCGCCAGGATACCCAGCGAGAACTGGATGGTGCCCTGCACGATCAGTAGGTTCATCACATTGGGCAGGATATGCTCAGCCGAGATCCGTGCCTGGCCCTTGCCGACGACGCGGGCGGCCAGGATGAATTCGCGTTCCCACAGGCTCAGCGCGGCGGCGCGGGTGGTGCGGGCGAAGACGGGGATGTTGAAGATGCCGATGGCGATGATGGCGTTGACAGCGCCGGCGCCAAGGACGGCTGTAATCAGGATGGCGATCACCAGCGAGGGGAAGGCAAAGACTAGGTCATTGCCGCGCATGATCCCCTCATCCAGCCATGACCCGTTGCGCGCGGCGGCGGCCAGCCCCAGCGGCACACCCGCGCCCATGCCAATGCCGACAGCCACCAGCGCCACGGCGATGGAGGTGCGGGCGCCGACCATGATCATCGACATCAGGTCGCGTCCGAAATGATCGGTGCCCAGCCAGTGCTGCGCATTCGGCGTTTGCAGTTTGGCTGGGATGTTCATTGCCGCGTGGTCGAACGGCGTCCACAGAAACGACACCAGCGCCGCCAGCAGCAGCAGCGAGGACAGCACGCCGCCAAGGATCAGGTTGCGGGTCATGTCCGGCTCCTGAGGCGCGGGTCGACCAGCGCATAGGCAAGATCGACCAGGAAATTAACCGTAATGACGGCAAAGACCAGCAGCATCACCACCGATTCCACCACGATCAGATCGCGCGACGAAATCGCCTGGAACACCAGCCGCCCGAGGCCGGGCAGGTAGAACACCTGCTCAATGATGATGGCGCCCGCCAGCAGGAACGAAAACTGCAGGCCGATGATGGTCAGCACCGGGATCAGGGCATTCCTGACCCCATGCCGCCACAGAGCCTGGCGGCGCGAGAGCCCCTTGGCGCGGGCGGTGCGCATGAAATCCTCGGCCAGGATGTCGAGCAGCGCCGAGCGCATCACCCGCGTCAGGATCGCAGCCTGCGGCAGCGCCAGTGCAATCGCGGGCAGGGTGAGCGCATGGACGCCGGTCCAAAGCCCGGCATTCCAGCCCGGAAAGCCGCCGGCTCCGAACCAGCGCAGGTTGATGGCAAAGATCAGCACGAGCATCATCGCAAACCAGAAGTTCGGCACGGCGACACCCAGCTGGGTAGCCCCGATCACGGCCATGTCCCCGGGCTTGCCGCGGCGGGCGGCGGCGTAGATGCCGGCCGGAAAGGTGATGAGCGTGGAGAGCGTCAGCGCATAAAGCGCCAGCGGCAGCGACACCCACAGCCGGTCTGCAATCATGCCGGCAACTGGCGTGCGGTACGTGTAGGAGGTGCCGAAGTCGCCGCGCAGCATGCCGGCGGCCCAGTTAAGGTAACGGGCGGCCTTGCCCTGATCCAGCCCCAGTTCGGTGCGCAGCGCAGCGACGGTATCGGGCTGTGCATTGACCCCCAGCATGAAGGAGGCCGGATCGCCCGGCGCCACCTCCACCACAAGAAAAATCACCAGCGAGGCTACAGCCAGGCTGGCAATCAGCGACAACAGGCGTTTCAGGGCGTAACGCAACATGCCCGCCACGTTAGGAGCGCCGGGCGGTCCGGTCCAGTGGGCAGCGAAGAGAAACGAGCGGCAGAGCATAAAAGCGCGCAACGTCAAGAAGTTGTACAGGACCTGCCCGGAACATGCGCACCGCGCCGGGCAAGCGGCGGCCCGCCCCGGTGCGATGTGCTTTGGCAGCGGGCGGAAACCGGCTATCACTGCCTTATGCTGACGCGCCCCCTGTTCATTGGATCGGAAATCTATCGCGGATCGTCTTATGGCGGCACGCATCCGCTGCGGGTGCCACGGGTCTCAACCGTGATGGATCTGTCCCGGGCGCTGGGCTGGCTGCCGGATCAGGCCTATGTGAATTCGCCCCGGGCGAAACCGGCAGCGCTGACTGTTTGGCACACGCCCGAATATGTTGCGGCGCTGCAAGCGGCAGAGGCGGCGCAGTCTGTAAGCGAAGACGTTCGGGTGCGGCACCATTTGGGCAGCATTTCCAACCCGGTGTTTCCGGAGATGTTCCGCCGCCCGGCCACTGCCGCGGGCGGATCGATCCTGGCGGGTGAGCTGCTGGCAGGGGGCGGCATCGTCTACAACCCGGCGGGCGGCACCCACCACGGGATGCCGGACCGGGCCAACGGCTTTTGCTATCTGAACGATCCGGTGCTGGCGATGCTGTCCCTGCGCCATCACGGTGCCCGGCGGATCGCCTATGTGGACATCGACGCGCATCATTCCGACGGGGTGGAGCATGGCTTTGCCGGCGACAGGGACGTGCTGATGATCTCGGTGCATGAGGAGAACCTCTGGCCCAAGACAGGCACGCTGGTTGAGGACGCGGGCGGCTCGGCCCTGAACATGCCAGTGCCGCGTGGTTTTAACGATGATGAGATGGCCCATATCCGGGACGCGCTGATTTTGCCCGCGGTGGAGGGTTTCGCACCGGATGCCATCGTGCTGCAATGCGGGGCGGATGCGGTGACAGAGGATCCGCTGCCGCATCTGGACCTGTCGAACAATGCGCATTGGGCGGTGGTGCGGGCGCTGATGGGGATGGCGCCGCGATTGCTGGTGCTGGGCGGCGGCGGCTATAATCCGTGGTCGGTCGGGCGGCTCTGGACCGGGGTCTGGGCCACGCTGAACGGGTTTGATGTTCCGAAGAGGCTGCCGGAGGCCGGCCAGGATGTGCTGCGCGGGCTGCAGTTCAACGGCAACCGTCTGGGCCGTAACCCGCCGGAGCATTGGTTCTCCACGCTGCGCGACCAGCCGAGGGGCGGGGAGGTCCGGCGGGAAATCGGGGAGAGGGTGGCTTACTTGCGGGCTAGACAGAGTTTGTAGCGCGGTGAGGGCAGCGCCCTCCCCGTTTTACCGGAGGCAAACCTACGGTTTGACGGGAGGGCCGGGCGCTGCCCGGCGGTGCCGCCGGGCAAAAGTATGCCTGCTGCTACTCCGCCCAGCTTAGTGCGCTGAGGTCGATGGCGGCGGTGGGCGCGTTCTCCCACAGCCCCTGCAACCCGGCCTTGGCCACCCCCAGCTTGGCCAGCTGGAACAGGTAGCCATTGACGTAATCCGCCGCGATAATCTCTTGCGCCTCTTGCAGCAGCGCGGTGCGGGCGTCCGGATCGGTGGTGGCGTTCAGCTTCGCCATAAGCTCCTGGAATGGCTTGCTGTCATACTGAAAGTAATACTCGGGCCGGGCATAGATGCCGATGTCCATCGGCTCGGTATGGCTGATGATCGTCAGGCCAAAGCTTTTGCCGCGAAAGACAGACTCCAGCCACTGCGCCCATTCCACGTTGATGATCTCCGCCTTGATCCCAACCTGGGCCAGCTGCGCCGCAACAATTTCGCCGCCGCGGCGGGCATAAGAGGGCGGCGGCAGATGCAATGTGGTCTCAAACCCGTCAGGCAGACCAGCCTCCGCCAGCAGCGCCTTGGCCTTCTCAGGATCAAAGGATGACGTGCCGGTCAGATCTTTATAGGCCGGGTTATGCGGTGCAAAATGGGTGCCGATGGGGGTGCCATAGCCGAACATCGCGCCGTCAATGATGGACTGCCGGTCGATGGCATAGGCCACAGCCTGGCGTACGCGCGCGTCGTCGAATGGCGGCTGTTTGTTGTTGGTGGACAGGATCGTCTCGCCCTCGGTCGATCCCACCAGCACCTGGAACCGCGGATCAGCCTCGAATTGCGGCAGGTTCTCCGGCGCCGGGAAGTTGTCAAAGGCGTCGATATCCTCGGCCATCATCGCGGCAAAGGCGGCGGTGGGATCGGAGATGAATTTAAAGGTGGCCGAGGCCAGCGCGGGCTGTTCGCCCCAATACTCCGGATTGCGCGCCAGGCTGATCCGGTCGCCCTGCACCCATTCCTGAAAGGTATAGGCGCCGGTGCCGACCGGGCTGGTCTTGATATCCTCGATGCTCTCCGGTGCCACAATCACCGCATCGCCCCAAGCCAGATTGAACAGGAAACTGCCGTTCGGCGCGTCCAGAGTGACTTTGACGGTCTGCGGGTTCACCGCATCCACCGACACGATCCCCTCAAACAGCGCTTTCTGCGCGTTGGTGCTGTCTTCGGCGCGGGCGCGGTCAAGCGAGAATTTCACGTCCTCCGCATCCATCGCGCTGCCGTCGTGAAAGGTGACGCCCGCACGCAAGCGGAAGGTATAGACGGTGCCGTCCTCAGAGATTTCCCAGTTTTCGGCGAGGCCCGGCACCACGGATCCATCGCCCATGAACCGGGTCAGCCCTTCGAAAATGTTGCTGTAAACTACCGAATCGATGGCCTGTGCGGCGGCGCTGGTCGGGTCCAGATGCGGCGGTTCCAGCTGCAGACCGATGGTGACGCTGTCCTTGGCCCAGGCGGCGCCCGCCATCAAGGCCAGCGCGGAACTGGCAGCAACTACAAAGGACTTGAAGGCCATCTGAAATCTCCCTGTGTGCAAAATACGGGCCTGTAATGGCGCCTATTGGAAACGAGTTTCCCTGTTTCCCGAGCGTAATCAAGGGCGGGCGGCATTTCGCGCACTGGAAGCACGCGGCGTTAATTGGTAATCCGGGCGCTATTCGAACTGCGGACAGGAAGCCATGAGCGCAACAGCCAAGAAACAGGCGCCCAACGCCGAAGACCTCCGGGCCCGCAAGGGCGGCACCCCTTTGGTAAGCCTGACAGCCTATACCACGCCGATGGCGCGGTTGATGGACGCCCATTGCGACTTTGTGCTGGTCGGCGACAGCGTTGGCATGGTGCTGCATGGGCTCACCTCCACCCTGGGCGTGACGATGGAGATGATGATCCTGCACGGCCAGGCGGTGGCGCGTGGTCTGGAACAGGCGATGCTGGTGATCGACATGCCCTTCGGGTCTTATGAAGAAAGCCCGCAGCAGGCATTCCGCAATGCCGCCCGGCTGATGGCGGAAACCGGCTGCGCCGCGGTCAAGCTGGAGGGTGGCGTCGGGATGGCCGAAACCATCCGCTTTCTGGTCAGGCGCGGCATTCCGGTAATGGCGCATATCGGTCTTACACCGCAGTCCATCAACACGCTGGGCGGCTACAAGGTGCAGGGCCGCGATACGCAAGCCGACGCCGTGCTGGCCGATGCCCGTGCGGTGGCCGATGCCGGCGCGTTTTCCGTGGTGCTGGAAAAGGTACCGCAGAAACTGGCCGACAAGATCACCGCCGAAGTGGCAATCCCCACCATCGGCATCGGCGCCAGTGCCGGCTGCGACGGGCAGATCCTGGTGGTCGACGACATGCTGGGCTTTTTCACCGCCTTCAAGCCGAAGTTCGTGAAACGCTACGCCGATCTTGGCCCGCTGGCCGAGGCTGGTATTGCCGAATACGCCGCCGAGGTCCGTGCCCGCAGCTTCCCGGCGGCTGAGCATGTGTTTGCCGATCAGGCGCCCTCCAAAGGATGACTGCCGACATGACCGCACCGATCCTGCGCCGCCTGTCTGATCTGCGCGCCAAGACAGCCGCATGGCGCCGTGCCGGCGAAACCATCGGCCTGGTCCCGACCATGGGCGCGCTGCACGCCGGCCATCTGTCACTGGCCGCAGCGGCCAAACAGTCCTGCGACCGGGTGATCGTGACCATCTTCGTGAACCCCAAGCAGTTCAACAAGCCGGAAGACCTGGAAAACTACCCCCGGACTGAAGCTGACGACGCGCAAAAGCTCGCACATCTGGGGGTGGATCTGATCTATGTCCCGGACCCGGACCAGATCTACCCGGAGGGTTACGCCACCAATGTCTCGGTCGCCGGCAGCATTACGGACGTGATGGAAGGTCCATTCCGCCCCGGTCATTTCGACGGGGTGGCAACGGTTGTGGCCAAGCTGTTTTTGCAAACCAGCGCGGATAAGGCGTTTTTCGGCCAGAAGGATTACCAGCAGCTGATGGTGGTGACCCGCATGGCACGGGATCTAGATATCCCGATCGAGGTTATCGGCTGCGAAACCGTGCGCGAGGCGTCGGGCCTTGCCATGTCCTCGCGCAATCTGCTGCTGCCAAAGGACAGGCTTGCCAAGGCGGCAGCGCTGAATGCCGCGATGCGGGTAGCCGCCGCCAAGGCATCAGCGGGCGGAGCCTGGGCGCCGCTGGAGACTGCTGCGCGCCAGACACTGGCAGAGGCAGGATTCGGCGACGTGGAATACTTCGACCTGCGCTGCGCTCAGACGCTGGAGGCGCTGGACAGCCCCTCCCGTCCCGCCCGTCTGCTGGCCGCCGCCTGGATGGATGGCGTCCGGCTGATCGATAATATCGAAGTTCCTCAACTAAATCCTTAGTAGGGGCTGGCAGCGGTAACACTTTTGCGTTTATGCTCCCCGGTCAGAGGAGACTGGAGGGCAGCCGATGACCTATATTCTGGCAATTGATCAGGGCACCACGTCGACCCGGGCAATCCTGTTTGATGCGGGAATGCAGGTCGCGGGCAGCGCGCAGCAGGAGTTCACCCAGCACTACCCGCAGGCAGGCTGGGTGGAGCATGACCCGGAAGAGATCTGGGAGACCACTATCGCCGTCTGCCGCAAGGTGATGGCGGAGCTGGATGTGTCTGCCGCGGACATCGCGGGCATTGGCATCACCAACCAGCGCGAAACCACCGTGGTCTGGGATAAGACCAGCGGCAAAGCCATTCACAACGCCATTGTCTGGCAGGACCGCCGCACTGCCGCCATTTGCGAGCAGCTGCGCCAGGATGGCCAGGCTGAGATGGTGGCCGACCGCACCGGGCTGCTGCTCGATCCCTATTTCTCCGGCACCAAGGTGAAGTGGATCCTCGACATGGTGCCCGGCGCGCGCGAGCGGGCGGCGGCGGGCGATCTGCTGTTCGGCACGGTGGATACCTTTCTGATCTGGCGGCTGACCGGCGGTGCCTCGCACGTCACCGACGCCACCAACGCCGCGCGGACGCTGATGTATGACATCCGCAAGGGCCGCTGGAGCCGCACCATCAGCGATCTGCTGGATGTGCCGCAGCAGATGCTGCCGGAGGTTAAGGACAGCGCCGCAGATTTCGGCACCACCGACCCGGAGATCCTGGGCGGCGCTGTGCCGATCCTGGGCGTGGCCGGCGACCAGCAGGCAGCCACCATCGGCCAGGCCTGTTTCCAGCCGGGAATGATGAAATCCACCTATGGCACCGGCTGCTTTGCCCTTTTGAACACCGGCGACGAACCGGTGGTGTCGAAGAACCGGATGCTGACCACCATCGCCTATCAGCTCGATGGCAAGCCGACCTATGCGCTGGAAGGTTCGATCTTCATCGCCGGCGCCGCGGTGCAATGGCTGCGCGACGGGCTGGGTATCATTGAAGAGGCGTCGCAGTCGGGCGAGCTGGCGCTGCGGGCCGATCCGGGACAGGACGTGATCCTGGTGCCCGCCTTCACCGGTCTTGGCGCCCCTTACTGGGAGCCGGACTGCCGTGGCGGCATGTTCGGCCTCAGCCGCAACTCCGGCCCGGCGGAATTTGCCCGCGCCGCGCTGCAAAGCGTCGCCTACCAGACCCGCGATCTTTATGAGGCGATGCGTGCCGACTGGGAGGACGACAGCCACCACACCGTGACCCTGCGTGTCGATGGCGGCATGAGCGCCAGCGACTGGGCGATGCAGAGCCTGTCGGACATCCTGGGTGCCGCCGTCGACCGCCCGGTGATGCAGGAAACCACAGCACTTGGCGCCGCTTGGCTGGCGGGGATGCGGGCCGGGATCTATCCGGATCAGACGGGGTTCGCCGACACCTGGAAGCTAGACCGCCAGTTTGCGCCGCTGATGCAGCCTGCGGCGCGGCAGGCGGCTTATGCGCGCTGGCAGCGCGCGGTTCAGGCGGTGATCGGGGTTTGACGTCAGGCGGGCAGGGCAGGGCGCTCCCGCCTGTTCCGCCACATTCTGCGAATGCGCCTCACAGTTGGGCGTAGCGCCGCGCTTTGCGCGGCGTTTTCCCTTTGCTGAGAAGCGGTTCAAGGTCAGAACTGCCCTTAAACGCGCCCATTCCAGGGTGATAGCGGCCATCCGCGCCTCAAGGGTGAACCGTGCCTGCGGCACGGCGGCTGTGCCGCCCTTGACCCGCGGCTGGCCGCAGGCAGGCCTCAGCTGATGCGCGCGCCTGCCGGGAGGGTCGGGGCGCGGGCGTTCAGCTCTTCGATGGAGAAGCCCGCTATGGATTTGTATTTGGCGGCATGGGCGGCCAGCTCCGCCTGCGGGATCACCTCGCTGATGTCCCCGAAGTCGCCGCCGCAGAGATCCTCGACCCGCTGCAGCACCCCGTCCGGTCCGCCGCCAGCGCGGTTTGCCAGACCTACAGCCGTCGTGACGGGGCGCACTTCTGCTTCATAGGCTTGCAAAGCGCCAGCGTTCACCCCGTGCTTCAGCAGCCTGGTGCCGATCACCCGCGCGTCCACAATGGCCTGGCTGGCGCCGTTTGATCCTACCGGATAGGTCGGATGGGCAGCGTCACCCATCAGAGACACGTTGCCGGTCGTCCAGCGCTCCAGCGGGTTGCGGTCCACCATCGGGTATTCATAGACCGTCCCGGCACCGCGGATCAGGGCGGGCACGTCTATCCAATCAAACCGCCAGGCTGCGAAATCCGGCAGGAACTCAGTGATATCCGCAGGCCGGTTCCAGTCTTCCCGGCGCCATGGGGCGGAAGGATCAAAGCTCTTCTCGGCGATCCAGTTCATTGTGACGCGGCCATCGGCGTCCGGCGCCGAGATCGGGTAGGCCACCAGCCGAAGATGATCATTGCCGATCATCGCCATCGCCGCGCCGCCCTTGAAGGCAGGCGCGCGGGCGGTGGCCCGCCACAGGATACGGCCGTTCCAGACAGGCGCGCCCTCACCCGGCACAATCTGCGCGCGCAGGGCGGAATGGATGCCGTCTGCCGCCACCACCAGCGATCCTTCGACCCGTTGCCCGTCCGCCAGCAGCAGCGCAGCACCTTCTGCCGTATTCTCAAACCCTGCCGCCCGTGCGCCGGTCTTAAAACAGCCCGTCCCCGCGCGCTCCACCAGGGTCCGGTAGAGCATCATCTGCAGCGCGCCACGGTGCACCGAATACTGCGGCCAGTCATAGCCGGCGCGTGTACCGCGCGGTTCCTCCCAGATCGTTTTGCCAAGCTTGCTGTAAAATCCCAGCTGCCGGGTCCGGACAGCAATCGCGTCCAGTTCTGCCTTCAGCCCTAAATCGAACAGCTCCCGCACCGCGTTGGGCTGCAGGTTGATGCCAACACCCAGCGGTTTCAGGCCGCGGACTGCCTCATAAATCTGAAATGGGACCCCGATCTGATGCAGCGTCAGCCCCAGTGTCAGCCCTGCAATGCCGCCGCCCGCGATGAGGATGGACATAATAAGTATACTCCCTAATTGCACGGGCAGATAACCACGGCGCGCGGCAGGGAGCAAGCTGGCGGAAAGGGTAAATGGTCAGCGCCGGCCGCCGATGATCAGGTCGGGGCCAAAGATCACATCGGCATAATTGTGCAGATAGATTTTCAGCCAGGGCGTGAACCGTTCCGGGTGGCGGCTGACTTCGGCCAGAAGGTCATGGTAATCGACCCAGCGGGTCTCCATGACTTCGTCCGGGTTTGGGGTGATGGTCAAGGGGCGGTGGGCATGGGCCAGGAACACATCCACTGCCTCATGCTCGACCAGGCCGTTGCCGACATCGGCGCGGTATTCCAGGTGATGGCGGAACTCAGGATAGAGGCCGGTCAGGCCCAGCTCTTCCTGCATCCGCCGCACGGCACAGGCCGAGGGCTGCTCGTCCCACATCGGATGGGTGCAGCAGGTGTTCGCCCAGAGGCCGGGGGTGTGGTACTTCCCCATTGCCCGGCGCTGCATCAGGATTTCCACGCCTTTCACCACAAAAACGGAGACCGCCTTGTGTTTCAGCCCGCGCTCATGCGCGGCGAGCTTGTCAACAGGTGTCAAATCGCCGTTCACCCAGGCGGGGATCATGTGGCTCATGCTGTGTCCGTGACGGTTTTTTCTGGCGCGGCCTGCCGCAACTGCGATGGCCTGGCTCCTACCGCTAACCTTTGCGGGTTACGAAAGCAATTACGCGAAAAGCCGCGGCGAAAATGCCGCGGCTTTGTGGCCGTGCTGCCGGAAAATCCGGCCTTACTCGGAAGCGGCTTCCGCGTTTTCTTCCGCGGCGGGTTCTTCAGCCGGCGCCGGGCCGTGGCTGGCCAGGAAAGCAAAGATATCCTCGCCGCCCTTCTTCAGACGGAAGGACATTTTTGACTTGGCTTTGGCGTTGCCGGTTTCAGCCTGCAGGAATTTCTTGGGGTCGGTGGTGAAGCCGACGAATTTCGCTTCGTCCCAGACAAGCCCGGCTTCGCCTGCCGCAACCAGGTCCTTACTGTATTTGAAGCCTTCGGTGCTGCCGGCCGCGCGGCCTGCCAGTCCCCACAGGTTCGGGCCGGTCTTGCCGCCCTTAACAATCACATCGCCGTCGTCCGAGACGACCATGTGGCAGGATTTGCATTTATTAAACCCCTTTTCCCCCTTGGCCGGGTCGCCTTCGGCAAAGGCAGGGGCGGCGAGGAGGCCGAAAATGGCGGCTGTTACGAGAGGTTTCATATTGCTTGCTCCGGTTTTGAGTTGGCAGGTTTGACTCATGATCCAATAGCCGGCGGTGTCAACCGGCAGTTTGACGCGCATCAAAGTCATGGCAGGAAGTTGCGGACCCTTATGGCGCCGCCCAGCAGGGCAGCAGATCGCCAGCGTCCGGGCGGGCGTGTGAGACGGCACGGGCAATGGCACGGCTAAGGCACAGCGCTGCGGCATGGCAGACCGGTCCAAGGTCCGCATCCGGGTTTTCCAGGGCGCGGGCGCCGGTGCTGGCGGCAAAGACCAGATCGCCGTCGCCGGGGGCATGGGCGGGGACAATTGCGCGGCCGATGCCGTCATGGGCGGCAGTGGCCAGGCGCTGGCACTGCGCCTTGCTGAGTGCGGCATCTGTGGCGACGATGGCGATGGTGGTATTGGCGCGCTCTTGCGGCATCGGGGCGCCGCCCAGCTTCTGCATGGCGGCCAGTTTGCGGCTCTCCGGACTGCGGCCCAGCCCGGCGGATGGATCCGGGCCCAATCCGCCGAATTCATCCCCGATTTCAAACGGCGCCGCCCAGAAATGCCGCTCACCCGGCGTGGTGACGGCGCCCAGCGGGTTGGCGGCCACCAGCGCGCCCACGGTCATGCCGCTGTCCAGCACCAGCGAGGCCGATCCCAGCCCGCCCTTGACCATAGCGGTCAGCGCGCCGGTGCCCGCACCATAGGTACCAAGATCAAAGGTATCTGCCGCGGCTTCGAACGCCGCTCGGCCCAGGGCGCGGTAGGGATTTTCACCCCAGTCCTTCTGCCCGCCGTTCAGCAGATCAAACAGGATC
This sequence comes from Leisingera sp. NJS204, assembly GCF_004123675.1. Taxonomy (NCBI): domain Bacteria; kingdom Pseudomonadati; phylum Pseudomonadota; class Alphaproteobacteria; order Rhodobacterales; family Roseobacteraceae; genus Leisingera; species Leisingera sp. NJS204. The sequence continues at coordinate 3,811,224 of NZ_CP035417.1, read as the reverse complement.
GCGCCCGGGACCAGCGGCACCCGCGCCGGGCCAACCGGAAAACCGTGGCCCTGACTGTGCAGCGCGTCCATCACCCCGGAACAGGCATCAAGACCAAAGGCCGAGCCGCCGGAAAGAAGCAGCGCGTCGATCTTGGCAACTGATTTGTCCGGCGCCAGCAGATCGGTCTCCCGCGTTCCCGGCGCACCGCCCATCACATGCACCGATGCGGTGAAGGGCTGATCCGCTGTTAGCACCGTGACACCGGATTTCAGCGCGCTGTCCTGCGCATTGCCAACCAGGATGCCGGGGACATCGGTGATCAGATTTCGAGGGCCGGGAAGCATGGTGAGAAGTCCTTCTTGCATGAAGCGCGCTGGGGCGCGCTGCCTCCGGCGGGAGTATTTTGGGAAAGATGAAAGCGCGGCGTCAGATCCGCGGCTTGGGGGCTGCAGTTTCCGGGTCGCCTGAGTTCGGCTCACCCTTGGGTTCGATCAGCAGCACCTTGCATTCTTGCTCGGCGCGGGGGCGGTGGCTGACGCCTTTGGGCACCACAAACAACTCGCCCGCGCATACGGCCTGTGGTGGCTCACCTTCGATGTCCATCAGCATTTCGCCCTCAAGCACGAGGAAGAAGTCATCGGTACCGGCGTGAACATGGAACGGAAATTCCCCCTGGAATTTCACCACCATCACGTCGTTGCCGTTATAATCCGCCACCACATGCGGGTCCCAATGGCTGGAAAACATTGCCAGTTTTTCGCTCAGGTTCACGGTCTTCATATGCAGCGTCCTCCGTCCACTTCCATCGCAACACCGGTCACCATACCCGCCTCGTCCGAACACAGGAAGCAAGCCGCGTTGCCCATGTCCTCAGGCGTGGAAAACCGGCCGATCGGGATGGTGGATAGGAATTTGGCGCGCATTTCCGGGGTGTCTTCACCCATGAAGGTTTTCAGCAGCGGCGTTTCCCCCGCCACCGGATTAATCGCATTGACCCGCACGCCATGCGGCGCCAATTCCACGGCCATGGTTTTGGTGGCAGTGATCATCCAGCCCTTGGAGGCGTTGTACCAGTTGAGGCTGGGGCGCGGCGAGACACCGGCGGTGGAGGCGACATTCAGGATCGCGCCGGTCTGGCGCGCCTTCATATGCGGCACCAGGGCGCGGGCTGTCAGGTAGACGGATTTGACGTTGACGCCTAGCACCCGGTCGAAATCTTCCTCGCTGATGTCTTCCAGCGGCGCGGGCAAATGGGTGACGCCGGCATTGTTGATCAGGATGTCCAGCTGTCCAAAGGCCTCCAGGGCGGCCTCTGCCATGGCATTGACCGAGGCGCTGTCGGAGACATCCACTGTCCGGGCGGTGGCGTTGCTGCCCAGCTCTGCGGCCATTTCCGCTGCCGCGGCACCATTGATGTCAGCAATCATCACCCGGGCGCCCTCAGCCAGGAACTTGCGTGCGATCCCGGCGCCAAAACCCGAGGCGCCGCCGGTCACAATGGCGGTTTTTCCGTCCAGCCGCATGTTCTTATCCTCCCTGCTGTTTTGCCAGCAGCATGGGCGGAGCGGACGGCGGGTGCAATCCGCCGGATCAATCCGGGTCGATTTTACCGCGCGTCGCTTTCAGGCCGCCGCGCTGTTTCTTGGCCTCCAGCCGCCGCTTGACCGAGCCGCGTGTGGGTTTGGTGGCAATGCGCCGCTTGGGCGCCACCAGCGCCTTGCGCACCAGCTCGGCCAGCCGCTCGCGTACGATTTCGCGGTTGCGCTGCTGCGACCGGGTCTCGTCGCATTGCAGGATGATCGCGCCTTCCTTGGTCCAGCGGCGCCCGGCCAGCCGTTTCAGCCGGTTCTTGACCGCAGGCACCAGCGCCGGTGAGCGTTCGGCCTCGAACCGCAATTCCACCGCAGTGGCCACCTTGTTCACATTCTGCCCGCCGGGGCCGGAGGCACGGACAAAGCTTTCGGTGAGTTCCCAATCCTGCAGGGTGATTTGCGCGTTAACGTGGATCATGGCTCAGTCAGTAATCGAAAAGGGCCGTTCCCACACGCGGAAACAGCCCTTCGAGATGATAGGAGGTGCACCGGTTAGGTCAGCACCAATTCAGTAATCTATACGCGCCAAGGGCTGCCTCGGCCGCACGCCTTCTGAACTGTTCCGGCACTGCTCTCCATAGCTTCTCTAGACAATGGGCACCTCCTTTCTGAATGTTTCGTGTGACCCCAGCCTGCCATAGATTCGGTTAATGTCAAAACAAAATCATGTGGTCTTTGCGGTCAGTTTACGCACGATGATGCGGAAGGGCACAAGGGCGGCCAAAGCAAGCGACAGTTTCACCAGCCAATCGGCCGCGGCAAGCGAGACCCACAGGGGGGCCATAGGGCCGCTGCCCAGCAGCGGCAGCACCTCTGCGGCCCAGGCGACATCGTTGCCCGGCTCCAGCCAGACAAGCGCGCCTGAGAAGGCGATGGTGAAGAAAATTGCTGTGTCCACCGAAGAGCCGGCCAGCGTGGACGCCAGCGGCGCGCGCCACCATTTGCCTGTCCGCAGGGCGGAAAAGACGGCAACGTCCAAAAGCTGCGCAGTGAGAAAGGCAAGGCCGGAGCCAAGAGCAATCCGCAGCGTCACGGCCGGATAGGTGAAGCCGTCGCCCTGCAGCATGATTTGAGTGCCGATCAGCGAGCAGATGACCCCGGCAAGGAAACCGGCGAGCACCACCTTGCGGGCAGCTGCGGTGCCATAGACCCGGTTCATCACGTCAGTGACCAGGAAAGCGATGGGATAGGTGAAGGCGCCCCAGGTCAGCCATTGGCCGAACAGGAATTGCACCAGGATGTTGGACGCCACAACGACGGCGGCCATGGCAGCAATGCCGGGAGTATGTGAGCGGGTCATGGGCCGGATCCATTTTTCAAGGCCGCGGGCATCATAACTGCTACGGCAGAAGACTGGCCCTTTAAACCGTACGTCCTGCTGCTGCAAGCATGCTGCAGGGCAGCGGCTCCCGCCCGTTCGGGCGCATTTCAGGAAATGCACACTCCCGGTTGGGCCCGGCGCCGCTGGCGCGGCGCGGGGGCTGCTGGTCAGCGGGGCAACGCGTATTCTACTATTTCGGTGCGTTGAAAGGGCAGGAAATTGTCGTCCGATACCATCGTGGCGCGCAGGCGCCCGGTTCCATCCGCCCAGACCGACAGCCCTTCCAGATTGTCATGGGTGCGGGCGCGGGTCTGCAGCAGCACCGTTTCATTGATCGGCCCGGCGGCGGTGATGTCCCAGCGGCGCAACCGGCTGCGGAAGCCAAACAGAGTAAAGTCGCGCTCCAGAAGATAGAACCGCCCATCGGGGCCGAAATCGGCATCCACCGGCAAAAATCCACCCACGGGCGGCAGGCTGAAGGGGCGCGACCAGCGGTGGCCGTTCCAGCGCCAGACCGGGATCTGCCCGTGTTTGTCCAAGGCGCGCTCGGGCAATGTATACAGCCGCCCGCGAGCATCGATGGCCAGGGTTTCCAGCGATTTGTTAGGCGGCAGGCCGCGAAAGGCCTTGGGGCGCGGCAGCACTTTGGCGCGGCCTTCGGGGCTGCGGTACCGTGCCACCCGTGCAGCACCTTCAAAGGAGATATAGCGGCTGCCGTCGGCCGCCACTGCCAACCCTTCGCTGTCGCCGGCAAAGCCCCGGAGTGTTTTTCCGGTGGAGGCCCGCAGTTCATGCGCGCGCCGGGCCGTGATGCCGGAAATCAGACCCTGGTTGCGCTGGATCCGGGTTGTCACCAGTGTCGCACGGTCGCTGAGCACGGTCATCGACTTGCCGCCGTCACTGAGCTTGAGCGCCGAGAACCCGCCGAACCAGCGCTGGTTCAGCTTCCAGGTATAGCTGCTGAGGTGCTGCGCCTTGCCTGCTGCAGCCGCCGCGGGGCGGTTTGCCGCATAACCCGCCGCTGCCAGGCAGGCGGCGGCCGCTAGGGCCAGAATCAGTTTGATTGCAGAACGGCGGCGCATTGCTTGGGCAGGTCCGAAAGGGTGTAATCCCGTCTCGGTTTAGGCTTTGGCGCGTTGGGGTCAACCGGTTTCGGTTTCGGCGGGTTCAGAATGTCATTGACCCAGCGCTGGGCATCGGCGCAACCGTCGCCTTTGGGCGGGGACGCCTGATCAACGCAACCGCGCGCGCCGCGCGGACAGGCCAGCCGCACGTGGAAGTGATAGTGATGCCCCCACCAGGGCCGGATCTTGCGCAGCCAGCGGCGGTCGCCCTTTGCGTCCTTGCACATCTGCACCTTGGCGCCGGGAAAGACAAAGATCCGCGCCACCCGTTTATCCTGCGCCGCGGCTTTCAGAATTTCATGATGGGCACGGGTCCAGCTGGAATTCACATAGGCGCCCTTGGCCCGGCGCATCGAGATTGAGGAGATGTTTTCCCGCGCGCTGCGGCTGAGGTTCAGCCGGTCCGGCGGCCGCATCCAGATGTCGATATCAAGACCGATCTGATGGCTGCGGTGGCCCGACAGCATCGGCCCGCCGCGCGGCTGGCTGATGTCGCCGATGTACAGCCCCTTCCAGCCGCGCTGTTTGGCGGCCACGCGGCTCAGGTCCTGAACAAAATCAATTGCCGCCGGGTGCCCCCAGTTGCGGTTGCGGCTAAGGCGCATCGCCTGCCAGGTCGGGCCGGTTTCGGGCAGCTGGGCGGCGCCGGCAACGCAGCCCTTGGCATAAGAGCCGAACGGCGCGGGGCGCTGCTGCGAGGCGCTGGGCTTGGCCCCGAACAGGGCCTTGGCCGGGGTTTGCGCACTGGCCGGGCTGCATAAGCCCGCAACAGCTAAACATATGGCAAGAAACAGTTTCAACCCTGATCTCCTTCTCCTTGAACCCAGAACAACAGTACCAATCCGATTAAAAACAGCCCGATCACGGGGGTGATCCCCAGCCGGGCGCTGCCGGTCACTGTGGTGGCCAAACCGATCAGGGCCGGCGCCAGAAATGCGGTGGCGCGCCCTGATAGGCCATAAAGGCCGAAGCTTTCGGTCGCATCCGCAGGGCTGGTGTGGCGCACCATCAGGCTGCGGCTGGCGGCCTGCAGGATGCCGCCAAAGCCGCCGATCAGCATGCCGCAGCCAAAGAACACCGTGTCGGGCAGCGTGGAGCCTTCTGCCAGGGCAAAGCCGAAAATCTGGTGGCGCGACATGCTGACGAGGATCAGGCAGACAAAGGACAGTACCAGGATCGAGGCGATGATCACCGGCTTCGGGCCCAGCCGCCGGTCAGCCTTGCCGCCCAGCCAGCTGAAGACAGTGGCGGCAAAGGCGGCGACAATGCCGAAAATGCCGATCTGGGTTATTTCCCAGCCCAGCACCAGCTTGGCGTAGACACCGCCAAAACCGTACAGCCCGTTCAGCGCGTCGCGGTAAAACATTGACGATCCAAGATAGGTTGCCAGGCTCAGCCGGTGGCGCAGGCTGGTAACCAGCTTGACCACCATTTGCCAGGCTTTGCCCAGGCTGGCCTTGCGCCCGGTGGCGCCGCGGTCCTGCACCCACAGAAAGTAAGGCACCATGAAGACAGCAAACCAGACGGCGGTAAAAGGGCCGACGGCGCGGGTGCCTTCCTTGGCCTCGGCATCCAGACCCAGGGCGGGGCTAAGGCCGATCAGCGTCTTGCCCGAACTTTGTTCGACAAACAGCAGCAGCATGATGAACAGCGCAATCACCCCGCCAAGATAGCCGAATGCAAAGCCGGAGCCAGAGACCGCCCCCACGTCCTCGCGGCTGGCAAGCGTCGGCAGCTGGGCGTTGACAAAGATCAGCGCAAACTCGGCGCCGATGAAGCCAAAACCAAAGCTGACCAGCATCCACCACAGGTTGCTTCCCGCAGGGTCCATGTACCACAGCCCCCAGGCACCGATCAGATACATCAGCGAAAACATCATGATCCAGGGCAGGCGGCGGCCGGTGATATCGGCCAGTGCCCCCAGAAACGGCGCACCAAAGGCGATGATCAGGCCGGTCACGGTCAGGCACAGCGACCAGACAGTCTGCGCCTGCGCCTTGGCCGCCTCGCCCGCCAGCCCCTGGGTCATAAAGTAATCCGCGGCCACGGCGGCAAAGAACGGGCTGAAAATAAACGTCACCAGCAGCGTCTGATACGGCTGGCTAGCCCAGTCAAAGAACCACCATCCCCAGATCCGCTTGCGCGTGGATACCTGCTTCATGCCCGGCCTCTTTTTATCGTTGCCCTCAGGTATGGCAGGCGGGCAGGGGCCTAGGCAAGCCCGTCCTGCATCGGCGGCCAGGGCCGGCCGCCATCCGCTTGGCACCAATCCTTGATCCAGCCGGGCAATTCGGGTGAGGTTTCAGCGTCCTGCCCCAATGCCTCCAGCACCTTTGCGGGCGGCACGATGCCCATGCGGTCCGTGACTGCGGTGCGAAGCATCACATGGCTGGCGCAGTCGCCGTTTTTCTTCCACATGGACTGTTCGACATAGATGAACTTGTCATCCCAGCCCGCCGCGCGGCTGCGCATCTCGAACCTTTCAAATCCGCGGATGCGGCGGCGGTAACGCACAGAGGATCCCGCAACCGTCAGCCCCCAGCGGTTTTTCTTCAGCGCGCCGATCAGCCCCGCCCGCTGCGCCAGCATGGTGCGGCCAAGGTCATACAACGTCATGGTGCGGCCGTTGTTCAGCTCCATCCACATATCCAGATCCCACGGCCAGCAGATGTGGTGCGAGACATGCAGCCCGGTGATCGGCAGCCGCGGCATCCGGCTGGCCAGAATGGTATCCTTGATCAGGCGGAATATAGGGTACATGCGCAAGGCCTCCTGTTTCGCTTGTGCCCGTGATGCCACCCGTTTACAGCGCGTCAACCGCAACCTCGCGGAAGCCTTGCGCATTTCACCGCGTCTGCTTACCTGTGAGGCTGTTCGAAAGAGGGAATTACAGATGGTCTCGCTGTTCCAAATTCTGATGCTGATCCTGGACATTGTCTGGTTCTTCATCATTGCCCATGTGATCATGAGCTGGCTGATCAACTTCCAGGTACTGAACCTGCACCAGCAGCTGGTGGGCCAGATCTGGTACGGTCTGAACCGGGTTCTGGAACCGCTTTATGCCCCGGTGCGCCGCATCTTGCCCAATATGGGCGGCATTGATCTGGCGCCGCTGGCGGTTCTGGTCGCTGTCTATGCGCTGCGCATCATCCTGGTGAACAACGTCTCGGCGTTCTACTGATCTGGACATCTGCGGCCCGGCGGCTTTCGCCGGGCTTTTGCGCGGCAGCCCTTGCCGGCTGATACCTCCTGTGGGATTGTGCCTGCCAACAAGAGCAGACCACCACATTGAGGCCCATCGCCCCCATGACAGCCCCGGCATCCCCGGCAGAGTTAGCCGCGCCAGCCCTGACAGGCGCGTCCCCGATCTTGCGCGAGATCTTCGGCTTTGACGCCTTCCGTCCCGGCCAGGAGGAAATCGTTGACGCCGTGACCGCGGGCGAAAACGTGCTGGCAATCATGCCCACCGGCGGCGGCAAATCCCTGTGTTTCCAGCTGCCTGCCCTGTTGCGCGACGGTGTGACAGTGGTGATCTCGCCGCTGATTGCGCTGATGCGCGATCAGGTCCGCGCCCTGCAGGAGGCGGGCGTCACCGCCGGCGCGCTCACCTCCGGCAATACCGAAGAAGAGACCGAAGCGGTCTGGCAGGCGATCGAGGCCGGGCGGCTCAAGCTTCTTTATATGGCGCCGGAGCGGCTTGCCTCGGGGGCTGCGATGGGCATGCTGCGCCGCATCGGTGTCAGCCTGATTGCGGTGGATGAGGCGCACTGCGTCAGCCAGTGGGGCCATGATTTCCGCCCCGACTACCTGCGCATAGGCGAATTGCGCCGCGCCCTGGACGTGCCGCTGGCCGCCTTCACCGCAACGGCGGATCAGGAAACCCAGGAAGAAATTGTCCAGAAACTGTTTGACGGCGAGGCCCCGCGCAGCTTCCTGCGCGGTTTTGACCGGCCAAACATCCATCTGGCCTTTGGCGCCAAGGACAGCCCGCGCCGCCAGATCCTGGAATTTGCCGCCGCCCGCAAGGGCCAGTCCGGCATCGTCTATTGCGGCACCCGGGCTAAGACCGAAGCCCTGTCTGCAGCCCTGCGCGAAGGTGGCCACTCCGCCTGTTTCTATCACGGCGGCATGGACGCCGAGGACCGCCGCATTGTTGAGACCCGCTTTGCCCGCGAGGACGGCTTGATCGTGGTTGCCACAGTTGCGTTTGGTATGGGGATCGACAAACCGGACATCCGCTGGGTCGCCCATGCCGACCTGCCGAAAAGCATTGAGGCTTATTATCAGGAAATCGGCCGCGCGGGCCGGGACGGGGCGCCTGCGGAAACTCTCACCCTGTTCGGTCCCGATGACATCCGCCTGCGCCGCACGCAGGTGGACGAAGGATTGGCCCCGCCGGAACGCCGCGCCGCCGACCATGCCCGGTTGAATGCGTTGCTTGGTCTGGCCGAGGCGCTGCGCTGCCGCCGCCAGAAGCTTCTGGCCTACTTCGGCGAGGAGTCAAACCCCTGCGGCAATTGCGACCTCTGCGACACGCCCGCGGATGTGTTCGACGGCACCACTGTGGTGCGCAAGGCGCTGTCAGCGGTGCTCAGGACCGAGGAATGGTTCGGCTCGGGTCATCTGATCGACATCCTTTTGGGCGCTGACAACGAGCGGATCCGGGCCAAGCGCCATGACCAGCTGTCGGTCTATGGCTGCGGCAAGGAATTCGGCAAGCGCCAATGGCAGGCGGTGTTCCGGCAGATGATGGGCCACGACCTCTTGCGCCCCGATCCGGAACGCCACGGCGCGCTCCGCTTCACGGAAGCCGCCCTGCCGATCCTGCGCGGTGAACAGTCGATCGAGCTGCGCCGCGACACCATCAAAGCGGCTGAGCGCCGTCCCGCAGTGAAGGCACTGGTCTCTGAAGAAGACGCGCCGCTGCTGTCGGCTCTCAAGGCCAAGCGGCGTGCATTGGCGGAGGCGCAGAAAGTGCCGGCCTATGTGATCTTTCCCGACCGCACCCTCATTGAGATGGCCGAGACCCGCCCGGAAACGCTGGACCAGATGGCGCGTGTGAACGGTGTCGGCGCCAAGAAGCTGGAGCGCTACGGCGATGATTTCCTAAGCGTGATCACCGGCGCCGCCGAGCAGCTGCATCCCGCAAGGCGCAAGCTGGCCGGGAGCGGGTCCGGTTCGGTTTACGATTCGCTGCTGGAAGTGCAGGCACAGCTTGCCCGCGGGGACTGCGGCACCATGAAACCGCTCACCTGTTCTGCGTCGCTGCTTGCGAAAGTGGCGCAGATGCGCGCCGGTGACGAGGCGGGGATCACGAAACTGTTAGGGGAGCGCCGCGCCGAACGTTTCGCGGCGGCGTTTCTGGACGTCCTGCGCGGCGCGGGCTAGGGTCGCGCCAAGATCATCAAGGGGGCAGATATGCTGGTAGTGACCTCTCCGGCCAAGAAGCTGGACTGGGCGGAACGGGATCAGGAGATGACCTGGCCCGCGCTGCATGACGACGCGGTAGAGCTGGCAGAGGTGGCCCGCGGACAATCCGTGGCGAATCTGATGAAGCTGATGCATATCAGCGAAGATCTGGCCAAACTGAATCACGCACGGTTTCAAGAGTTTAGTGCGGATCCGGCAACTGCGGCCACTCGCCCGGCGGCGCTGGCGTTTGCCGGCGATACCTACCAGGGGCTGGAGGCGTCCTCGCTTGATGCTGATGAAATGGCCTGGGCGCAGGAGCATTTCCGCATCCTGTCAGGTCTTTATGGCCTGCTGCGTCCCTTGGACGCGATGCAGCCCTACCGGCTGGAAATGGGATCGCGTCTGAAAAATGCGCGCGGCAAAAACCTCTATGAATTCTGGGGCAGCCAGGTTTCCGCGGCACTGAATGCGCAGGCGGATGCGGTAAATGCCAGCGTGCTGGTCAACTGTGCCAGCCAGGAGTATTTCGGCGCAGTGGATTTAGCAGCGCTGAAACTGCGGGTCGTCACTCCGGTGTTCATGGAAGAAAAGAACGGCACTCCCAAGGTGGTGAGTTTCTACGCCAAGCGCGCCCGCGGTGCGATGGCACGGTTCATTATCCAGAACCGGCTGACAGATACGGAGAGCCTCAAAGCATTTGATGCTGGCGGCTACGTGCATCAGCCGGCAATGTCGGCCCCCGATAAACCTGTCTTTTTGCGCGGCGCCTGAGGCAGGAGAAAGGCTCCCGCCCGTTCCGGCACATTCAAGAACGCACCTTCACGGTTGGGCGTGGCAGCGCGCTCTGCGCGCTGCCACGCCCAAGGCCGCACAAGGGCGGTGCCGGCGCAGCCGGTGCGCCTGCGGGCGCGGGAGAGCTTCGCCGTTGTTAAATTCGGGCCGGGTGACGGAAAGGGCGTACGCTGCAAACGGGTGGGGCAAGACCCGGAAAAGCCGGATCCTGGCGGCGTCCGGCAACCGGGACCCAGCACAGCATTGTGCCAAGAGCAGAAGCCCTAGCGCACCCTGAGAACAGTTTGTTTCAAAGACTGACCGCCATGGCGTGGCGGCGGCGGGAGAGACCTGTCGGCTCAGAGTGCTTGGGCGGCAGCCGGGGCAGGCGGGCCGTCCTGATCCAAGGCCTGTGTCCCGTCCGGCGCACAGGCGTGGATCTTTTCGTGGATCAGCGCCTTGCGCAACGGCTTGGTCAGGTAATGGTCCAGGCCGGCCGCAAGGATACCATCGGAATCGCCTGCCATCGCATGTGCGGTCAAGGCCACAATCGGGGTATGGCCGCCGGTGTCCGCCTCGATACTGCGGATCCTGGCGGTGGCTTCCTTGCCGTCCATCATTGGCATCGATATATCCATGAAAATCAGATCCGGGCGGAACGCCTGGAAGGCTTCGACCGCCTCCAGCCCGTTGCTGGCAAACTTCAGCTCTATGTTCAGCTCTTTCACCATTTTGCTGAACACCAGCTGATTGGTCTTGTTGTCCTCTGCTGCCAGCACCCGCATCCGGCGGATTTCCGGGTCCGGCGGCGGGCCGGCGGATGGTTCGGTCTGCTGTGCCTCGAGACCTGCTTGCGGTGCCATCGGCCTGTCTGCCGTCACCGGGCCTTGCAGCGGAGCCGCGCAGCCGGGGCCGACGGCACTGGCCGCCAGCTTGGCCAGCTGGTTGAAAAAATCGTCCCGCGGTGCAGGGGTTTGCAGCACCCCGTCCGCCAGATAGCGGATTTCCGGATCATTGGCGCCCTGGGGACCGGAATTCAGCATCAGCACCGGCACTCCGCGCCAGGAACCGGATTTCAGATCCCTCGCCAGCTGCACGCCGTCCAGCCCAGGCAGGTTATGGCCGCTGATGACCAGGTCAATACCGCCTTGCATCGCGGCAAGCGCGCCATGCGCGGTTTCTGTAGTGGTGACCTGAATGCCCAGCATCAGCAGGTGCTTTTGCAGGATCTCGCTGTTGAGCGGCGCGTCATCCACCAGCAGCACATGGCGCAGCGAGCTGGGCAGCTTCGGCACAGGCTGCTCTGCTGATCCTTCAAGGGGCAGCGGCAAGCGGAAGCCGAAACAGGAGCCTTTGCCTTCCTCACTGTCGACCCAGATCTCGCCGCCCATCAATTCGATCAGCCGCTTGGAGATCGCCAGCCCCAGCCCGGTGCCTTCAAACTTGCGGTTGCGCTCATCTTCGACCTGGTTGAATTCGCCGAAAATATGCTCAATCTTCTCTTCCGGGATGCCGATGCCGGTGTCCTCGATCGAAATATGCACCGCGCATTGTTTGTCATCAGGCGAGGAGACACCGGTCACCCGCAGGGTCACATGGCCTTCTTTGGTGAACTTCACCGCATTGCCGGCCAGATTGGTCAGCACCTGCCGGATCCGGCCTGGATCGCCGGTAAAGCGGGTCGGCAGGAACAGGTCGTAATCGACCAGCAGCGTCAGCCCCTTGTCCCGCGCGGTGGGTTGCAGCAGCATCACCACTTCGTGCAGGCTGCGTTCCAGGTCAAAGGGTTCGGGATGCAGCTCCAGCTTGTCGGCTTCGATCTTGGAATAGTCGAGCACGTCATTGATGATGACCAGCAGCGCTTCGCCCGAGTTTTTGATGGTATTGGCATAAAGCCGCTGTTCCTCGTCCAGCGCGGTATCGCTCAGCAGCTCTGCCATGCCCACCACCCCGTTCATCGGGGTGCGGATCTCATGGCTCATATTGGCAAGGAAGGCGGATTTTGCCCGGTTTGCCGCTTCGGCGCGGGCGCGGGCGCCGCGCAGGTCCTTTTCATACTGCACGGTCGAAGTGATATCGAGCGCCAGCGTCACCACATCGCCGCCGTGGCCGCGCTGATCGATCAGCCGCAAATACCGTTCATCCCACAGCTGGATCACCACCGGATCGGGCGAAGGCGACAGCCAGCGCTCACTCATCATTTCGCGCCAGGCATCGGTGCCCAGCTCGCCGGTATTGATCAGCCCTTCGTCGGTCAGAAGCTGCAGGATCCGCACATAGGAGATACCGGGCGAGACCTCTTCCAGCCCGTCGAAGATATTGAGGTAGGCGGTGTTCGCCCCGATCAGACTGCCATCAGCATCAAAAAAGGCGAAACCGTCCTGAAATGCCTGGATCGAATGCCACAGCCGCCGCTCGGCAGTCTCAACCTTTTCATGCGCGGTATCGAGGTCGGATTTCACCTTGGCGTTTTCGTCGCGCACAGTGGCCACTTCAGCCTGGGTCTGGCCGATCCGCTTGGTCAGCGCCAGCGCATGGCGGCCCAGCTTGCGGTTGGCAGCAGACAGCTCCGCCTGCTTCAGCTCAAGCAGCCGTTCCGCGGCCAGCCGGGCGCGTCTTTCTTCCGCTAATTTGCTGGCAAGGGTCATCCCTGCGCACTCCGGCAATACATTAACACGAACAGCGCGCGGCAATTCCGCACGCAAGAGACAGCAGGGCTGCCCTTACGTGTTACGCGGGTGAATCTTGCTATGACGTTAAGCCCGTGCCAGCCTGCGCCAAGTATTGGAGGGTGCCATGCCGCGTCTGTTTGCTTCAGTTCTAATGTATGCCATTGTTTTTATTTCTTTTGTTGCGTTTCTGCCCGCTGCCTGGGCCGGGCCGGAGGTTCCCGGTTTCCGGTACAAGGCTTTTGCCAACACCGATTTTTTCGGCTCGGACCTGCAGCCGCTGTTCGATACGGATGTCGAGTCCTGCGCGCGGGCGTGTGCTGCCCAGACGGATTGCGCCGGTTTTGTGTTCAACCAAAAGGCAAATGCCTGCTTTCCAAAATCCGCCCTGACTCAGCCCAGTTCCTATGAGGGCGCCTTTTCGGCACTGAAACAGCCGGCACCCGGCGGGCTTCAGGCAGAGGCCGCTGTGCGGGCAGGCCGGCTGGACGCTACCCCGGAGCTGGAATTGCCGCGCGCGGCCGGGTTTGCCCAGTCGCTGGGCCTGGCCTATCCGCTGACAACAGAGGACGCCGCCAAGGCGGTTTCGGCGGCCCGCTCGCTGTTCCGTGCCGCAGAGCCGCTCGCGGCATTGCGATGGATGGGGCAGGCCGTGGTGCTGACTGACTCTGCCCAGGACTGGACCCGATTCTCGGCCTATTTGCTGCGGGCTGCCAAAGACTCCGGCAACCGTTCCCAGCAGCGCCGTTTCCGGCAGGACGCTTATTCTGCGGCCCTCAATGGCTACTTGCGGGCTGCGGCACCGGCAGATCAGGCGCAGGCCCTGCGTCAGGCCGCCGAAGCGGTGGAGGCGCTTGGCCGCGGCCGCGAGATGCTGCCGCTGCTGCGCCTGGCTGACAACATCATTCCGCTTAAGGCGAATGCCGAGATGATCCATTATGCGATCCGGAAATACGGTTTTCGCGTGACTGGCTCCACGGTTGAAAGCGACAGCGCAGCCCCCCGTATCTGCGCCGAGTTCTCCGAAGATCTGGAACAGGCCGGAACCGATTACGAAAACTATGTGCGCTTGGCCGGCAGCAGTCTGGCAGTCACCGCATCCGGCCGGCAGCTGTGTTTTGACGGGGTGGAGCACGGCAAGCGCTACCAGCTGACCCTGCGCCGCGGGTTGCCGGCGGCCAGCGGCGAGCAGCTTTATAAAGATGTGGAGCTGACTCATTACGTGCGCGACCGCGCGCCCAAGGTCCGCTTCCCGGGCCGCGCCTATGTGCTGCCCGCGGGCGCTGCTGCGGCGCTGCCGGTGGAAACCGTGAACCTGACGGAACTGGACCTGCGCTTGCGCCGGGTCAGCAGCCGCAACGTGCTGCGCACCCTGCAGGAGGGGTACTTTGCCAAACCGCTTTCCCAGTGGGAGGATAAGCATTTCGCCTCCGATATCGCCGAGGAGATCTGGCAGGGCAGTGCCGAAGTGGGCACTGCGCTCAATCAGGCGATGACCAGCCGCCTGCCGCTGGAAGATGCCCTGACTGGGCAAAAGACACCGGGTCTGTACGCCCTAACAGCGCGGATACCCGGGGCCGATCCCTATGACGATGCCGGTGCCACGCAATGGTTTGTGCTGACCACCCTGGGTCTCAGCACCATGTCCGGCAGCGATGGCCTGCATGTGCAGGTGCAGGGCCTGGCGGACGCCAAACCGCAGGCCGGTGCCGAGGTCAGTTTGATCTCCAGTGCCAATGAGGTTCTGGCAACTGAAACAAGCGACGCCAGCGGCTATGTCCGTTTTAGGCCCGGCCTGACGCGCGGTTCCGGCGGCGCGTCACCGGCGCTGATCACTGCCCGGGCGGGGGAGGGCGATTTCACCTTCCTGCCCCTCAACGATGCCGCTTTTGATCTGTCAGACCGCGGCGTGGCCGGCCGGCCCGCACCGGGGCCGGTGGATGTCTTCCTCGCCACCACCCGCGGCGCCTACCGTGCGGGTGAAACCGTGCATGTGACTGCATTGGCGCGTGACGGCAAGGCGCAGGCGATCGCGGGCCTGCCGCTCACCGCAATCCTGCTGCGCCCTGACGGGGTGGAATACACCCGCCAGACCTCAGCCGCAGGCCATCAGGGCGGCCATGTCTTTGCGCTGCCTACCGGCCCCGCCGCCCCGCGAGGCACCTGGCGGATTGAAATCAAAAGCGACCTCAAGTCCCCCGCGCTCGCCAGCCGCCAGATCCTGGTCGAGGATTTCCTGCCCGAGCGTATCGACTTTGAGCAAGAGGTCGCCAATGCAAACACACTCCAGCCCGGCAGTGCAGCGCAGATTGCACTGCAAGCAGACTACCTGTTCGGCGCGCCGGGTGCCGGGCTGAAGGTGGAAGGAGACATCCGCCTCACTGCCGCTAATACCCTGGATCAATGGCCGGGTTTCCGTTTTGGCCGCTATGATACGGTCTCCTCTGCCCAGACCGGATTTTTCGGCGGCCAGGAAACCGGCGCTGATGGCAGCGCGGCCTTCGCTGTAAACCTGCCCGCCGCCGCCCCGGCAGAGGGCAAGCCGCTTCTGGCCACTCTCACCACCCGTGTTGCTGATGGCGCTGCGCGTCCGGTCGAACGCTCACTGGAAATCCCTGTCCGCCCTGCAGGCCCCGTCCTCGGCATTAAACCGCAGTTTGACGAGGTTGCGGCAGAAGGCTCCGAGGCAGGCTTTGAACTCATCGCCCTGTCGCCGGACCTGTCGCCGGTGCCGATGCGTGTCAAATGGACCCTGAACCGGGTCGAGACCCGCTATCAATGGTATCAGCTTTACGGCAACTGGAACTGGGAGCCTATAACGCGCCGCACCCGCATCGCGACGGGCGAGGCGCAGCTGGGCAGCGATCCACTGCCGCTGTCTCAGCCAGTCGGCTGGGGCCGTTATGAGCTGGTGGTGGAGCGTCTGGATGGCGCCTATGCCTCTGCCGCTTATGACTTCTATGCCGGCTGGTACGCCCCCGAAGGCAGCACCGGGACGCCCGCCCGGCTGGAGCTGTCGCTGGATCGCGAAAGCTATGCACCCGGCGACACCGCCCGGTTGCGCATCGTGCCGCAGGCCGCGGGCACCGCGCTGGTCTCGGTGGTATCGAACCACCTGATCCACCGCATGGCTGTCGAAGTTCCCGCCGGCGAAACCGTGATCCCGCTAGAGGTGACACAGGACTGGGGCAGCGGCGCCTATGTGACCGCCACCATAATCCAGCCTGTTGCAGGCGACCGGGGCCGCACCCCGCTGCGCGCCCTAGGGTTGGCGCATGCTAGCATCACCCAGCCCGGCCAGCAGCTGGAGGTGACGATTGACGTCCCCGGCGTGGCCCGGCCGCGCGGCACGCAAGTGGCGGAACTCCGCGTGGAGGGCGCGGCAGAGGGCGATGAAGTCTGGCTCACCGTCGCCGCCGTGGACCTTGGCATCCTCAATCTCACCGGCTTCACCAGCCCCGATCCCAGCGCGCATTATTATGGCCAGCGCCGGCTGGGGATGGAGCTGCGCGACATCTATGGCCGCCTCATCGACCCCGGCAACGGCGCTTTGGGCCGCATCCGCTCCGGCGGTGATGCTGACAGTGGCCTCAAGATGCAATCGCCGCCGCCCACGCAGGACCTGGTGGCGCTGTTCTCCGGCCCGCTGAAAGTGGACGCCAATGGCAGAGCGGAGTTCCCGATGACCCTGCCCGCCTTCAACGGCACCGTGCGGCTGATGGCTGTCGCCTGGTCCGGCCGGGCTGTCGGTCAGGCCGAGGCCGACATGCTGGTGCGCGATCCCGTGGTGGTCACCGCCGCGCTGCCGCGCTTCCTGGCGCCCGGCGACGAAAGCCGCGCAAGGATCGAGATCGTCCATGCCGACGGCCCCGCCGGAGACATGGCGCTGACCGCCAGCACCGCAGGCGGTCTGACGCTGGGCAGCCTGCCCGCCTCCGTCACCCTGGCGGAACAGGGCAAGACAGTGCTGGAACTGCCGGTGACGGCAGAAACCGTTGGTGACCACGAACTCACCCTTACCCTCACCACGCCGGACGGGCAGGTGCTGCGTCAAAATTTGCGTCTGCCGGTCCGCGCCAATGATCCGGTGGTTTCTGAAACCCGCCGCTTCACGCTCGCAGGCGGTAACACTTTCCTGTTCAGTAAAGATGTTTTCACCGGCCTGCGCCCCGGCACCGCCCGCGCCGCCATCTCCTCTGGCCCGCTGGCCAAATTCGACGTTCCGGGTCTGCTGGCAGAGCTGGACCAGTACCCCTATGGCTGCACCGAACAGGTGACTTCCAAGGCGCTGCCGCTGCTCTACCTCAGCAGCGTCGCGCAGGGAGCGGGTCTGGGCGACGGCCCGGCGGTGGATGCGCGCATTAACGCCGCCATCCGCAAGGTGCTGACCCGCCAGGCCTCCAGCGGCGCCTTTGGCCTCTGGCGCGCCGACAGCGGTGAGTTCTGGCTGGACGCCTATGCCAGCGACTTCCTCAGCCGCGCCCGCGCGCAAGGCTACACCGTGCCGCAACAGGCCTTTGCCCAGGCGATGGACAACCTGCGCAACCGCATCAACTATGCCCCCGACTTCGATACCGGCGGCGAGGAGATTGCCTATGCCCTCCATGTTCTGGCGCGCGAGGGTGCGGCCCGGATGGGCGACCTGCGCTATTACGCCGATGTGAAGGGTGAGGCCTTCGCCACCCCGCTTGCTGCCGCCCAATTGGGCGCGGCCCTTGCAGCCTATGGCGATCAGCGCCGTGCGGACCGGATGTTCAGCCGCGCCGCGCAGATGATCGGGTCCGATGGGCAAAAGGACAGCCGCCTCTGGCGCGCCGACTTTGGCACCGCCTTGCGCGATACTGCTGGCGTTCTGGCCCTTGCCGCCGAGGCCGGGTCCGAGGCTGTGGACCGCGTCAGCCTGTCGTCGCGGCTTGCCGACGCCAGCGGCCATCGCTCCACGCAAGAGTCCGCCTGGACCCTGATGGCCGCCCACGCGCTGACCCGGACCCCCGAGGATTCCGGCCTTCTGGTCAACGGTCAGCCTGTTCAGGGGCCATTTGTGCAGGCTGCAGACGGGCACAACACGCCGGAGCTGGCGCTGACTGCCGCCAGCGGGCGGACTGCGGAGATCACCCTCACCACGCTTGGCGTGCCACTGGTCCCGCCGGCCGCGGGCGGCTTCGGCTACACCATCGAACGCAGCTACTACACGCTGGATGGCCAACCGCTGGACGTGCAGTCTGTCACTGCAGGCGCGCGTTTTGTCACCGTCCTGCGGGTGAAACCGCATGAGAAGACCGGTGCGAGGCTGATGATCAACGATCCGCTGCCTGCCGGGTTCGAGATCGACAACCCGAACCTCTTGCGCTCTGGCGACCTGCGCGATCTGGATTGGCTGAACCCGGCCGGGGCCGAACACACCGAATTCCGCAGCGACCGTTTTCTGGCGGCTGTGAATATGCGCGATGCCGCGCCGGTGACACTGGCCTATATCGCCCGCGCGGTGACGCCCGGCACATTCCACCACCCGGCAGCCTCGGTCGAAGACATGTACCGCCCCGCCTACCGCGCGAGGACCGGCACGGGGCGCGTGGTCGTGAAGTGAAACGCCGGCTGAACAGCTCAGAGGGCAGCGCCCGTCCCGCCCCGTCGGGGGCGGGACGGGCGCTGCCCGGCCTTCGGCCAGGGAAAAGATGGAAATGGTACACCGCTACTTTAGCGGTCCTGCTTGCGGCTGCTTTCACGGCTTGGCGCAGCTTCGATGCTTGGATCGACGCCACAGATCTCCCCCTCACCCTCGCCGAAACCTCCACTGAAGTACTCGGCCGCAACGGCAAGCTTTTGCGCGCCTACCCGGTCGGCACAGGCCTCTGGCGTCTCGCTGTCCAGCCCGAGGACGTCGACCCGCGCTTCCTCGACATGCTTCTGCGCTACGAGGACAAGCGCTTCCGCTCCCACGCCGGTGTCGACCCCGTTGCCCTGCTGCGCGCCGCAGGGCAGGCGCTTTGGAATGGCCGCGCGGTCTCCGGCGGCTCTACCCTGACCATGCAGGTGGCGCGCCTGCTGGAGGATGGCACCACCGGCCGCTGGGCCGGCAAGCTGCGCCAGATGCGGGTGGCGCTGGCGCTGGAACGCCGCCTTAGCAAGGACGGGATCCTCACCCTCTACCTGACCCACGCCCCCTATGGCGGCGCGGCAGAGGGCATCCGCGCGGCGGCCTACAGCTGGTTCGGCAAAGAACCGCGCCGCCTCACCCCGGCAGAAGCGTCGCTGCTGGTCGCCCTGCCGCAATCTCCTGAACGCCGCCGCCCGGACCGTTTCCCAGAGACCGCCAGCGAGGCCCGCGACCGCGTGCTCGCCCGGATGCAGCGCCAGGGCCTCCTGAGCGAAGAACAGGCCGAGGCGGCCCGCCGCACTCCGCTGCCGCACCAAATGGCGGCCTTCCCGCGGCTGGCACCGCATTTGGCGGACCGGGTGAAGGCACAGCACCCTGGCAAGCGGCAGATCAGGCTGACCATCGACAGCGCGGTGCAATCCCGGATGCAACAGTTGCTGGCAGAGGCCGCCCGCAGCGCCACCCCGTCTCTTTCCGCTGCCCTGATCGCCGCGGACCACCAGACCGGCGAAGTGCTGGCGCTGGTTGGTTCTCCTGGCTATTCCGATGCGCAAAGGCGCGGCTTTGTCGATATGACACAGGCGACCCGCTCCCCCGGTTCGACCCTGAAACCGCTGATCTACGGCCTCGCCTTCGATCAGGGGCTGGCGCATCCGGAAACCCTGATCCACGACGGTCCTGTCAACTTCGCAGGCTACGCGCCGCAGAATTTCGATGGTGAGTTCCGCGGCGAAATAAGGCTGCGCAAAGCGCTGCAGCTATCGCTCAACATCCCAGTGGTGAAGCTGACGCAGGAGCTGGGACCGGCGCGCGTGCTGGGGTCCTTGCGCGCTGGCGGCGCCAAGCCGGAGCTGCCCGGCGGCCCCCCCGGCCTGGCGCTGTCGCTGGGCGGGCTGGGCATCAGCCTGCAAGACATGGTGCAGCTTTACGCCGGGCTGGCGGCAAGCGGGCAGGGGCCGGCCTTGCGCATGTTGCAGGGCGAAGCGCCCGCGCCCGCAGGCCGCCTGACCTCGCCCGAGGCCGCCTGGCAAGTCGCAGACATCCTGCGCGGGCTGCCGGTGCCTGCGGGCGCGCGCCGCGGCACCATCGCCTATAAGACCGGCACCTCCTATGGCCACCGCGATGCCTGGGCGATCGGCTGGGACGGGCGCCACGTGATCGGCGTCTGGATGGGCCGCGCCGACGGCACGCCTGTCCCCGGTATCTTTGGCGGCGATCTTGCAGCACCGGTGCTGTTTGAAGCATTTGGCCGCCTGAAACCGGCCCTCGACCCGCTGCCGCCGCCGCCCCCCGCCACGCTGATCGTCAGCTCGGCCGAATTGCCGCAGCCCCTGCAGCGCTTCCGCCCCCGCGATGCCGCCTTCTCGGAACCCGCGGATGCGCCGGAGCTGATCTTCCCGCCCGAAGGCGCCTGGCTGATGCTGGAAGGCGCGGACCTGACACTGAAACTCCGCGGCGGCACCGCGCCGTTTCTGGTGATGGCAAACGGCCTGCCGGTGCTGACGGGACAGCGCCGGCGCGAGTTCTCCCTGCCCAGCCCCGGCCCTGGTTTTTCTTCGCTGGTGATTGTCGATGGTGAAGGCCGGTCTGACCGGGTTGACCTGCGGATTGACTGATACGGGCGGATTGACTGATATGGGTGGCTTAATTGACGCGGGGCACTGCCGGGCAGAGATGTTTCGCTTCGGGCTGCGCCCGAAGCGACCCGCGCCGCGCCTTTGGCGCGGCGCTTGGCCCAACTTTCGCGGGGTTCCGGCAGGAAACCTGCGATGGGCGGGAGGACCCCGCCCGTTGTGACACCGGTTTAAGCCGCTTACCGCCGCCCTTCCCGCAGCCAGCCCGCGACGATAAAGAACGACGCCATAACCAGCGCCAGCCAGCCGGGCAGCAGCGGTCCTTGGCTGACTGACAGCGTTTCATAAGCCGCGCGCGGCGTAAGTCCGATCCAGCCGCGTCCCGCCGCCGGGCGCCCGGCCCGCATGTTGCGCAAGGACGGCATACCGTCCTCCAGCCGCAGCACACCGCCGCGCAAAGGTTCCAGAACCGGCGCCAGCACTTCGCCGGTGGCAATGGTTTCCTCGAATTCTTTCGGTGCCGCAGGCCCCAGCCCGGCCACTGCCGTCTCGCCGCCTTCTTCCAGCCTGTACAGCCCCGCTTCCGGACCGTCATAACGGGCCTCCCACCGTCCCGGTGCAGTCTGGCGCAGCGCCAGCTCCACGGTGGAGCCATCCGGGTTGGTCACCGTCACCGGCCCTGCCTGACCGGCAAGCGTGCGGCGCAGGATACGCATCCGCTGGCCCGAGGCCTCAGCCCACAGTGCTTCTTCTTCCAGTTCCGGTTCCTTCATCATCCAATGGGCCAGACGACGCAGCAGTTCCAGCTGCGGCCCGCCGCCCTCATAGCCGCGGCTCCACAACCAGGCATGGTCTGATGCCAGCAGCGCCACCCGCCCCTCGCCGACCCGGTTCAGCACCAGAAGCGGGCGTTCACCGGCGCCGTTCATCAGCACATGGCCCTCGGGGCGGCGCAGCTCGACCTGGCGCAGCCAGCGGCCCCAATCCGCAGCTCCCTCCAGCCCCGAGGTCACCGGATGCTGTTTGCCCAGATCGGTCACCTCCGGGCGGTAGGCCTCTTGCAGCACCCGCGCCGAGGGTTCGGCGGGAAGGATCAGTGACAAAGGTGAGCGGTAGATGCTGTCGGCGCTGGCAAAATCCGGCCCGGCGGCCACCAGCACCGCGCCGCCGCCCATCGCGTAATTGGCCACATTGTCCAGATAGACCGCAGGCAGGATGCCGCGCCGCTTGTAGCGGTCAAAGATGATCAGGTCGAAATCGTCGATTTTCTCCAGAAACAGCTCGCGCGTCGGGAAGGCGATCAGCGACAGCTCCTCCACCGGCACGCCATCCTGTTTTTCCGGCGGGCGCAGGATGGTGAAATGCACCAGATCCACGGCGCTGTCGGACTTCAGCAGATTGCGCCAGGTGCGCCCGCCGGCATGCGGCTCGCCCGAGACCAGCAGCACCCGCAGCCGGTCGCGGACCCCGTTGATCTGCACCAAGGCCTGGTTGTTGCGCGCCGTCAGCTCGCCCGGCTCTTCCGGCACGCTGAACCGGATTACATTGCGGCCGCCGTGCTGCAGTACCATCGGCAGCTCGAAATCGACGCCGATTGGCAAGGTGAAACGCTGCGGCGCGTCGCCGCCGACTGAAATGTTCAGATCCGCAAAGCCGCCCTGAACCGGCACCGCGCCCTGATCCTCGATCCGCAGCGTCAGCTTCACCGGCTCGCCGATGATGGCAAAACCGGGGGCGTTCTTCACGATCAGGCGGCGGTCCCAATCGTCTTTGCGGCCGGTCAGCAGCAAATGCATCGGCGCAGGCAGGTTCAGCACCTGATCCGCGTCATGAACTTGGCCGTCGGACAGGGCAATGATCCCCGCCACCCGCGCCCGCGGCTCATCCGCCAGCGCCTGCGCGATGGCCGCTATCAGACGGGTGCCCGCGTCGCCTTCGCCGTCCGGAACGGTGATCCAGCGCACCTCGGTGCCTGCCCGCGCGGCCAATGCTGCCTTCAGCTGGGCCCGTGCCCGCGCCATCTGTTCCGGGCGGCCGCGCAGCTGCTGGCTGGCAGTCTGGTCCTCGGCCACAATCACGATGTCGCTTAAGGGGGCGCGGTCCTCGCTTTGATGCACCGGACCTGCCAGCGCGGCCAGCAACACAAGCGCCGCCAGCGCCCGCAGCGCCCAGCCCGACAGGCCTCTCCACAGGCCCAGCACCAGCGCCGCCAGTGTTATGGCACCCGCGGCCCAGATCACCGGCCATGGCACCAGCGGGTCAAACAGGATCGTCTGTGTCATCGGGTTCCCCTATTGCCCCAGCCGGTCCAGCAGTGCGGGCACATGCACCTGGTCCGATTTGTAATTGCCGGTCAGCACATGCATCACCAGGTTGACGCCGAACCGGAACGCCAGTTCGCGCTGCCGCTCGCCGGCATAGCCGCGCCCGACCGGCAGCAAGGGCCGCCCGTTGCCGTCCACGGCCCAGGCCGCCGCCCAGTCATTGCCGCCGATCACCACCGGCGTCACCCCGTCGTTGAGGTTGCGGAACGGGATGCCCTCGGCCTGTTCCGCATCCGGCGGTGCGGCCTCGACCCAGACCGGGCCGCGGCTGTGGCGGCCAGGAAAGGCCTGCAGCAAATAAAAGGCCCGGGTCAGCACATGATCTTCCGGCAGCACTTCCAGCGGCGGCACGTCCAGCGGCAGCGCAATCTGCTGCAGCCGCCGCGCCGCCGGGCTGGTGGTGCCGGAGACCGCCAGATCCGCATCCCGGGTGTCGAACAGGATCATGCCGCCCGCCCGCAAATATGCGTTCAGCTTGCCGTAAGCCTGGGACGAGGGCAGCCGCTGATCCGGCGTGACCGGCCAGTACAGAAGCGGATAAAACGCCAGCTCATCGCGCTCCAGATCGACACCCGCCGGGGCGGCAGGCTCGACCGAAGTGCGGAAGAACAGCGTCTCGGACAGTCCGCGCAGGCCGGCCGCTGCGATGCGGTCCACCTCCCGGTCGCCGGTCAGCACATGTGCCAGCACCAGTTCCGAGGCCAGCTCCGCCGCTCTGAAATCTTCAGGCGCCGCTGCGTTCTGCGCCTGCATCTCCTGCGGCGCGGCCCATGCCGCCAGCCCCAGCGCAGCTGCCAGAGCCGCAGTCCGGGCACCGCCCAGCATGCCGGAAAGGACCAGCGTACCCAGTACATCCAGTACCAAGAGCCCCAGCGCCAGCGTCAGCAGCGCGCCGCCCAGCGGCAGCTCCTGCGGCGCGTCATAGCTGCTGACCGCAACCGAGGCAGGCCAGCGCGCGGCCTGCAGCTCATCGCCCGGGCGCAGCACATTGCGGGCCAGCATCCGGCGCCCGCCATCATAGACACCGGGGCGCAGCTCCGGCCCGGCGGGTGCCGTCACCAGATCCGGGCCTTTGACGCCGGGCAGCGTTTCCGCCGCCGCCAGCCGGCCAAAGCCGTCCAGCACTTCAACCGGGGTCCAGGTGGTGCCTTCCAGGTCCGCAGCCGTAGGTGCGGCGGCAGAGGAAGACACCGCCAGCCGCTCCAGCATCGACACAAACAGGCCGGACAGCGGCAGGCTGCTCCACTCCGCATTGGCGGTCACGTGAAACAGCACCACCTGGCCCTGGCCCAGCGTCTTGCGGGTGACCAGCGGCGTGCCGTCGCCCAGTTCGGCAATCACCCGGTCCGCCAGCTGCGGATCGGGCTGTGCAACCACCTGCGAGCTGATCGAGACCTCGCCCGGCACCTCCAGCCCGTAGAAGGGCGAGGTCTCGGCAAAGGGGGCCAGTGTCTTCGGTTCGCCCCAGCTCATCGCGCCGCCAATGCTGCGGCCGCCAATGCGCAACCGCACCGGCATCAAGGGTTCCTCTCCGCTGCGCGCGGTGTCGCTGGCGGCCAGCCTTGGCCCGGCAAAGCGCAACAGCAGACCGCCGTTTTCCACCCATGTGATCACCGCCTCTTCCTGTGCGGGCGCCAGCCGCGCCACATCCGCCAGCACGATCACATCCGGGTTGGCAGGCAGCAGGTCCGCCAGCGCGCCCTCCAGCAGCTCGGCAGAGGGCGCCAGCGCCTGGCGCAGGTAATGCAGCGGCGACAGAAGCGCCAGCGCTTCATCGGCGCTTTCAGAGGAGACCAGCGCCACCTCGCGCCGCCGCAAGCTGTCATCGGTCAGCGCCACTGCGCCTGCGGATTTCACCTCGCGGATTTCGAACCGCGACAGCCGCGCGCGCAGCTCGGCCGGCAGCGACAGCTCAGCAGTGGCGCTGCGGGCGCCATCCGCAAACCGCAGCGGCAGCACCGCCAGGCTGCGCGCGGTGCCGCCGGGGTCTTTGCCCTGCGCGACCACCGAAACCTCCTGTGCAGGCCCGGCGCGGTTGCGCTGCACCGTCAGTTCGATTGCCCCGCCGGAATAGCTGGCGGGCTGCAGCCCCAGTACCGGCAGCGGCTGCTCAAAAACTTCGATATCACCACGGCGGCCCAGGGCTTCGATCACTCCGCCGCGGTCCGGATACGCCAGCCCGTCGCTGAACCAGACGGTGTCAAATCCGCCCTCTGCCGCGGCAATCGCGGCCACGGTCTGCTGCAGCTGATCCGGTCCCGGCTGCCAGGGCAGGGGCGCCAGCCCGGCCAATTGCCGCTGCCAGTCGCTGGCAGCGCGGAACTGCAAGGGTTCCGGCGCGCTCAGCCGCAGGACGGCCACCGGGCGTCCGGCGCGGCCCGCCTCCTCCAGCTGCGCCGCGGCCTGGGCGCTGGTCTGTTTCCAGCCCGCAGCACCGCCCCAGCTGGCATCCATTACGATCAGCAGCGGCCCGCGGCCGCCTGCCTTTTCGGTTGCGGGATTGAGTACCGGCCCCGCCAGCCCGATGATCGCCGCCGCCACCGCCAGTATCCGCAGCAGCAGCAGCCACCAAGGGGTGCGGTCCGACAGGCTCTCGTCGTCCTTAAGGCCCAGCAGCAGCGTCACCGCCGGAAACGGCTGGCGCTTGGGGGCGGGCGGTATCGCACGCAACAGCAGCCACAGCACCGGCAAAGCCAAGAGCCCCAGCAAAAGCCAGGGCGCCGTAAAACCGATGCCTGCAATCATTGTCATGGCGCGGTCCGCTCCAATGCGTGGTAAAGCCACATCAGCGCATTTTGCGCCGTATCGCCCGTGTGATGCTGGCCAAACCGCCAGCCGGCCTCACGGCACAGGCGTTCCAGCACGCTGCGGCGCTCGGCCAGCCGGTCCAGATAGCGCTCCTGCAGCGCCGAGGCCTTCAATGTTTCATGTGTGACACCGCCCTTGATGCTTTCAAACACCGTGCGCCCGGAGAACGGAAAGGCCTCCTCTGCCGGGTCCAGCACCTGCAACAGCACCCCGCGCACGCCGCGTGCCGCAGCCTTGGACAGCGCCTGCTCCATCGGTTCGGACGGTCCCAGGAAATCCGAAATGAACAGCGCGCGGGCATGCGGGATCAGGGCACGGTCGTTCGGCGGCGCGTATTCCTGTTCCGCGTCGTCCGAGAGCGCCTCGGCCAGCCGCAGGATCTGCACATTGCCGCGCCGGGGCGGCAGGCCGCCGCCGGTCAGGCCAACCCGCTCGCCGCCCTGCACCATCAGCACCGAGGCTGCCAGCGCCAGCAAGCGGGCGCGGTCTGCCTTTTGCGGCAGCTTCGGTGACGAGGCAAACCGCATTGAGGCGCCGGTATCCACCCACAGATGCACCGTCTGGGAAATCTGCCACTCCCGCTCGCGCACAAACTGAATGTCGCCGCGGGCCGAACGCCGGTGGTCGATCATCCGGCGGCTGTCGCCCGCTTGCGCCGGCCGGTACTGCCAGAAATCATCCCCCGTGCCCGCGCGGCGGCGGCCATGTTCGCCCATCAGGACAGACCCGGCCAAATGCCGCGCCTGCACCAGCAAGGGCGGCAGGGCACTGGCCGCGGCCTCGGCCCGGTGCCGCAGTCCTGCTGCTGCACCAGAGGCCGGTACGGAGGCGGTTTCTCTGGTCACGCGGCGGCCCCGGTCCGGGCCAGATCAGCGGCGGTTTCCGCAATCAGGGCAGCCAGGCTGTCACCGCGCGCCCGCGCGGCAAAGTTCAGCTGCATCCGGTGGCTCAGCACCGGCTGCGCCATGTCCAGCACGTCCTCGGCATTGGGCGCCAGCCGCCCCTGCAGCAGCGCCCGTGCCCGAACCGCCAGCATCAGCGCCTGCGCCGCCCGCGGACCCGGCCCCCAGGCCACGGTCTGCGCCACATGGCCGGACACGCCGGGTTCTTCGGGGCGGAAGGCGCGCACCAGATCCAGGATCATCTCGACCACCGATTCCCCCACCGGCATCCGCCGCAACAGGGTCTGCGCGCCGATCAGCTCCGCTGCCGTAAACACCTGATAAGCCTCCGCTTCCTCTGCCCCCGTGGTGGCCAGCAGAATATCCCGCTCAGTCGCACGGTCCGGGTAATTCACGTCGATCTGCAACAGGAACCGGTCCAGCTGCGCCTCGGGCAGCGGATAGGTGCCCTCCTGCTCAATCGGGTTCTGGGTCGCCAGCACATGGAACGGCGCACCCAAGGGCCGGTCCTCGCCCGCCACCGTCACCATCCGCTCTTGCATCGCCTGCAGCAGCGCCGACTGGGTTCGCGGGCTGGCGCGGTTGATCTCATCTGCCATCAACAGCTGGCAGAACACCGGACCCGGCACAAACCGGAATGAGCGGTGGCCGTCCTCCGCCGTGTCCAGCACCTCAGACCCCAGAATATCCGCCGGCATCAGATCCGGGGTGAACTGGATCCGGCTGCCATCCAGCCCCATCACCGTGCTGAGCGTCTCCACCAGCCGGGTTTTTCCAAGGCCCGGCAGGCCGATCAGCAGCCCGTGGCCGCCGCACAAGAGTACCGACAGGGTAAGGTCCACCACCCGTTCCTGCCCGATAAAGCGCTTGGTGATCGACGCGCGCGCCTGTTGCAGCTTGGCTTCCAGCGCTTCGATGCCGGCCAGCAGATCGTCCGTTTCAGGCATGACATTCCTCGTTTCCCGGATATATGCTGTTACTCTATCGTGCTGACTGGAAATGGCAAAAGCAATGAGCGGACAAAAAGCTGTGACACCCGATGCCGGAGGCCTTGCCGCGGCGGCCAAAGCGGCCGGCAAGAAAGCCGGGAAGCGCGGAGGGCTGCCGCCGGTCCACCTGTGGAACCCGCCGTTCAGCGGCGATCTGGACATTCGCATCGCCCGTGACGGCAGCTGGCATTACCTCGGCACGCCGTTCACCCGGTTTGAACTGGTCAAGCTGTTCGCCTCCATCCTCAAACTGGAGGATGGCAAATACTACCTTGTTACCCCAGTGGAAAAGGTTGGAATCACCGTCGAGGACGCACCATTTGTGGCGGTGGATTTCGATGTTGAAGGCGCGGGGCGTGAGCAGGTGATCACCTTCACCACCAATATCGGCGACACTGCCGCGGCGGGGGCGGAGAACCCGGTCCGGGCCGAACGCGATGGCGAATCCGGCGAGCCGTCTCCGTACGTTATGATGCGGGCCGGGCTGGAGGCGCTGATCGACCGCAAAAGCTTCTACCGGCTGGCAGAGCTGGGAGAGCACCACGACGGCTGGTTCGGGGTCTGGTCCGGCGGGGAGTTTTTCCCGCTGATCCCTTCGGTGGAGCTGGAAGCGGACTGACCGCTAACCGGCGGAGGCTTCCTCCAGCAGTTCGGTTTCGACAAAGGCGCAGGCAAAGTCATTGCCGTTGATCACGTCATGCTCCACCCCGGCCTTGCGGAAATATGGAACCCCACGCTGCATCACCGCCTCTGTGCGCGTCCCGTCGGGATGGGCGATTTCCAGCACGCCGTCAAACAACGGCACCACGACATAGTCGAACCCGTGCCGGTGCCAGCCGGTGTTGTCGCCGCTTTTGGCAAAGCTCCATTCGGTCACGCGGACACGGTCGTTGTCAATTCTGACCGCCGGCTTGGCGGTTCCCATTGCATCACACATGGCTGTCTCCTCTGATACGTCAGCCTAGGCGTGTATCAATCCGCGCAGTTATGCCCACCTGCCGCCGCCTATGATGCCAGTTGCCACCCGGCGCGGCGGCAGAAACTTGCCGCTAAAGGTTAATAAGGATTTAATATGAAAATTCTGTTCTTTTGACGCCTTGGCGGCCCCTGTGCGCAGCGCTAGACCTTCGGGGAAGAAGGAGAACCCTCATGCCCCGCTTCGCGGCCAATATTTCGCTGTTGTTTGCAGAGCTGCCTTATCTCGACCGCTTCCAGGCTGCGGCCGCCGCCGGGTTTGAGGCGGTAGAGATCCTGTATCCCTATGAACTTGCCGCCAAGGAAACCCAGCGCGCCCTGCTTGCCAACGGGCTGGAGCTGCTGCTGATCAACGCGCCGCCGCCGAATTACACCGGCGGCACGCCCGGCTATGCGGCCATCCCCGAGGGCGTCGACCGGTTCCAGCGCGACATCCGCCGGGTGCTGCGCTACGCCGAGGTACTGAAGGCGGGCAAGATCCATGTTATGGCGGGCTATACCAAGGGTGCAGAGGCGCAGCGGACGTTCATTGAGAACCTGCAATGGGCCGCCGGCCGCGCGCCGGAGCAGCAGTTCACAATCGAACCTTTGAACAGCGGCGACCAGCCCGGTTATTTCCTGGACGACTACAACCTGGCGATGGAAGTGCTGGAGGCGGTGGACCGCCCCAACGTCGGTTTGCAGTATGATGCCTACCATGCCCAGCTGATCCACGGCGATGCGGCCAAGGTCTGGGAGATGTTCGGCTCCCGCGCCGTGCATGTGCAGATCGGTGCAGCACCCGGACGCTGCGAGCCGGGCACCGGTCCGGTCGATTTCCCGGCGCTGTTTGCCGCCATCGACGCCAGCGGTTATGACGGCTGGGTCAGCGCTGAATACACGCCCTCGACCCGGCGCACCGAAGACAGCCTCGGCTGGATGCGTTAAGCCGCCGCAGGCGGGCTGTTACATTCGTGAATTGAAATGTGATACGGCGGCCTGCATAAGGGCCGCAGGATCACAGGAAGGACCCCGCCGATGCTGCCCGCCCGCTTTGCCCCTCTGCTGTTCAGCCTGATCCTGTCGGGGCTGATGTCCTTTATCGTGACTGGTGTGGCGACCTGGAAAACGCTGGGGTTTGGTGCGGGTTTTACGCAGGCCTGGATGCAGGCCTGGTCGGTCAGCTGGCCGATTGCCTTTGCCGTCGCCTTCACGGCCGCACCGCTGGTGCGGCGGCTGGTGGCAAAACTGGTCAAAAAGCCGGCCGAAGGCTGAGGCCGGGCAGGGGAAAACTCCCGCCCGCTGCAAGCTGCATCTGCGATGCCGCAGCAGCCGTTGGGCGTGGCGCCGCTGGCGCGGCGCAGAGCCTATGCTGAGAAGCCCCTAGGGCAGGTCTGTCCTTGAGGGGCGTTCCCAATTGTTTTCAGCGCAGTCCGCGTCAAGGGCAAGCCGCGCTGAACGCGCGGAGCCTTGCGGCTCCCTCGACCCATGGTGGAAAGGGTGCGGCAATCGCCGCGCCGCGTCAGCGGCGCTTGGTTCAACGGGATGAGATCGCCAGATCGAAGCCGGACGGGAGTGCTTCGCCTGCCTCAAAAGGAATTGCCTCAAGAAAACTGGCTTAGTGCGCCTCCGCCCAGTTCTGACCGCGGCCTGCGTCCACCACCAGTTTCACGTCCAGATGCACTGCCGGATCGGCGGCGGTCTCCATTACCTGACGGGCGGCTGCGATGGTCTCCTCCACTGCCGCTTCCGGCACTTCGAACAGCAGTTCATCGTGCACCTGCAGCAGCATCCGTGCGGGCAGATGGGCAATCGCCGCAGGCATCCGGACCATCGCCCGGCGGATCACATCGGCAGCGGTACCCTGGATCGGCGCATTGATCGCGGCGCGTTTGGCAAAGCCTGCTTTCGGCCCCTTGGCATTGATCTCGGCGGTGTGGATCTTGCGCCCGAACAAGGTCTGCACATAGCCATGCTCCTTGGCGAATTCCACCGTCTGATCCATGTATTTGCGGATGCCCGGGAAACGCTCGAAATAGCGGTCGATGAACCCCTGCGCGTCCTTGCGCGGAATGCGCAGATTGCGCGCCAGGCCAAAGCCGGAAATGCCGTAGATCACACCGAAGTTGATCGCCTTGGCCTGACGGCGGATCTCCGGTGTCATCTGGTCCAGCGGCACCTCGAACATCTCCGACGCAGTCATGGCGTGAATATCCTGCCCCTCGGCAAAGGCCGCCTTCAGCGCGTCAATCCCGGCCATATGCGCCAGAATACGCAGCTCAATCTGGCTGTAATCCAGCGATAGCAGAACATTGCCCTCGTCCGCCACAAAGGCCTCGCGGATGCGGCGGCCTTCCTCGGTGCGCACCGGAATGTTCTGCAGGTTCGGATCGGTCGAGGCCATGCGGCCGGTGCTTGCCCCGGTCTGTGCATAAGACGTATGCACCCGGCCGGTTTCCGCATTGATATGGTCCTGCAGCGCATCCGTGTAGGTCGATTTCAGTTTGCTGAGCTGCCGCCAGTCCAGCACTCGCGCGGGCAGATCATGTTCGGTCGCCAGATCCTCAAGGATATCGGCACCGGTGGCATAGGCGCCTGTCTTGCCCTTCTTGCCGCCGGGCAGGGACATTTCGTCAAACAGGATCTCCCCCAGCTGTTTGGGGGAGCCGACGTTGAAGCTGCGGCCCGCCAGCTCGTGGATCTCGGCCTCCAAGCCAGCCATCTTCTGGGCAAAGGCATTGGACATCCGGCTCAGCGTATCGCGGTCCACCTTGATGCCGTTGCGTTCCATATCCGCCAGCACCGGCACCAAGGGCCGTTCCAGCGTCTCGTAAACCGTGGTCACCCGCTCCTGATGCAGCTGCGGCTTGAACGCCTGCCACAGGCGCAGGGTGATATCGGCGTCCTCAGCCGCATAAGGTACCGCGTCGTCAATCGGCACCCGGTCAAAGGTGATCGCCGATTTGCCGGACCCCAAGAGCGGCTTGATCGGGATCGGCGTGTGGTCCAGATAGCGTTCGGACAGCGCATCCATACCATGCCCGTGCATCCCGGCATGCAGCGCGTAAGACATCAGCATGGTGTCATCAATCGGCGCCACATCCACCCCGTAGCGGTGCAGGATCTTGGCGTCGTATTTCATGTTCTGGCCGATCTTCAGGATCGCCGGATCTTCCAGCACGTCCTTCAGCATTGCGACGGCCTCTTCCAGCGGCATCTGCCCGTCGGACAACCCCTCGCCGCCAAACAGATCATCGCCCCCGGCCTTATGCGCCAGCGGAATATAGCAGGCCTCGCCCGCTTCCACGCACAGCGAAATGCCGACCAGATCGACAACCATTTCATCAAGCCCGGTGGTCTCGGTATCCACCGCCACCCAGCCGCGCCGGCGGATGCGGTCCACCCAGACCTGCAAGGCTTCCGCCTCGCTGACGCATTCGTATTTGTCCTTGTCGAAAGGCACAGCTTCGGGTGCTGTGGCCTCAGCCGCAGCGGCGGGCGCTTCGGGAATGGCAGGTGCATCCATGCCCAGCTGATCGGCAAGGCGCTTGGTCAGGGTGCGGAATTCCATCTCCGACAGGAAGGTCAGCAGGGTCTCGGCATCCGGCTCCATCACTTCCAGATCCTCCAGCGAGAAATCCAGCGCCATATTGCAATCCAGCTGCACCAGCCGTTTGGACAGTTCAATCTGCGCGCGGTGTTCGATCAGGGTCTGGCGGCGCTTGGGCTGTTTGATCTCCTCGGCGCGGTCCAGAAGGCTGGTCAGATCGCCGAATTCATTGATCAAAAGCGCTGCGGTCTTGATCCCGATCCCCGGCGCGCCGGGCACGTTATCAACGCTGTCACCCGCCAGCGCCTGCACATCCACCACCCTGTCGGGGCCGACACCGAATTTCTCATGCACCCCGTCGCTGTCGATCCGCTTGTTCTTCATCGCGTCCAGCATTTCAACGCCGCCGCCGACCAGCTGCATCAGGTCCTTGTCGGATGAAATAATGGTACAGCGCCCGCCGGCATCACGCGCCTGGTGCGCCAAGGTGGCGATGATGTCATCGGCCTCGAACCCTTCAACTTCCTTGCAGGCGATGTTGAAAGCGCGGGTTGCCTCGCGGGTCAGCGGGAACTGCGGGCGCAAGTCCTCAGGCGCGGGCGGACGGTTGGCTTTGTAAAGGTCGTACATCTCGTTGCGGAACGACTTGCCGGAATGGTCGAATATCACCGCCACATGGGTCGGCGCATCGGGGCCTGTGTTGCCCTCCACATATCGCTGCAGCATGTTGCAAAAACCGGCCACTGCCCCAATCGGCAGCCCGTCGGATTTCCGCGTCAGCGGCGGCAGCGCGTGATAGGCGCGGAAGATGAAAGCCGAGCCGTCGATCAGATGGAGATGACAACCTTTGCCGAACTGAGTATTGCTCATGGTTATTTACTCCCGTTGATTTGGCGCCCGCATGTTTCAAAAAACCTTATCCTTCATCCCCCGCTGCACTGCAATTGCCGTTCTGCCGGTTGCACTGACGGTTCTCGTGTCTTGCACTGAACCTGTGGGCAATGATGGTACAATCGACGCCCTTTTCCCCGCAGAGTGTTCAACCGTGCAAGGCAGCCCGGGCAATTGTGCGCCCCTGGCGGCCTGCCTGGAAGGAGGAGAGATTTTCACTGGGGCCGCAACAGGCTGGCTTAAGGGCAGTTTCAGCGGCGAAACGTCCTCGGGCGTGCAGTGTACGGGCACATGGAAGGTGCAAAGCAAAAT
This sequence comes from Leisingera sp. NJS204, assembly GCF_004123675.1. Taxonomy (NCBI): domain Bacteria; kingdom Pseudomonadati; phylum Pseudomonadota; class Alphaproteobacteria; order Rhodobacterales; family Roseobacteraceae; genus Leisingera; species Leisingera sp. NJS204. The sequence continues at coordinate 3,777,952 of NZ_CP035417.1, read as the reverse complement.
CGGCAATTACGGCACTGCGGACATTTCCTGCAGTGATGGCCGGGAAGGCTCCGCCCGTTTTGCATATGCGGATTTTGCATCGCACACAGTTTGGGGGGATGGCGAATTGTCGGGCGGCGGCAAACTCAAAGTATGGGCCGGGCCGGGGCTGAAAGAGCGTCTTAACAGAAACTATAGAACTGCCAGTGCTGTTTGTTCAGGGTTCTGAAGCCGAAACAGTTATGAATGGCCATTTTTTTGCCGAGAAGATTGCTATATATAACTGGCTGGACACAGGCGTGACCTAGGCATGGTCTTCAGCGCGCAAAGGTAAAGTGTCAAAACACCCCCATCGCCAGCCCCGCGCCCAGTGCCAGCCCCAGCTCGCGGCAGGCATCCAGCTGGTCCTCCGGGATCACCTTCTCCGCCAGAATAGCTTCGGGCGTTTGGGCATTGGTGCAGATGATCAGCGGCTCCTGCACCTGTTTCAATCGCCAGCCGGTGGCAATCCGGGCGCATTGCCGGGCGGCGTTTTCCCCATCCGATCCGGCACAGACCAGCTGCGCATAGGGCCGTCCGTTGAGCCGCCCCAGCACCGGATAATAGCAGCGGTCGAAAAACTCTTTCATTTGGCCGGACAGCGCCGCCAGGTTCTCCGGCGCGCAGAACAGATAGCCATCGGCCGCCAGCAGATCCTCCGGCCCGGCCTCTACGGCCCGTTTCAGAACCGTGGAAACCTCGCCGCGTGCCGCCTCTGCCGCCGCCTCCGCCATCCGGCGGCTGCCGCCGGTGCGCGAGTGGTAGACGATCAGAAGCTGTGCCATGTGCGCCATCCGTTTGCTTCAGCCCAGCGGGACCATACCGGGCGCTGGCAAATTTCTTCAAAGAAATTTGGCCGAAAAACTTGAATTCTCCGGTTCTCAGCCGCTGCAGGCCTGGGCTTGGCTGCGTTGGATCACTCCGCCGCCTTGGCCGCATCCTCATAGATATACTTGCAGTCGCAATAGGGGCATTCTACGAAACCCTCGGCCTCGGGGATCTGCAGATAGACCCGCGGATGCCCCAGCGCGCCCTCGCTGCCGTCGCAGGCCACCTTGCGGCTGTTCACGATCCTGGTTTCCGGCGCTTCAGGGGGCGTGGCGGTGCTCATGGCTGGCAGTCCTTTCACTTTTCGGCTAGGCGCTTTTATGAGCCAAGGAAAAACCGGGGGCAAGAGCGGCGATGACAAGCGATGCAATCCGTATCAAAGCTTTGCGTAAAATCTACAAAGGGCACAAAGGCCAGCCCGGGAAACACGCGCTGAAGGGCGTCGATCTCACGGTGCCGCGCGGCTCGGTCTTTGGGCTATTGGGGCCGAATGGCGCCGGTAAATCCACCCTGATCAATATTCTGGCAGGGCTGGTGCGCAAGACCAGCGGACAAGTGTCGATCTGGGGCTTTGACCAGGACGAAAACCCGCGCCAGAGCCGCGCCGCCATCGGTGTCATGCCGCAGGAGCTGAACCTTGATCCCTTCTTCACCCCGCGCGGCGCGCTGGAGGTGCAGGCGGGTCTTTACGGTGTGCCCGAACCCGAACGCCACAGCGACGAAATCCTGCGGATGATCGGCCTCACCGACAAGGCCGAGGCTTATGCCCGGACCCTCTCTGGCGGCATGCGGCGGCGCTTGCTGCTGGGCAAGGCGCTGGTTCACCGCCCGTCGGTGCTGGTGCTGGATGAACCTACTGCGGGTGTCGATATCGAGCTGCGCCAGATGCTGTGGCAGAACATCCGCAAGCTGAACGCCCAAGGCATGACGATCATCCTCACCACCCATTACCTGGAGGAAGCCGAGGAGATGTGCGACGAGATCGCCATAATCAACCAGGGCGAGGTGGTGGCGCGGGACAGCAAATCCAGCCTGCTGGGCCGGCTGGATGCCAAGACCATGGTGGTGCATCCGGCAGTGCCCGCCACGGTCGTGCCGCAGGGCGAGGGGATCGAGGCCAGTTTGCGCGAAGACGGCGCCGTGGTGCTGCGCTACCGCAGCCGCCTGACCAGCGCCGAGGACGTGCTGGCCGCGGTCCATGCCGCCGGTATTTCGATCCGTGACGTGAAGACTGAAGAGGCAGACTTGGAGGACGTTTTCCTGTCGCTGACAAAGTCTGCCTGAGCGGGATAGTCTGTCCGGCAGGTTGGAACATCTGTTCCGCGCGGCCGGCAGGCCGGGCCGCGCCTGCCGGCCCGTCAATCCGAAGGTTTGCCTCCGGCAAAACGGACATGCACGTGCGCGCCTGCCCAGGCAGACGCCGCCCTCAGTGTTCCGAGGTCAACGTGAGGGTTGGCACTTTCCCCTTCACCCCCGGTTCCCCCTTCACCCCCGGTCGATCCGCGCCTGGTAGCAGTTGTTGCGTGATGACCGGACGTGGATGTAGCTGACCCGCTCATCCGCAAAGATCGCTTCCGTCTGCCCCCTCATCTCCGCCTGCGGGATGACAATGCCGGTGCCGTAAACAATCCGGTGATCGGCGCTGTAGCCTTTGATCAGGTAATCCGGGGAGCCCGTCAATATCTCCGGCATCTCTTCGCCTTCGTGCCGTTCGCAATGATCGGCGCACAGGAAAATCGGCCCCGTCTCGGCATAGGGCTGCGCCTCGGGAAAGGGGCGGTGGGCCAGGGTCAGCATGCCTGTGCCATCGGGGATGTATTGCAGGCAGTGGCGGCAGGGGTTGCTGCCGCCGCCGGACACCGCGCGCTCCGGCACTTGGCCGTGGGCATCGGTGCCGCCATCCTGCAGCGCGCGGACAATTTCTGTGGGCAGGGCGGTGATCCTGATCATGCGTTTTCTCCTTTTGCTGACACCACCATGCCCGGTCCGCCCTGCCGCAATCGACCCGGATCTTGCGGATCCTGCTGTGGCCCGAAACAAAGCGCTCCCGCCCGTCGTGCGGGCATTGGAAATGCCCTGCGGCGGTTGGGCCAAGCGCCGCGCTGTGCGCGGCGCGGGCGGCGTTTGCGGCTGGCGTTGCGGCAGGACTCCACATGGGAACAAAACAGGAATATCATGCGGGCCATGTTTGCCGAATTCGCCTGCCTTTCCAACTTCACCTTCCTCACCGGGGCCTCCCACCCTGAGGAGTATGTGACCCGCGCGCTGGAGCTGGGGATCGCGGCGGTTGCCATTGCCGACGAAAACTCGGTGGCGGGCATCGTGCGCGCCCATGCCGAATGCCGCGGCATTGCCCGCCAGGTGCGCGAGCGGCAGGCCTGGAACCGGCAGAACACGCCCATCGGCCCGCCGCCCCCCGAAGGCATCGCGCCGCCGCTTTCTTTCCCTATCTACGATGCGCCACGGCTGATCCCGGCGGCGCGGCTGATCTTCAGTGATGCGCCTGAGGTGATTGCGCTGCCAGTGAACCGCGCGGGCTGGGGCAGCCTGACCCGGCTCCTGTCCACCGGGCGGCTGAGGGCACAGAAGGGCAGCTGTCTCCTGCACATCGCTGACCTGCTGGAATTCGCGGAGGGTCTCCACCTGCTCCTGTTGCCGCAGACGGAACATGGCCTCAGCGGCGCGGGCGGATGGGGGCCGCATATGGACGGGCTGACGCGCCGCTTTGCCGGGCGGATGCATCTGCTGATGGCGCCTGTCTATGACGGCGGCGACCGGGCACGGTTTGCGCAGCTCGCGGATCTCGCCCGGCATCTGAACCTGCCGCCGCTCGCCAGCGCCGCGCCAAAGATGCACCACGGCAGCCGCCGCCGCCTGGGTGATGTCCTCAGCGCCATCCGCCTGCGCTGCAAGGTAGAGACCCTGGGCCGCGCCGCCATGGCCAATGGCGAGCAGCGCCTGCGGTCCGAGGCGGAGATGCGCCGCCTGTTCCGGGGCCATGAGACGGCGGTGGACAACGCCGCCCGGCTGGCGGACCAGCTGACCTTTTCCCTGGATGAGCTGCGTTATGACTACCCGGATGAGGGGCGCGGCAGCGAAACCCCGCCGCAACGCCTGCGGCGGCTGGCCGAGGAGGGCCTGCAATGGCGCTATCCGGGCGGCGCGCCGGACAAGGTGCGCAGCCTGCTGGAGCATGAGCTGGCCCTGATCGGCAAGCTGAAATACGACCCCTATTTTCTGACCGTGCGCGACATCGTCGCCTTTGCCCGCTCCCGCGGGATCCTGTGCCAGGGGCGCGGCTCGGCAGCGAATTCGGTGGTCTGCTACTGCCTGGGCGTGACCTCGGTCAGCCCCGAACTCGGCACCATGGTGTTCGAGCGTTTCGTCTCCGAAGCCCGCGACGAGCCGCCGGACATCGACGTCGATTTCGAGCACGAGCGGCGCGAGGAGGTGATCCAGTGGATTTATGAACGCTACGGCCGCCACCGCGCAGGCCTCTGTGCCACGGTGATCCACTACCGCGGCAAACGCGCCATCCGCGAGGTGGGCCGCGCCATGGGCCTGACCGAGGATACCATTTCGGCCCTGTCCTCGCAGCTGTGGGGGTTTTTCAGCGCCAAGGGGGTGGAGGCCGAGCGGATGCGCGAGATCGGGCTGGACCCTGGCAGCCGCCGCCTGCAGCTGACGATGCAGATGGTGGAGCAGATCATCGGCTTCCCGCGCCACCTGTCGCAGCATGTGGGCGGCTTTATCATCACCCAAGGCAGGCTGGACGAGCTGGTGCCGATCGAGAACGCCACGATGGAGGGGCGCACAGTCATTTGCTGGGACAAGGATGACATCGACACGCTTGGTATCCTCAAGGTCGATGTGCTGTCCTTGGGCATGCTGACCTGTATCCGCAAGGCGTTTGATCTGCTGCAGCAGCACCACCAGCTGGATTACAGCCTGGCCACCCTGCCGCCCGAGGATCCGGCGGTCTACAACATGCTGTGCCGGGCCGACAGCATTGGCGTCTTTCAGGTCGAAAGCCGGGCGCAGATGAACTTTCTGCCGCGGATGAAGCCGCGCCATTTCTATGATCTGGTGATCGAGGTCGCCATTGTCCGCCCCGGCCCGATCCAAGGCGATATGGTGCACCCCTATATCCGCCGCCGCAATGGCGAGGAGCCGGTGCATTTCCCCTCGGACGCGCTGGGCGAAGTACTGGGCAAGACCCTTGGTGTGCCGCTGTTTCAGGAGCAGGCGATGCAGATCGCCATTGTCGGCGCGGGCTTCACGCCGGAGCAGGCCGACCGGCTGCGGCGGTCGCTCGCGACCTTCAAAAAACACGGCAACGTCAGCGAATTCCGCAGCCTGTTTTTGCGCGGCATGGCCAGGAACGGCTATGATAGCGGTTTCTCCGAGCGCTGCTTTTCCCAGATCGAGGGCTTTGGCTCTTACGGGTTTCCGGAAAGCCATGCGGCGTCTTTTGCGCTCTTGGTCTATGCCTCTGCCTGGATCAAATGCCACCATCCCGGCATCTTTGCCTGTGCGCTGCTGAATGCGCAGCCGATGGGGTTTTATGCGCCTGCCCAGATCGTGCGCGACGCCCGCGAACATGGCGTAGACGTGCGCCCGGTCTGCATCAATAATTCTTATTGGGACAATGTGATGGAGCCGGACGGCCATGGCGGGCTGGCGCTGCGGCTGGGGTTCCGGCAGGTGAAAGGCCTGCGCGATGAGGATGCCGCCTGGCTGACTGCGGCACGCGGCAATGGCTATACGGAGGTGGAGGACGTCTGGCGCAAGGCAGGCACTCCGCCGCCGGTGATTGAGCGGCTTGCTGAAGCTGATGCCTTTGCTGCCCTCGGGTTGAACCGGCGTGAGGCCTTGTGGGCGGCCAAGGCGATCACCGCCCGCAAGCCGCTGCCGCTGTTTGCCCGCGAGCTGGAGGGCGAGGGGATTTACGAGCCGGAAGCGGATCTGCCGCAGATGGGCCTGGGCGAGGAAGTGGTGGAGGATTACGTCGCCATGCGGCTGAGCTTGCGGGCCCATCCGGTGGCGCTGATCCGGCATCTGCTGACACCGCAGAACGCGGGCGGCGGCGCGGGTGGCGGGCCGGGGATTTGAGTATTTTTGGAAAGATGAAGCGGATTGGCGGAGGCTTGCTGCCGCCAAGCGCGCTGATAACGCCAACTGTGGCAGGAATGCCGGTTCACCCCGGCGCGGCGAGGCGTTAGAAGGCTTGCGAACACAGCCTTGCCCCGGAGCTACCCCATGACCGCACCCAAACCCGTTGTCCTGTGCATTCTTGACGGCTGGGGCAGCGGCGAGCCCGGCAAGGCAAACGCGCCTTATCTGGCGCAAACGCCAACCTTTGATGCGATCCTGGCCAAGGGGCCGGCCGCCCGGCTGATCACCCATGGGCCGGATGTCGGGCTGCCGACCGGGCAGATGGGCAATTCAGAAGTGGGCCACACCAACATCGGCGCGGGCCGGGTGGTGGCGATGGATCTGGGGCAGATCGACCTGGCGATTGAAGACGGGTCGTTCTTTGAAAACGGCGCTTTGCAGGCGTTTATCGCGCAGCTGAAAGAAAGCGGCGGCGCGGCGCATCTGATGGGGCTGGTCTCGGACGGCGGCGTGCATGGGCATATCAACCACATCCTGGCGGCGGTGAAGGCGGTGACGGACGCGGGCGTGCCGGTCTGGCTGCATGCAATCACCGACGGGCGCGATGTGGCGCCGAAATCGGCCTTTCGCCACTTCCGCCGGCTGGAGGAGAAGCTGCCCGAAGGCGCGCGCATTGCCACCGTCACCGGGCGTTACTTCGCGATGGACCGCGACAACCGCTGGGGCCGCGTCAGCGAGGCTTATGATGCGATGATCCATGCCAAGGGGCGGCCGGGGATGAATGCCCACGGCGCGGTGGACCATGCCTATAATCAGTCGGAAACGGATGAGTTCATCGCCGCCACCGTGCTGGACGGTTATCAGGGGGTAAAGGACGGCGACGGGGTCTTTTGCCTGAACTTCCGGGCTGACCGCGCGCGGGAGATTCTGCGCGCGATTGGCGAACCGGGGTTTGCTGAATTTGATGCGGGCGAGCGCCCCAAACTGGCGGGCCTGCTGGGCATGGTGGAGTATTCCGACAGCCATAGCGATTACATGACCACCTGTTATCCCAAGGCAGCGATTGTGAACACGCTGGGCGCCTGGGTGGCGAAGCAGGGCAAGCGCCAGTTCCGGCTGGCGGAGACCGAGAAATACCCGCATGTGACCTTCTTTCTGAATGGCGGCAAGGAAGACCCGGAAGAGGGCGAGGACCGGTTCATGCCGAAGTCGCCCAATGTGGCGACCTATGACTTGCAGCCGGAGATGTCGGCCCCCGAGGTGACGGAGAAGTTTGTCGAGGCAATTGCTGCGGGCTATGACCTGATTGTGACCAACTATGCCAACCCCGACATGGTCGGCCATACCGGCGATCTGAAGGCGGCGATGCTGGCCTGCGAGGCAGTGGACCGCGGGTTGGCGCAGGTGGTGGAAGCGCTGGAGAAGGCGGGCGGCGCGATGATTGCCACCGCAGATCACGGCAATTGCGAGGTGATGGTGGACCCGGAAACCGGCGGCGCCCATACTGCGCATACGCTGAACCTGGTGCCGGTGGCGCTGGTTGGCGGGCCGGAAGGCGCCACACTCCGGGATGGGCGGCTGGCGGATCTGGCGCCGACTATTCTGGAGCTGATGGGACTGGAGAAACCGGCAGAGATGACCGGGGAGAGCCTGCTGTCATGACGCTGCGGGCGGGCTTTTTGCTGCTGGCGCTGCTGACCGCACCGCTGCAGACGGCAGCGGACCCCGCCGGGGCCGCGCGCACGGCGGCGGCGCAGCTGGAGGGGGCTTCGGTGCAATTGCAGGAGGCCGGCAGCTCCCGCGACCGGGTGAAGGCGCTGACCGCAACCGTGCAGGCGTTTGAGGCCGGTCTGGCGGCGATGCGCGACGGCTTGCGCCGGGTGGCGCGGCGCGAGGCGCAGCTGAGTGCGCAGCTGGCGGCGCGGCAAGAGGAGGTCTCGGGGCTGCTGGGGATTATCCAGACCATTGAAACCTCGCCGCCGCCGGTGCTGATGGTGCATCCTTCGGGGCCTTTGGGCGCGGCACGCTCGGCTATGATGCTGGCCGAGGTGACCCCGGCCCTGCATGCCAGGGCGCAGTCGCTGAAGATGGATCTGGACGAGGTGCAGAGCCTGCGGCTGCTGCAGCAGAACGCGGCCAGGACGCTGGAAGAGGGGCTGGCGGGCGTGCAGTCCGCGCGGGTGCAGCTGTCTACCGCGATTGCCGACCGCACCACGCTGCCGCGCCGTTTCACTGCTGATCCGGTGCGCACCGCGATCCTGATTTCCTCGACTGAAACCCTGTCGGGATTTGCCGACGGGCTGGCCGAGATTGCCGGCGGTGACATCGCCGGGACCAGCGCTGACATCACAGAGCTGCGCGGCACCCTGCCGTTGCCGGTCGAAGGGCTGGTGCTGCGCGGCTACGGCGAACGGGACGCGGCGGGTATTGCCCGGCCCGGTCTGCTGATCGCGGCGCGTCCCCGCGCCCTGGTCACGGCGCCGGCCGCCGCCACCATCCGCTATCGCGGGCCGCTGCTGGATCTGGGCAATGTGGTGATTCTGGAACCGCAGCCGGAGACGCTGTTTGTGTTCTCCGGCCTGGCCGAGGTGTTCGGCGAGGCGGGGCAAGTGATCCCCGAGGGCACGCCGGTGGGATTGATGAGCGGAGAAAATCCCAAGCCGGATGCAATTCTGTCACTTAGCGGTGAAGGGGGTGGAACTGACCGGACAGAAACGCTCTATATAGAAGTGAGAATGGACAACAGCCCGGTGGATCCGGAAACATGGTTCCGCACTGGAAAAGGTGGATGAAGGCTTGATGAGAAAATTTGCGATGGCCGCCATTGGCGGCACGCTGGCAGGGATTGTCGCTACAACCTATGTTGCGGGCCCGTTGCTGGCGCAGGAAGGCACGCGCGAGGCAAATGTCTATGAGCAGCTGGACCTGTTCGGCGACATCTTCGAGCGTATCCGCGCCCAATACGTCGAGGAAGTCGACGAGAAGGAACTGATCGAGGCGGCGATCGGCGGCATGCTGACGTCGCTGGATCCGCATTCCAGCTACCTGTCGCCGGATGATGCGGCCAGCATGCGGGTGCAGACCCGCGGCGAATTCGGCGGCCTGGGGATTGAAGTCACGCAGGAAGAGGGCTTTGTCAAAGTTGTCTCGCCGATCGACGGCACCCCGGCGGACGAGGCCGGCATGGAATCAGGCGATTTCATCACCCATGTGGACGGCGAAAGCGTGCTGGGCCTGTCGCTGGACGATGCGGTCACCCTGATGCGCGGACCAGTGGGGTCCGAGATTGTGATCACCGTGGTGCGCGAAGGCGAGGCCGAGCCGTTTGATGTCTCGATCATCCGCGACACCATCAAGCTGACGGCGGTGCGCAGCCGCATCGAGGGCGATACCGTGGTGATGCGGATCACCACCTTTAACGATCAAACCACCACCAACCTGGTGTCCGGGCTGAAAAAGCAGATCGAAGATGCGGGCGGCAAGGATAATGTGAACGGCATCGTTCTGGACCTGCGCAACAATCCCGGCGGGCTGCTGACCCAGGCGATCAAGGTGGCGGACAGTTTCCTGGAATCCGGTGAGATCGTCTCGACCCGCGGCCGCGACCCCGAGGACGGCGAGCGGTTCAACGCAACGCCGGGCGATCTGGCCGATGGCAAGCCGATTGTGGTGCTGATCAATGGCGGTTCGGCCTCGGCCTCGGAAATTGTGGCCGGTGCGCTGCAGGATCACCGCCGCGCCATCGTCATCGGCACCAAGTCTTTCGGCAAGGGATCGGTGCAGACGGTGATGCCGCTGAAGGGCGAGGGCGCGATGCGTCTGACCACTGCGCGCTATTACACACCGTCGGGCCGGTCGATCCAGGCGCTGGGCGTCAGCCCTGATATTGTGGTGCAGCAGCCCCGCCGAACCGCTGCGGCTGAGGAGGAGAACGACTCGCCTGCACGCCGCTCGCGCTCCGAGGCCGATTTGCGCGGCAGTCTGAACAATGACAGCCTGAGCGAGGATGAGATCCGCCAGATCGAAGCCGACCGCGAAAAGGCCGAAAAGGCCGCCGAGCTGCGCGAAGAGGATTACCAGCTGGCCTATGCCATCGACATCCTGAAGGGGCTGGTTGCGCTGGGACCGAAGTAAGGCTTGGCCATATTGCAGCACAAAGGGGCCGTCCGGCTGGGCGGCCTTTTTTCTGCTCTGCTGTTCACGTGCCGGCCGGGCGGAAGCAGGGGGCGTTGCCCCCTCAGGCCTTGCGGCCCTCACCCCCAAGGTATTTTTGGCCAGAAAGAAGCGGCAGGGGGGTGGCGTTTGCGGGCAGCACGGAGCGCCGCCGGGCAGAGAATGGACAGACCCCGCGGGGCCTGCTTGGACAGGAATTCCTGAACGACCCCCTTTTTATCGCGGCCGGTCTCTGGGTGCTGCGCAGACAGCCGCACAGCTTGCCCGCGCCTTGTGCAATGGGTGATCGACCAGGGGAGTGTATGTTGTGAAAACCTGATGATCAGGTGAAACCGGCGTACGCTGAAAGGGCAACACCCAACCCGGCGCAATGCATTTGTCGCGTCAAAGTGAATATCAACGCCCGATCTCCGGCGCATTGATTGCATGGGCTGGGCTATGTTCGCCCCATGATGTTTGACCTGCCTGATTCCCCGACGCTGTACCAAGCGCTGATCACACGTGATGACGCCTATGAGGGGCGCGCCTATGTGGGCGTGACCTCCACCGGCATCTTCTGCCGCCTGACCTGCCCGGCGCGCAATCCGAAGTACGAGAACTGCCGCTTTTACGCCAGCCCCGGCCAATGTATTGAGGCGGGGTTCCGCGCCTGCAAACGCTGCAAGCCGCTGGCGGCTGCTGCCGGGGATGATCCGATGGTACAGGATCTTCTGGCCCGGCTGGAGGCGCGTCCCGCCTATCGCTGGGGCGAGAGCGATCTGGCGCGGATGGGGCTGGATGCGTCCACCGTTCGGAGGGCGTTCAAGCGGCATTTCGGCATGACCTTTCTGGAAATGGCCCGCCAGCGCCGCCTGCGCGAGGGGTTCACCGCGCTGAAAGCCGGCGAGCCGGTGATTGCGGCGCAGATTGATGCCGGGTTTGAAAGCGCCAGCGCCTTTCGCGCGGCCTTTGCCAAGCTGGTCGGGATTGCGCCGGGCGCCTTCCGCAAGGACGCGCTGTTGCTGGCCGACTGGATCGACACGCCGCTGGGCGCGATGATTGCGATCAGCTGCCGGCACCAGCTGCATCTGCTGGAATTTGCCGACCGCAAGGCGCTGCCGCGGGAAGTGGCCAGGCTGCAAAAGGCGCAGCCCGGAGGGATCGGCTTTGGGCGGCCCGCGCCGACAAAGCAGATCGCCGAAGAGCTGCAGCGGTTCTTTGCGGGTGACGGCGCGGATTTCCAAACCCCGCTGGCTCTGCATGGCACCGGGTTCGAGCGCGAGGTCTGGCGCTACCTGCTGACTATTCCGGCCGGCGAAACCCGCAGCTATTCGCAGATCGCGCGCGAGCTGGGCCGCGCTTCGGCCACAAGGGCGGTGGCGCGGGCCAATGGTTCCAACCAGCTGGCGCTGGTAGTACCCTGCCACCGGGTGCTGTCGGCGGATGGATCGCTGACCGGTTATGGCGGCGGCTTGTGGCGCAAGCAGCGGCTGATCGAGATTGAGACAAGCTACAAACAGAGGATTTCTGCATGATATATTCCGACCGCGCACGCGCCTTTGCGGCGCTGCATCAGCCGGGCAACCCGGTGGTGCTGTATAACATCTGGGACGCAGGCAGTGCTAAGGCGATTGCCGGGGCGGGGGCCGCGGCCTTGGCGACCGGCAGCTATCCGGTGGCCGTTGCGCAGGGCTTTGCCGATGGCGAGCAGATCCCGTTGGAGTTTGTTCTGGGCAACGCTGAACGCATCATCGCCGCCACGGATTTGCCGGTGACAATTGATTTTGAGGGCGGTTATTCCCGTGCGCCTGAACAGCTGACCGCCAATGTTAAACGGCTGGCCGAAACCGGCGCCGTGGGGCTGAATTTTGAGGACCAGGTGGTTGGGACGGCGGAGCTCTACAGCATTGAAGAGCAGGCCCGGCGGGTTGCTGCAGTACGGGCGGCCAATGCGGACATTTTTGTCAATGCGCGCACAGATTTGTTTCTGAAGGAAAAAGATGCGTCGAAACACGCGGGCCTGATGGCGGAGGCGCTGGAACGCGGCGCGGCTTATGCCGAGGCCGGCGGCAATGGGTATTTCATCCCCGGCCTGACTGATCCGGATCTGATTGCACAAGTCTGCGAGGCAAGCGCGCTGCCGGTCAACACGATGATGCGCGGTATCACGCTGGAAACCGCGCGGCAGGCAGGCGTTGCGCGCTGCAGCTATGGCCCGATCCCGCACGCCAAGCTGATGCAGGTGCTGGCAGAGCATTTCCAGACATTGGTGTAACCGCCGCTCAGGTGGTTTCCAGGCAGTGGCGGCGGAAGGCGCGTTTCAGCATGTCGAGTTCTGCGCGCAGCAGTTCGACCTCGGCGCGCAGATCGTCCGCCACAGCCTCCCCGGCGATCAGGGTGAAATCACCCAGACGGGTGCCGCCGGCGGCATCGAATATCACGAAAGTCTGCACCCCGTCGGCCAATGCCTCGGCGGGGACCGGCACTGAGATCAGCCATTCGCCGCCTGCCTGGCCTTCTTTCAGTTTTGCATCGGCCACCGGCTGATCCTGGAACATCACGGAAATCTCGGGCCGCGCGCCGCTGGCGGGGGCGTTGCTGATCCGGCCCTCCCAGATGCCGTTGCGGAAGCGGATTTTGGTCAGTGACAGGTCGCTCATGGCTCAGGTTCCTCAGATCGCCGCGCGGCGGTGGCGCGAGAAGGTCAGGTCGCGCAGGATCACCTGGTTCATATCCGGCGCTTCAAATATCAGATCAAGCCAGATCTTTTCGATCCGCTTCTCGTTCAGCTTGGAATAGGCCAGGTCGAACTCCACCACGATGTTCTTTTGCTCCTGCGGCAGCTCGCGCACGATCTGTTCGGTATTGGGACCGTGCTGGATGTTGAGCCGGGCAAAAATCTCGATCGGTTTTTCGGATTCGATAATGCTGTCGATCCGCAGCAGATGCTGCCGGGTCATGCCATTGGCAGCGGCGGGCGGCAGGTCGATCACCAGCGACAGGAACGAGCCGTCGAATTGGAACACATCCATGCGCAGGCCGAAGGGAGCAAGGTCTTCTTCGCGGGTGTTGCGCAGCTGGCGCAGGGTCAGTTCGGAGAAGGCGCAATCGTGAAACAGCTGCGCCTCATCGCCGAGCCGGGCCTTGGCGGGGACGGAGGACAGCCCGCATTCGGGCAGCGGCCCGCGCCACAGTTCCGGGCGCCAGGACCAATCGGTGCCATGCGGGCGCGGAAAGAAGGAGGAGCCGATCTGCGGCAGCGCCAAACGGCCGTCGGCGGTGTGGATCAGCCGGTCCAGATGGGTGCGCAGCTGGCGGGCCTGATTGCGCTGGCGGCGCAGTTCAGACAGCGGCGCGCGGGCCGACTCTTCTGCGGCTGCGCGCCAGCGGCGCAGGCTGCGCAGGTGCAGCAGCCGGTCCATGATCCTGCCCATCGTGCTCTCTCTTGCCTGTTGCGCCGTGTTGCGGAGTCCGGCCCGCGCGGTAATGCGGCGGGCGCTGGCGCCAGTGTAACCGCTGGCGGCTATTGAAATAAACCGGCAATCCGCTGGCTAAGCCCGCGTTTTTTGCGAAGGGCGGGCGTGGCGCCGGTTTCCGGGGCGCCGGCGGCTGCCGCTGCGGGCCGTGCCAGGGGGCGCAGGGACCGCCGGGGGCCTTTGGGCAGCACCGCGCCGGCTTCCTCAAGATCCGGCAGGGTGGAGGCTTCCAGTGAGCGGTGGGTCACTTCGTTCAGCAGCGCTGCCCCCTGGCCTCCCAGGGCGCGGCTGCCCTCCGGTGCATAGAGCGCCAGGGCGACCAGATGCCGGTCGAGCACAAAGGCACCGCGCCAGTGAACCGGACTGGCCCCTTCGGCGACGGCTTCGGGGAATTCCAGCCGGACCAGCGGCAGCAACTGGTCGTCGCGGGTTTCCAGCAGCGTGGCACCGGGGAACATGGCCACGATATCAGCCGCTTGCGGGGCTGCGGCGTCTTGTTGTGCCGGACCGATCGAGGCGGTCAGAACGGCCGCATTGCGGGAGCCGAACCAGCGGTTCCGGTCCAGCCGGCTGCAATGGGCAATCAAGGCAAAACCGCCGCTGTCATCCGCCGTGCTGCTGCGCCGGTCAAAGCAAAAGGTTTCCGGGGCAGCCAGCAGCACGCCGCCGCCGGCAAAGGACATCACCTGGCCGCTAAGGCGCGGCGCCGGGCCGGACACGCGGGCGGCAAAGGACATGCCTGTGGGGGCGGGGCTGCATCCCGCCAAGGCCAGGCCGGCCAGCGCGGCGGCGGCTGCAGCTCTGCGCAGTCCTGGCGCCTTTCCGCCGGGGAGCGAAAAAGACACGGGTTTCCCGTTGTTTGTTCTGGTCACTGCGGTCCCTGCCGGTCTGTTTTTTTGACAAATTTATTACGGGCAGGGCTGCTGCGCGGCAAGTGTGAACCGCGCGCCGGGCTGTCTGCCTTGCCATGGCGTTGCAGCAATGCATAACGTTGGCGCAATTTGCCGCCATTCCAGCCGGAGGACACATGCAGCACAGGCACAGAGACGGGTACAGCGACGGGCACAGTTACAGGGCGCATGAGGCCTTGGTGCGCTTTGCCCGGCTGCAGCCTGCGCTGTGGCGGCTGCTTTTGGGGCTGGTGCTGGTGGCGGCGGTCAGCTTTGCGATGACCGCGGCGCTGCAGGTGATGGTGGCGGGCCTGTTCCCCGGCGCCTGGCTGCAGGGGCTGGGTGACGGCAGCAATCCCGGCGCCATGCTGGTGCTGCTGGGCAGCTTTGCCTTTCTGTCGCTGGGGGTGGCTATGGCGGCGCGGCTGTTTCACCAGCGCAGCTTTGCCACCGTCACGGGGCATCTGGTGCCGCTGGTCTGGCAGTTCGGCAAGGTGAGCCTGTATCTGCTGGGGTTGAGCGTGCTGATCATGCTGCTGCCGCCCTACAGCATGGGGCCGGCGATGACCCCGAACCTGCCGGTCTGGACCTGGCTGGGCATTCTGCCTTTGTCTGTTGCCGCGGTGCTGGTGCAGACCTCTGCGGAGGAGATCCTGTTCCGCGGTTATATCCAGCAGGCGCTTGCGGCACGGTTCCGCAGCCCGGCAGTGTGGCTTCTGGGGCCGTCGGCGCTGTTTGCATTGGGGCACTATCTGCCTGCCGAGGCCGGGGAGAATGCGCTGCTGATCACCGTCTGGGCCGGATTGTTCGGGGTGCTGATGGCGGATCTGACAGCGCGGGCCGGTACCTTGGGTCCGGCGATGGCGGTGCATTTTTTCAACAATGTTACTGCATTATTGCTGTTTGCTTCGCCGACCAGCCTGAACGGGCTGGCGCTGTATATGATCCCCTTCGAGATGGCGGACGTGCAGGCGCTGCGGCCTTGGATGGCGGTGGACTTTGCGCTGATGCTGGTTAGCTGGCTTTGCGCACGGCTTGCCATACGCCGCTGATTGCAATTGCGGCCAAGGCGCCTTATCTGGGGGGCAAACCGCGCCCCCGGAGAGGCAAGCAATATGAACTGGATCACCAACTACGTCCGGCCCAAGATCAACTCGATCTTTTCGCGCCGTGAAGTGCCCGAGAACCTTTGGCAGAAATGCGATGAATGCGGCACCATGCTGTTTCACCGCGAGCTGAGCGACAATCAGAACGTCTGCACCAGCTGCGGCCATCACATGCATATCACGCCGCGCGACCGGTTCACCGCGCTGTTTGACGGCGGTGTGTTCACCGAGGTTGCGGTGCCGGAACCGCTGGCCGATCCGTTGAAGTTCAAGGATCAGAAGAAATACCCCGACCGGATCAAGGCGGCGCAGAAAAAGACCGGCGAGAAAGACGCCATGCTGGTGGCCGCCGGTGAAATCGGCCGCACCCCCATTATCGCTGCGGCGCAGGATTTTTCCTACATGGGCGGCTCGATGGGCATGTATGTGGGCAACGCCATCATCGCCGCGGCTGAAGAAGCGGTGAAGCTGGGCCGCCCGCTGGTGCTGTTTTCCGCCGCTGGCGGTGCGCGGATGCAGGAAGGCATCCTGTCGCTGATGCAGATGCCGCGCACCACCGTGGCGGTGCAGATGCTGAAAGAGGCGGGCCTGCCCTATATCGTGGTGCTGACCCATCCGACCACCGGCGGGGTGACAGCGTCTTATGCGATGCTGGGCGATGTGCATATTTCTGAACCCAATGCGCTCATTTGCTTTGCCGGTCCCCGCGTGATTGAACAGACCATCCGCGAAAAATTGCCCGAAGGGTTCCAGCGCGCCGAATACCTGCTGGATCACGGTATGCTGGACCGCGTGACCTCGCGCACCGAGATGCGCGGTGAGCTGATCACCATCATTCGGATGCTGATGGGCCTGCCGCCGCAGGTGGTGGGCGATCTGCCCTCGCCGGAAGAGGAAGACCCCGCCATGGCCGCAAATGCGCCAACCGAGGCCGCAGTCAGCGAAGAAGCTGCCGAATAAACCGGTCTATATTAACCTGCCCGGCTGTCCGGCCGGACCGCGCCCGTCCTTACCTGGGCGGGCGCTGTTATTTGCTGCATTTGACTTTCCGATCTGACAGGACCAGGCCGATGACCCAGACCTCCGACGCGATCCTCGCCCGCATGATGGCGCTGCACCCCAAGATCATCGACCTGACGCTGGACCGGGTCTGGCGGCTGCTGTCCGCGTTGGACAACCCGCAGGACAAGTTGCCGCCGGTGATCCATCTGGCCGGCACCAATGGCAAGGGGTCGACCCAGGCGATGATCCGCGCCGGGCTTGAGGGGATGGGCAAGAGCGTTCACGCCTACACCTCACCGCATCTGGCGCGCTTTCATGAGCGGATCCGGCTGGCGGGCGAGCTGATCTCCGAGCCGCATCTGAGTGAGGTGCTGGACGAGTGCTATGCCAAGAACGGCGGCGAGAATATCACCTATTTCGAGATCACCACGGTGGCCGGCCTCTTGGCGTTTTCCCGCACGCCTGCGGATTACACGCTGCTGGAGGTCGGTTTGGGCGGACGCCTGGACGCCACAAACGTGATTGATAAACCCGCAATTAGCGTGATCACCCCGATCTCGATCGACCATGAGCAGTTCCTGGGCGACACGCTGACCAAAATCGCCACCGAGAAGGCCGGTATCATCAAACGCGGCGTGCCGGTTGTGGTTGGTCCGCAGCCGGAGGAGGCGATGGAGGTGATCGAGGCCACCGCCGCCCGCCTTGGCGCGCCGCTGATCGCCTATGGCCAGCACTGGCATGTCTACGAGGAACGCGGCCGGCTGGTGTTCCAGGATGAGTTCGGCCTATTGGACCTGCCGCTGCCGGCCCTCTTGGGCGCGCATCAGATCCAGAACGCCGGTGCTGCGCTGGCAGCGCTGCGCCACCTGGGCGCTGATGAGGCGGCCTGCGAGGCCGCGATGGCGAACGCCGAATGGCCCGCGCGGATGCAGAAGCTGAAGACCGGCCCGCTGACCGAGGCGGCACCTGAGGCAGAGTTGTGGCTGGACGGCGGCCACAACGCTGCGGCCGGCGTGGCGCTGGCGGATGTGCTGGCAAAACTTCCGGCGCGCCCGACGCATCTGATCTGCGGCATGCTGAACACCAAGGACGTGAGCGGTTATATGCGCCCGCTGGCGCCGCAGGTGACGAGCCTGACGGCCATCTCGATCCCCGATGAGATCAACACGCTGAGCGCGGAAGACACCGAGGCTGCGGCCAGGTCCGTGGGCATCGAGGCCGGCACGGCGGACAGCACAATGGCGGCATTGAAGGCGATTACTGCCAAGGACCCGCAGGCGCGGGTGCTGATCTGCGGCTCGCTCTATCTGGCGGGCCATATCCTGCGCGAAAACGGCTGAGATTTGCGCCTGTGGCGGAGCAGGCTCTCCCGCCCGGCTTCGATCTGGCGATCTCATCCTGTTGGGCCGGGCGCCGCTGACGCGGCGCGGCCATTCTTCATCTTTCCAGAAGTACACCGAGGGGGCGGCGGCCCCGTCTTCCCTCCGCCCCCTAGTCCAGTACGTAGTCCACCGGCTCCAGCTTGGGCAGCACCTCGCGGCCCAAGGCATTACAGACTGAGATTTCCATCACCCGGCACATGGCGCTGAGCGGCACCGAATTGGCTTGCTTGCGAAACGGGTGCTCCAGCTCATGCGTGACCTCAGCCAGACCGAAGAACACATAAGCCACCACCGCCGCCACCAGCGGTTCGAACCAGTCCGCACTGTCCAAGAGGGCAAAGGGCAAGAGCAGGCAGTAGAGATACGTGGTGCGCCAGACCAGCAGTGAATAGACAAAAGGCAGCGGCGTGGTCAGCAGCCGCTCGTTCCCGGCCTGGGCGGCGGGGAAGGCGGCGAGACGTTCGGCCAGGGCGCGCTGGCCGAAGCCGTCGATGCGGCCGTCCTCTGCCATTTCACGCAGGCGGGTGGCGATATCGCGCAGGGCGGCGTTGGGGCTGTTTTCCGTCTGCATCAGCTGCTCTGCCGCCTCGGGCCCGACCCAGTGGCGGACCGTCTCCGCGACCTCATCGCCGCGCAGCTGGGCGCGGTGAAGGTGGTGGAAGGCCAGGATGCGGGTCAGGATGTACTCCTCGTCCGGGCCCTTGCCCGCAAAGATCCGCAGTTCCTGCGCCAGGCTGCGCACGTCGGAGACCATGCGGCCCCAGATCCGCCGCGCCTCCCACCAGCGGTCATAGGCGGCGTTGTTGCGGAAGCTGAGGAACAGCGACAGCGACAGGCCGAAGACCCCCATTGCGGCGATGGAAATCTGCGGCATTGCAACGATATATCGGTCCAGAACCAGCACCAGGAGCGCCCAGAGCGCAGCGCCGATGATGTTGGGCAGGATGCGCGGCACCACCGATCCGCTCAGGATCAGGAAGATATCCCGCCGCCGGGGCGTATCGCGGACGATCATGGGGCCGCGGTGCCCCAGTCCTTGGCCTGCATCTCGCGCAGGCGGGAGGCGGTGCGCTCGAACTCAAACGTTCCTTCGCCCTCGACATAGAGCATCTCGGGCTGGGCTGCCGCAGAACAGATCAGCCGCACCTTGGCCTCATACAAAGCGTCGATCAGGGTCACAAACCGCCTGGCCTCGTTGAAGTTGTTGCGCGATAGGCGCGGGATGTCTTCCAGCACCAGGACCTTTACCTCTTCGGCGATGGCGAGGTAGTCGCCCGGTCCCAGCATCTTGCCGCACAAGTCATAGAAAGTGGCGCGTGCCACCCCGTTGCGGAAGGCGGGCAGAGTAACTTCGCGGCCCTTCACCTCCAGCGTCAGCGGCTGGGCGTTGCCGCCGCCCGAGAGATCCTGCCAGATCGCCCGGATCTGCGCGCGGGCCTCGGCATCGATGGGGGCGAAATAGACCTGTGCGCCGGTCAGCCGGTCCTGCCGGTAATCGGTGGCGCTGACCATCTCATGCAACGCCATATGATCCTTGATCAGATCAATGAAGGGCAGGAACAGCTGGCGGTTCAGCCCGTTCTTGTACAGATCGTCCGGCACCCGGTTGGAGGTGGTGATCACGGTGACGCCGGCGGCAAACAGCGCCTCGAACAAGCGTCCGACGATCATCGCGTCGGTGATATCGGTGATCTGCATCTCGTCAAAGGCCAAGAGCCGCACCGACTCCGCCACCTCTGCCGCCACTGGCGCCAGCGCGTCCTCGACGCCGCTTTGGCGGGCCTGGTGCATCTTGGCGTGGATTTCCTGCATGAAGGCGTGGAAATGCACCCGCCGCGAGGGGATATCGCCGAGGCTGTCGACAAACAGATCCATCAGCATCGACTTGCCGCGCCCGACCCCGCCCCAGAGGTAGAGCCCCTGGACCGGTTCATATTCCGCCTTGCGGAAGAAGCCGCGTTTCACCGGCGGCGCCATCAGCCCTTCCGCGATGCGGTCGAAATGGGGAAGCACGGCCTCCTGGGCCGGGTCGGGCTGCAATTCGCCCGCGTCGGTCTTCTGCCGGTACAGCGTGGTCAGATGGGTCATAGGACAGGGATAGCGCGGGGCGCTGGGGATGGGAAGCGGGGAGCAATTGCTTTCACATTGATTGTGGCAGCGATTAGTTCGAATGGTTACTCTAAGTCATGCTGCCAAGACGGCTCCAGAACCCGCAGTACTGACTTTGCGCGGCTGGGCCGCCGGAACAAAATATTTGGGAGAAAAGCATTTTGCCGCGATTGTCACCTGCGAAAGCATATCGTTCGATATTCGTTTTTACCGTGTTTACTCTGGCTGCATTCTTGCTGTTAAATCCCGTCAATGGCCATGCAGCATCAGTTTTTGAAAGTGTGACAGACACCATAGATGACACTTATCTATTTGAGGGCCACTGGCCGCAGAAAGCGGGAGACGAAACGCTTTTTCCAATTGTAACAATACATAAAGTGATAAGCCGAGAGGGCCGTACCTACGTTTGTGCAGCATATATCTCTGCACACAGTAAGGCGCATTTATTCTTCAAACGATCTAAAGTCTATGTGGGGAAAAGAAACTTGAAAGCGGCCCTGTGGCGATTGAAGACGCCTGACATAGGCCGGTCATATACTGCTACTACGGAAATGCGAGCAATAACCAAGTGGTTTTCTGGAAGGACTGTCACCTGCGTCCGGGCGCGTGCCCGGTGGCGCCCGGAGTTTGCCGCAACACTCTCGAGGTTTTCAGTTCCGGAAACGGTCTGGATTAAGGGACAAAAGCGCTGGTGATCAAAACTTCTTAACCGGAGCCGCAAAAATCCTGATTTGACGCCTGCGGTGAAATCCCAGAGGGTTGCGCGGCCTGTCAGGAGAGACCGCATGGACCGTCCCGCGCCGCTGTTTACCCCCGTTCTGATCGTCGGCTGCATCATCATCATGGTGAGCTTTGCGGTGCGGGCTTCGTTCGGGGTGTTCCAGATCCCGATTGCCGAGGAGTTCGGCTGGCTGCGCTCGGAGTTCTCATTGGCGATTGCCGTTCAGAACCTGGCCTGGGGCATCGGGCAGCCGGTATTCGGTGCCATTGCCGAGAAGATAGGCGACCGCAAGGCGATCGTCATGGGGGCCATTGTCTATGCCGCCGGGCTGGTGCTGAGCTCCTGGGCGACGACGCCGTTTGAAATGCAAAGCTATGAATGGCTGGTGGGTTTTGGCATTGCCGGCACTGGTTTTGGCGTGGTGCTGGCGGTTGTCGGGCGGGCGAGTTCCGATGAAAACCGTTCGATGTCGCTGGCGATTGTCACCGCGGCAGGGTCCGCGGGGCAGATTTTCGGTGCGCCCACGGCGGAGTGGATGCTGGGCTTTCTGCCCTGGCAGACGATTTTTCTGGTGTTTGCGGGCGTGGTGCTGGCGCTGATTGCCTTGCTGCCGCTGATGCGGGCACCGGAGACAGCCGGCAAGGCAGAGCTGGAAGAGAGCATGGGTGCGATCCTGATGAAGGCTTTCAGGGATCCGTCTTACACGCTGATTTTCCTCGGCTTTTTCAGCTGTGGCTATCAGCTGGCTTTTGTTACCGCGCATTTTCCGGCGTTCGTGACCGAGATGTGCGGGCCGATCCTGCCGGGCGGGGCGCTGCACTCATTGGGCATTACCACCACCTCGGCGCTGGGGGCGGCGGCAATCTCATTGATCGGGGCGGCCAATGTGGGCGGCACGCTGCTGGCGGGCTATCTGGGCAAGCGGTATTCCAAGAAATACCTGCTGGCGGCGATTTACACCGGGCGGACGATCGCGGCGGCGGCGTTCATCATGTTCCCGATCACACCCATGAGCGTGATCATCTTCTCGGTTGCGATGGGGTCCATGTGGCTGGCGACGGTGCCGCTGACCTCAGGTCTGGTCGCGCATATCTATGGGCTGCGTTACATGGGCACGCTTTACGGCATCGTGTTCTTCAGCCACCAGCTGGGCAGTTTTCTGGGCGTCTGGCTGGGCGGGCGGATGTATGACGCTTATGGCGATTACACCTTTGTCTGGTGGATCGGTGTCGGCGTCGGGGCGTTCAGCGCGATTGTGCATCTGCCGGTGAAGGAACGTCCGCTGCGGGCTGCGGTGGCGGCGGGGTAACGCCGGCGGTTTGCTGTGATGCCGGCTGCCGGACCGGGGCCAGCCCCGGACCCCGGAGTATTTCTGCAAAGATGAAGCAACAGGGGCCTATCCGCGGATGTCACATCAGGCCGCGGCGGTGGTTTTCGGCGATGATCTGCAGCACCTCGTCCGTGTGGGTGTAAGGCAGGCCGTGGCCCGCGCCCGGGATTTCCTCCTGGCGGACCGAGCGGGCGCGTTCGGCCAGGCGGCCGGCGGAGTTTGGCGGGATCACTGCGTCATCCTGGCCCCAGATCACCAGCGCCGGCACGCCGGCCTTGTGCAGGCCGCGCAGCTCATCGGTGAAATCTTCGTTCAGGATGCCGCGCAGGGATGCAAGCACCGCGGGGATGAAACCCTGAAAGCCCAGCTCGCGCTGCTGCAGGTCGGCAATGCCGGGCACCGAGGACGGCAGGTTGCGCTCGGCCTCGGTGCTGCGGATGTGCAGCGCCGGGTAGAGCGCGTGCATCAGCCAATCGCCAAGCACCGGGATCTGGCGGATCATCCGGGTGAGGCGGCCAGGGCTGCTGCCGAAGCCGGCCGGCGCCAGCAGGATCAGCTCGCGCAGGCGGGTGGGGTGAGCGGCGGCAAAGGCGGTGGCAATGGCGCCGCCCATGGAATAGCCGATCAGGGTGAAATCATCGCCGACCTCCTGATCCTGCAGCAGCTGTTCCAGCTGGGTGGTAAAGAAACTGCTGTCCTGCAGCCCTTCCGGGCGGTCCGAGTAGCCGCGCCCGTAGAGGTCATAGCTCAGCACCCGATAGCCCAGGGCGGCGAGTCCCCGGGCGACGCCGTCCCAGACAAACGACGGTGTGGTGAGGCCGTGCACGCAGACCGCAACCGGGCCGCGCAAGGGGCCGGACCAGCGGTAGTGGGTCAGCCCGCCGGAGAGCTGCGCGAAGGCGCCGGGGGCGGATTGCCGGACCTTTGTGTTCATCGGTTTGCGCAGGCGTTCGCGCAGGAAAGGCGCGGCGGCGATCAGCAGAACAACAAGGACCAGCAGCCAGATCATGCCTTGGCCTTCCATTTTTGCAGGATGTGGTGGCTGGTCATCAGGTCGAGATGGGCGCCGCCGCCGTTCTTGAACAGCGTGATCCGGGCCGGGTCATAGGCTGGGAACCGGCTGAGGGTATAGTAGTCCGCCAGCACGTCGCTGCGCTGGATGGTGCCGGCAGCCAGCGGGATCTTGAATTCGCCGATGTGGTCCAGGGTGGTATCGAAACTGTCGCAAAAGATCTGCGTGCGCCGCAGCGCCTCGTCATCGGCCTCGCGCATGTCGGGGCGGTAAGCGCCGATCATGTTGAGGTGCTGGCCGGGGCTGAGCCATTCGCCCTTGATCACCGGCTCGGAGGACATGGTGCAAGTAACGATGATATCCGCCGCCCTCACGGCGGTTTCCAGATCCGGTGTGTGGAGGGTGTCGGGGTATTTGGCACAGAGGTCCTCGGCTTTGGAACCGGTGCGGTTCCAGACCCGGATCTGCGCCTGCGGGAAGCCGGCGCCGAAGGCTTCGATCAGGGAGCCGCCGACGGTGCCAGCGCCGACGATCAGCACTTCGCGGGCGGCGGGGTTGGCCAGCCGCAGGGCGCCGAGCAGACTGTCGCCCGCAGTCTTCCATTTGGTGACCAGGTGGAAGTCGACCAGCGCCTCAAGCGTGCCGTCCGCGTCCGAGTAAAGGCAGACGGAGCCGTTGATCATCGGCTTGCCTGCGCCGGGGTTGCGCGGGAAGACGTTGGCTGTCTTCACTGCCAGGCCCATGCCGTCGATCCAGGCGGAGCGGCTGAGCAGCGTGTCAGGATCGCGGTAGAGGAATGTATCGCCGATCCCGGCCTTGGGCAAATCGTGGCTGGCAGCCAGGGCGCCCGTGAAACTGATCCAATCGAGCAGCGCTTCGCCCTCGTCAAACCCGATGAATGGGATGCTCATGTGCCTGTCTTCCTTTTGCGTGTGCCGTCTCAGGCGGCCTCATGTTCTGTTAGCAGCTCTGCCTGCACCAACCGCGCCGCCAGGAGGGCGGGGGTTGTGAACAGATGGGTCTGCCAGCCGCGTATCGTGGCGGCCTCGATGTTCTCTAGGCGGTCGTCGGTGAACAGCAGCCGGTCCGGCGCTACCCCTGTTTCGCGTTCGAGAATGGCATAGATTTCCGGCTCTGGCTTGATGCATTTCAAATGGGCAGAGACAAATGTGCGGTCAAAGCCACGCAAGAACGGATAGGAACCGCAGGCCAGTTCAAAGGTCTCGGCGCCGAAGTTGCTGAGCGCAAAGACCGGGATGCCTTTGGCCTGCAAGGCCTGCATCAGCCGGACGCTGCGGGAGATTTTGCGCGGGACCATCTGCAGCCAGCATCCGTGCCACCAGCGGATTTCCTCGCGCCACTCCGGGTGCTGTTCTGCCAGGGCATAGACGCTGCCGCGGAAAGGGTGGCCGCGGTCGACGTTCAGGTTCATTTCGTGCAGCGGCACCTGGGCAAACAGCTGGCGGCGGCGGGAGGCGCCGATGCGGCTGTCGTAGAAACGTTCCGGCTCCCACTCGATCAGCACGCGGCCAATGTCAAAGACGACGGCATCAATGGGCATGTGGCTTATCCTTCTGCGCGCGGGCGGGGACGCGGGGCGGGGCGGTTGCGGCGGGTTTCGCGCCAGACGGAGACCAGGCCGGAGGCGATGATCAGAGCGCTGCCGAGCCAGACCGGCAGGTCGGGCCATTCGTTGAAGATCAGCACGCCCCACAGGACCGACATCGGCATCGCGATGTATTCAAACGGGGCGGCCAGCGCGGCCTCGTTCATGCGGTAGGCCTGGCTGACCAGATAGCCGCCCGCCGAACCCGCGATACCGACGCCGATCAGATAGGGCCAGTCCTGCGGCGCGGGCCAGATCCAGGCGCGCAGAATGAAGTCGAAGGCCGGGCTGTCGCCAGTGGCAAAGCGGCCGTCGCCGAAGGCAAGACCAGCCAGGGCGCTGAGAATCAGAAAGCCCATCATCGGATAAAAGGCGAGCGTCGCACCGGCCTCGCTGCTGCCGGCGCGGCGGGTCAGCACGTGCAGGGTTGCATAGCCGCAGGCGCCGAGGAAAGGCAGCAGCGCCGCGGCCTGGAAGGTGCCGGGGCCGGGGCGCATGATGATCAGCACGCCCAGGAAGCCGGCAAACACTGCGCCCCAGCGCCAGGGGCCGGGACGTTCGCCCAGAAACAGCGCCGACAGGGCGGTGACAATCAATGGCGTGGCAAAGGCAATCGCTACTGCCTCTGCCAGCGGCAGCAGGGTGAGGCCGGTGAAAAAGCAGATATTGGCAAAGAACACCACCAGACAGCGCGCAAGGTGCAGTTTCGGCTGGTGGGTGCGCAAGAGGTGGTAGCCGCCCTCCAGCGGCATGATAATAGCAAGCATGACGGCTACCGCGATGACGGAGCGGAACAGCACCATTTCGTAAAGCGGGTAATCACCCGACAGGAACTTGAAGATCATGTCGATGACCGAGAAGGAAACGCCGGCACCGGCGGCGGCGAACAGGCCGGGGACGCTGATCTTTATCTCTGCGCTCATGCCGTTGCCCTCCTGTTTCCTGCCCCTGTACGCGCCTGTCCGGGTGTTCGGCGGTCTGCTCCCGCGTTAAGGCCTGGCCGCGTTGCACGCGGTCCACTGGCGCGGAGCCTTGATCCGGGTCAGGTCTGTTTTGCTGCCCTTAGCTCGCGTTCCAGCGCGTCCAGGAACCGCGAGCGGTCGGCCTTGGTAAAGCCCTTGCCGCTGCCGCCTGCGCCCAGCGGATTGGCAGCGCGCAGGTCGGCCATCAGGTCGCGCATCGCCAGTTGCTGGCCGATGTTGGCCTCAGTAAACCGCTCACCGTTGTGGCGCAGCACGCGCGCACCTGCCTCGATGCATTTGGCGGCAAGGGGGATGTCGCCCGTTACCACCACATCGCCAGGGCCGCAGCGGTCTGCGATCCACATGTCGGCGACATCGGCGCCCTCAGACACGATCACGTTTTCCACCAGCGGGTTCTGCGAGGGGCGCAGCCCGCCGTTGGAAACCACGAACATGCGCAAGCCATGGCGGGTGGCGACCCGCTCGGCCTCCTGCTTCACCGGGCAGGCGTCGGCGTCAATGTATAGCGCGGTCACTCGGCGGCCTTTTTGTCTGCCTCGGGCTTGGCTTCTGCCTTAGGTGCTGCTTTGGCTTTGGTCTTGCGGGCGGGTTTGCTGACCTTGAACTCTTCCGGGATCGGCATCCGGTTAAAGGCGTCGAGGCCGGCGATTTTATACGCTTCGGCAAGAGTCGGGTAGTTGAAGGTGTTCTGCACGAAGTAATCCACCGTGCCTTGCAGGTTCATCACCGCCTGGCCGATGTGGATCAATTCGGTTGCGCCTTCGCCGACGATCTGCACGCCCAGCACCCGGCGGGTTTTCAGCGACAGCAGCATTTTCAGCATGCCGTGCTCCAGCCCCATGATGTGCCCGCGCGATGTTTCGCGGAAGCGGGCGACGCCGACCTCGTAAGGGATGCCGCGCTCTTGCAGTTCTTCTTCGGACATGCCGCAGGTGGACATTTCCGGCACCGAATAGATGCCATAGGGATACCAGGGGCTTTCGGGCATGGTGGGCGTGTCGAGCGCATGGCAGGCAGCAACCCGGCCCTGCTGCAGCGACGTAGAGGCGAGCGACGGATGGCCGATCACATCGCCTGCAGCATAAATGTGGGGCACTTCGGTCTGGTAGGTCTTGCGGTCCACGGACAGGCGGCCGCGGTGGTCGGTCTTCAGTCCGGTCGCCTCAAGGTTCAGCGAGGCTGTTGCGCCCAGCCGGCCGGCGGCAAACAGCAGCATTTCAGCCCGCACATGGCGGCCGTTGTCCAGGGTCACTTCGACATGCTCGCCCGCGTCCTCGATGGATTCCACCGCGGAGCCGAGCCGCAGATCAACGCCGTTTTCGCGGATCTGGTGGGTGAACTCCTGAATCAGGGTCTTGTCGATGAAATCAAGGAAGCTCTCGCGCGGCTCAATCAGGGTGACGCGCACATCCAACGCCGAGAACATGGTGGCATATTCCACCCCGATCACGCCGGCACCGATCACCACCAGCGAGCGCGGAATATCGGCCATCTCAAGGAAATCATCTCCATCAACCACGGTGCGGCCGTTGAACGGCACGTAATCCGGGCGGTAGGTGCGGGTGCCGGTGGAGATCAGGAACTTCTCTGCCGTCAGCCGGGTGGTTTCGCCGGCTTCGGTGGCGACCTCAACCTCGTTGGGGCCGATGAATTTGGCCAGACCCATCAGCGTGTCCACATGGTTGCGGTTGAACTGATGCTCCAGCACGTCGACCTCGTGATCGAGGGTCTTGTGCAGGCGCGCCTTCAGATCCTCGGCAAGGATATCATCCTTGACCCGGTAAGAGCGGCCGTAAAAGCTGCGTTCGCGCCAGCCCGAGAGGTTCAGCACGGTTTCGCGCAGGGTTTTCGACGGGATGGTGCCGGTGTGCACCGAAACGCCCCCCAGCCGGTCCTTGCGGTCGATCACCAGCACCCGGCGGTGCAGCTTGCCTGCCTGAATGGCGGCTGAGCGGCCCGAGGGGCCGGAGCCGATGATGATCAAGTCATAATCAAAGTCTTCACTCATGGCCGCGTCCTTCGTTTCTTAGTTCTGGTACAGCGCGTCGGCGTGGAAGGAGACATGCTCCTCCATGAAGGTCGACACGAAGAAATAGCTGTGGTCATAGCCCGGCTGCAGCCGCAGGGTGGCCTGCTGGCGGCGCTCGGCCACCGCGTGGGCCAGCGCCTCGGGCTTCAGGAGGTCGATGAACTGGTCGGTGGTGCCGGTGTCGATCAGCACCGGGCCGTCGAAGCCTTTTTCGCGCATCAGGAGGGTGGCGTCATGCTTGGCCCATGCAGCCTCATCTTCGCCCAGATAGGCGCTCAGCTGCTTGCGGCCCCATTCCGAGGCGGTGGGGTTGCAGATCGGCGCAAAGGCGGAGACCGATTTGTAGCGGCCCGGCAGGTTCATCGCCAGCGTCAGCGCGCCGTGACCGCCCATGGAATGGCCGGTGATCGCCTGGCGGTCCAGGTCGATGGCAAATTTTTCGCCCAGCAGGGCTGGCAGTTCTTCGGCTACGTAGTCCCACATGCGGAAATGCGGCGCCCAAGGGTCTTGCGTGGCGTTCACATAGAACCCCGCGCCCTGGCCCAGGTCATAGGCCTCGTCGTCGGCGACGCCTTCGCCGCGGGGCGAGGTATCGGGGAAGACAATGGCGATGCCCTGCTCGGCGCACCAGGCCTGGGCGCCCGCCTTGGACATCGCGTTCTCGTGGGTGCAAGTGAGACCCGACAGATACCACAGCACTGGCACCGGGCCGTCTTTGGCCTCTTCCGGCAGGAACAGGCCGAATGTCATGTCGCCGCCGGTGGCGCTGCTGGCGTGTTTGTAGACGCCCTGGGTGCCGCCAAAGGCACGATTCTCGGAAACGGTTTCCATCGGTGAGGCTCCTAATAATCTGTTAGCCCTATCGCTATCCGCAGTTGGCCTCAGGGTCCAGCGGGAGGGCGGCAGCAATGCCGGTTTTTGCGGCACAAGGCTTGCGATTTCGCAAACATGCGGGCGCAAGGCCGGTGATTGTTTGGTGAAAGGCGCGAAGGGGTGCTGGACACCGGGCCGGAATGCCGGAACAGTCTGCAGCCGGAAAAACAGGGAGCGACGGAGATATGAGCGATTTCCAAAGACTGACCACCAGCGCCGCGGAACCGGAAACCGAACGCCCGGATCCGGCCAAGGTGGTTGCGGGCGACCCGGTGTTCACCACCTGGAATGCGGAAGAGCAGGACGGGCTTTACTGCGGCATCTGGCAATCGACGCCGGGCAAGTGGCGGATCTCTTATGACGAATGGGAATACTGCCGGATTTTGCACGGGCGGTCGGTGATCACCAGCGATGACGGCGCTGAGTATCCGCTGGCGGCAGGCGACAGTTTTATCCTGCGCCCCGGCTTCAGCGGTACCTGGGAGGTGATCGAGACCACCCGCAAGGATTACGTGATCCGTCTATAGAACTGTGTCAGGACACCCAGGCGATCACCGCAGGCACGGTGATGATCGACAGCACGGTCGAGATCAGGATGGCGGCGGAGGCCCGGTGCGGCGCCACGCCGTAATGCTGCGCCAGCATGTAGACATTGCCCGCGACCGGCAGTGATGCAGCAGCAATGGCGACAGAGGCCGCAAAGGGGGCGGCGGGGATCAGCCACAGCACCGCAAGGGCGACGCAGGCCGGGTGCAGCACCAGCTTGGCAAAGCTGAGCCAGCCCGAGATCTGCACCCGTTCTGCCGATTTCGAGGCGAGCGAGGCGCCGATGGCAAAGAGGGCTCCGGGGGTGGCAGCGCCGCCGAGGATGGTGAGGAAGTCGTTTGCCGGCGCCGGGATCGGCAGCTCGGAGGCCGACCAGGCGAGGCCCGCAACAATGGACAGAATCATCGGGTTCTTCAGCAGCCCCAGCCCGACCAGCTTTAACGTCGCAGTACCAAGCCCCTGTCCGCGGCCTGCGTTGATCAAAATGACGATCAGCGAGGAAAACACCACCAGATCGACGCTCAGCACCACCATCATCGGCGCTATCGAGGCCGGACCGAACAGGATCGCCATCATCGGCAGGCCCAGAAAGCCGACATTGCCGATTGCCGCGCATTGCGCCTCAACCGCTGCAGTGGGCATGTCCAGCCCGCGGAACACGGCCACGGCTGTCACCAGCAGGTAGACCGCCAGAGTGCCGGCCAGATAGCCGAGGATCAGGATAGGATCAAAGACCTCGGCAAACGACAGATTGGCGGCAAAGCCGAAGATCATCGCCGAAAGCGGGAAGTAGAACACAAAGCGGGTGAGGTAGGCGGTGGCGTCCTCAGTAAAGAAGCGGCTGCGCCCGGCCCAGTAGCCGAGGCCGATGATTGCAAAGAAGGGCAGGGTGCGGAAGAAGATCTCGGCCATGGGGATTGGTAACAAGAGCTGACCAATTGGCAAAGGCTGTTTTTGGCAAAAGGGATGTGCTCCCGCCTGCTCATAGGCATCCTTTGGAAGCCTTTCGCAGTTGGGCGTGGCCCCGTGCTGCGCACGGGGCAGCGGGTTCTGATGAGACGCGCTCTAAGGGCAGGAGTGCCCAAAAGAGCACTAAGTCAATTGTGAGACTGGCCATAGCATCCTCAATGGCAGACCGCGCTGGCGGGCGGCGGCTTTGCCACCCTTGACCCTGAGAAGCCCGGTGTAAGCAAAGGCGCACCCGCAGCGCGTCAGCGCTGCCGGGCCCAACCGGGGAGGGCAGCCTGTGGCTGTTCCGAAGCGGGCGGGAGAGCGCCGGGGCCGGTTCTACCCGCTGCCGATCAGTGCACCGGCACCCAGCACCAGGGCGCCGCCCAGCACCACTTGCATGGTGGCGCGCCAGAACGGGGTTTGCATGAAACGGTTCTGGATCCAGGCAATGGCCCACAGTTCCACGAAGACGATCAGCAAGGCGAGCGTGGTGGCGGTCCAGAAGTCCGGGATCAGATAGGGCAGGGCGTGGCCCAGGCCGCCCACGGTGGTCATGATGCCGGAGGCCAGCCCGCGTTTGACGGGGGAGCCGCGGCCTGAAAGTTCGCCATCATCCGAAGCGGCTTCTGTAAAGCCCATCGAGATGCCCGCGCCGACCGAGGCCGCCATGCCGACCAGAAAGGTGGTCCAGGTGTCCTGGGTGGCAAAGGCGGTGGCAAATATCGGCGCCAGGGTGGAGACCGAACCGTCCATCAGCCCGGCCAGCCCCGGCTGCACCCAGGTCAGCACGAACTGGCGGTGGGCGGCTGCATCTTCATCCGTGCGTGTGCCGGGGGCCAGATGTGTCTCTTCCAGTTCGCCCGCGCGGGCCTGGTGGCTTGCTTCTGCCGCGGCCAGATCACCCAGCAGTTTGCGGGTGGCGGCATCCCGGGTGCGGGCGGCGGCGGCGGTGTAGAAGCGTTCGGCGTCGCGCTCCATCGCGCGGGCCTCGCCGCGGATGCGGTCAAGGCTGAGGTTTTCCATCAGCCAGATAGGGCGGCGGGCATAGTAGCCTGCCACATGCTCGCGCCGGATCAGCGGAATTGCCGGCCCGAACCGGGCCTGGTGCAGGGCGATGAGCAGGGCGCGGTGTTCGTCCTCCTCCGCCGCCATGCCGTCAAACATCGCCGCTGATGCGGGAAATTCTGCCCGCAGCCGCTCTGCATAGCCGCGGTAGATGCGTGCATCATCCTCCTCGGAAGAGATCGCAAGGGCGAGAATTTCCTGCCCGGTCAGCTCCGCAAACCGTTTGCGCTGGGTGAAAAAACGCATCTGCCGCCCCTCAACTTAGAATGATTCTAAATCATAACGCTTCCGCGAGGGACTGCAAGACGGCACGGGTTATGCTGTTGCAATGCGGCAGCAGAGGCTACACTAGGCCCAGACCCGCAGGCAGCCAAAGGAACCCGCATGAACCAGCAAGCCAGCGTCCTGCGTACAGGCCGGAAATTCGATCAGGTCCTTGCAGGGGCCCGCGAGGTGTTCCTGGCTGACGGGTTTGAGGGCGCGAGCGTCGACAACATTGCCAAGGCGGCCGGCGTGTCCAAGGCGACGCTGTACAGCTATTTCCCCGACAAGCGGGTGCTGTTCATGGAGGTGGTGCGTTCGGTCTGCGGGCAGCAGGCGGACAGCGGGCCGGATCTGGCAGCAGGCGATTGCGGCCCGCGCGGCGTGCTGCGGGTGGCGGCGGAACACGTGCATGCCGTGCTGATGGGCGGCATCAGCCTGCAGCTGTTCCGCATCTTTGTGGCCGAGGCCGACCGCTTCCCTGAGCTGGGGCCGATGTTCTATGAAAGCGGCCCGATGGTTTTGCACGGGCAAATCCGCGATTACCTGAAAATCGCCGTAGAGCGGGGCGAGCTGGCTATTCCGGATGCGGATCTGGCCGCCGCGCAGTTCATCGAGCTGTGCAAGGCGGATATTTTCCTGCGATTCCTGTTCAACATCGACGAGCATTTTACCGAGGCCGAACGTGAGCGGGTGATTACCGGCGCGATCGAGACCTTTATGGCGCGGTTCGGCACCTGACGGCTGCGGGCGTACTGGTCAGAGCTTGCCGGTCAGAGCGTACCGGTCAATGCCTGCCGGTCAGTGCGTGGTGAAGCTGTTGGGCGTGTTGCGATAGGTTTCGTGGCAGCTGAGGCAGCTTTGCATCAGGCTGGGCAGGGTGCGGCGCAGGGCGGGCAGAGACCGGGTGCTGAGGTCGCGGGCTGCCGTTTCGGCGGTGTCTGCACGGGCTTTGAAATCCTTCCAGGCTTGCCAGATCAAGGGCCGCGCATGAGAGCGCGGATCCAGCTGCGGTTTCTTGAAATGCTTGCGGATGGTGCCGGTGGATCTGATCAGCTGCCGCCGGGCCGCACGGGCCCTGTCCCGGTCAAAATATGTGCGTCCGGCCATCATGCCGGTCAGCACATCCATCGCCGCCTTCTGCGAGGTCATCAGGGCCATTCTGCGTGTCACATGCTTGCTGGTGCCGTCCCTGGCTGTGACCGGGGCGGTGCTGCCAATGGCAAGAGCCGCAAGGATGACCATGAAGGCCATGGTTTTGAACAGGCGGATGGTCATCACGCTGCCCCCGGGCGGATCGACCGAATCGCATGACATGAACAAAATAAGAACATATGCTGTGGAACTCCTGTAATCTGCCGCCTGCCGGCCCCTGTTGCCCGATCTGCCCATGCCCCATCGCCGCATCTTATCGCTTTGGTTTCCGCGCCTTGGCGCCGAACGTATCATGCGGGCAAAGCGCGGCGGTATTGCCGGGCCGCTGGCCGTTGCCGAAGAAGTGTCCAACACCCAGGTTATTTCCGCGTTAAACACGGCGGCTTCGGCGGAAGGTTTGCAGCCGGGCCAGCCGTTGCGCGATGCCCATGCGATGTGTGCGGCGCTGGTGGTGCGGCCGCGCAACCGGGCGGCGGAGGCGGCGTTCCTGGCCGCCCTCAGGCGCTGGGCCGGGAAGTTCAGCCCCTGGGTGGCAGAAGCCGGGGAGGACGGGCTGATCCTTGACCTTACCGGCTGCGCGCATCTGTTCGGCAGCGAGGCGGTGCTGATGGAGACGGCGGGGCGCGATTGCGCGGAGATGGGTCTCAGTGTGCAGATGGGGCTGGCGGATACCCTGGGCGCGGCTTGGGCGCTGGCGCGTTATGCGGGGGAGGACGCCGTGCCGGACCGCTCGGGCGATGCCATTGATCAGGAGGCCCGCGCGACCCGGGCCCGGGCGCAGAAACGCACGCCGGGGCAAAGCGCCAAGCGCCGCCACTGGACCCGCGGCGGCGCCGCGCCGCAGGTGCAGGCGCCGCCGCCGCAGATGGGGCGGATTGCCGGGCCTGGGCAGGCTTACGGCGCGCTTGCCCCGCTGCCGGTGGCGGCGCTGCGGCTGGACAATGCCACGGTGGCGCAGCTGAACCGGCTGGGGCTTCGCCGGATTGGCGACCTGCTGGGTCAGCCGCGGGCCGGCCTGGCGCGCCGGTTCGGGCGCGGGCTGGTCTTGCGGCTGGATCAGGCGATGGGCAGCGCGCCGGAACCGGTCTCGCCCGCGCGCAGCCCGGATCGCTTTGCGGTGCGGCTGACCCTGCCGGAGCCGATCGGTCTGATGGAAGATCTGCTGGCAGGCATTGACCGGATGCTGCCCAGGCTCTGCGCCCGGCTGGAGGCGCGGGGCAAGGGCGCGCGGGTGCTGCGGCTGGAGGCGCACCGCTGCGATCAGGCGATGGAGACCGTGACCCTGGGCCTGGCCCGTGCCAGCCGCGCGCCGGACCGCATCCGCCCGCTGCTGGAGATGAAGCTGGAACAGATCGATGCAGGCTATGGCATCGATATGCTGCGGCTGGAGGTGCTGCAGGCCGAAGCGATCCACGCCCGCACCCCCGCGGGCCATATGCAGGCGGGTGCTGCGGTGCAGGCGCGGCAGGAGGATGGCGCGGCGCTGGAGGATCTGATCGGCCGCCTTGGCGCGCGGCTGGGGCTGGAGGCCATCACCCGCTGCCACCCGGCAGAGAGCCACATTCCGGAAAAGACCTTCACCGTGCAGGCGGCAGCCTGGTCTGAGCCTGCCGCCGGGGACTGGCCGCGCCCGCCCCGTCCGCGCCCGCTGCTGATCTGGCAGCCCGAGCTGGTCCATGCGCCAGAGCGGCCTGAGGTGCCGGAGCGTTTCCGCTGGCGGGGGCGCAACTGGGAGCCGGCGGCGGCGGAGGGCCCTGAGCGGATAGCCCCGGAATGGTGGCTGGAGGATCCGAACTGGCGCAGCGGCGTGCGCGATTACTGGGTGGTTGTGACCCGCAGCGGTGAACGGCTGTGGCTGTTCTTTGCCCATGGCGGTGCGCTGTCGCCGGGCTGGTTCTGTCATGGGTCGTTTGCGTGACGGGCCGGACAGTTCGATGCGCAGCGAAGGGTTTTGCTTGGGCCTGCCTGCAGGAACCGCTTAGGGTAAGGGCATGATCACACCGCGTTTCGACATTCTGGGCCAGGCCATCAGCGATGCCAGCCGCACGCAGATGCTGTGCGAGCTGATGGAGGGGCGTGCCTATACCAACAAGGAACTGGCGGCGGCGGCCAGGGTGACGCCGCAAACCGCCTCGGCGCATTTGCGGCTGCTGCAGGATGCCGGGCTGGTGGTGGCCGAAAAACGCGGCCGCTGTGTCTATCACCGGCTGGCCGGGCCGGAGGTGGCCCATGCGCTGGAGCAGCTGGCGGCGATTGCGCCTGCGGACAGCCTGCACCGCGCGCAGCGGCGCAAGGCGGGGGATCTGGCACAGGTGCGCAGCTGCTATGACCATTTGGCCGGGCCTTTGGCTGTGGCGATGACCCGCGCACTTCTGGACCGCGGGATGCTGCGCGAGGAACACGGCGCCTTTCGCGCTATTCCGGCCGGGGAATGGCTGAAACTTGGGGTTGTTCTGCCTGAGAAACCGGGCCGCCAGCCCTTTGCCCGGCCCTGTCTGGACTGGACCGAGCGCAAGCTGCATGTGGCGGGGCCGATGGGGCGGCTGATCCTGGATCACGCACTGGACAGCGGCTGGGTCAAACGCCACCGGCACAAGCGCGGGCTGGTGCTGACAGCGCCGGGAGCACGCGCGCTGGAGCAGATTCTGGGTCTTAGCTGCGGTGGTCTGGTGGCGGCCTGAGGCAGGCCGGAGCGGGCTGAAAACAGGAGGCAGAGCCTGTGCGCCTTCTGCATCACACGAAAATTCGAAGGGGATAAACCTTGATTTGCCCCGGAAACGGCGCAACCTTTAACCTATGAGCTTTGATCAGGTGCAGCCTTTTCCCGGATCTCCCTACCCTCAGCAAGTCGCGTTCGACCGGCGGGAATTGTCGGTCATTCTATCCCTCTATGGGCGGATGGTTGCCGCGGGGGAGTGGCGCGATTACGGCATTGCCTCCCTGCGTGACCTGGCAGTTTTCTCCGTTTTCCGGCGTACGGCAGAGCACCCGCTTTACCGGATCGAAAAGCGCCCCAAGCTGCGGGTGCGGCAAGGGCAGTATTCGGTGGTCGGTATGGATGGGCATATTCTGAAGCGCGGGGCGGATCTGAAAACCGTTCTGCGCGTGCTGGAACGCAAGCTGATCCGGTCCGTTGATTGACGGGAGGGTTGCAGCCGCGCGCGGGCCGGAAAATTCAAATTTTCCGGTCAATAATCTTGCAAGATTTTTGCCGCCTGGGGCTGCTGATGCGGATTAAGCCAGCCGTTTGTGCCCGGTGACCGGGCCGTCGCCCTGGGCTTGAATGCGTTTGATTGCCGTG
Organism: Leisingera sp. NJS204; assembly: GCF_004123675.1. Lineage (NCBI taxonomy): Bacteria > Pseudomonadati > Pseudomonadota > Alphaproteobacteria > Rhodobacterales > Roseobacteraceae > Leisingera > Leisingera sp. NJS204. Next base: position 3,742,041 of record NZ_CP035417.1, on the reverse strand, counting down.
CCGATGGATTCGATCGCCACCGCCATATCGTGGGCATTGGCGTGGATCAGGGTTTCCGCGTCCCGCACCATGGCGACATGGCCCTTCCAGAACAGCAGATCGCCGCGCTGGTAGTCTGTATCAGGGGCGGGTTCACCCAACTCTGCTTCCTGCATATTGCTGTCGCCGGGGCAGGCCGTGCCGCAGGCCAGCAGAGCCGCTTGCACCAGGCCGGAGCAGTCGATGCCGAACCGGCTGTTGCCGCCCCAGAGGTAGGGCGTGCCGAGAAACAATTCGGCCACCGCCACCGGATCAGCAGCGTGGGTGCCCAACGGCGACAGGTGGCGGGCGGGAATGAACCCCAAGCCGGTTTCAAGAAACCGCCCGGTGCCGCCCAAAACCTGCACCCGGCTGCCGTGGCTAAGCGCCTGTGTCTCCGGCGATTTGAAGTCATCCGCCGAATAGCTGTGGGTCGCCGGGGCGCTGACCCAATGGGTGGCTTCAAACGGCGCCGTGAGGGCAGTGCCGGGCACATATCCGACGTAGGAATCCTTGGCCGCTTGCAGGAATGACCAGCCCTGCCGGTCCTCGTAGACGGTCACCGGCTCGCCATAGACAAGCTGGCGGTCGCGGGCGCCGTCCGGTGTGCGCAAGAGGTCTGCAACCGGCACGCCGATGCGGGCGGCGGTGCCCTCCACGGGTTCCAGATCGGCGGAAACATCCGCCAGATGCACGGCGGCGATGCGGGAGTTCATGGGAGTGCGGCGGCGGTCGGTCATGCTGCTAAAGCTCCAGCATGTCCGGCAGGGCGGCAAACAGCGCGCGGGCGCCCTGCAAGGCACCGCCCTTGGGCCGCCCGGGGGCGGCGCTGGGGGTCCAGCCGTAGATGTCGAAATGCATATAGCGGGTGTCTCCGGCGAAACGGCGCAGGAACAGCGCGGCGGTGATCGAGCCTGCAAAACCGCCAGACGGCGCATTGTCCAGATCGGCGATGCCGGGTTCGATCATGGCCTCGTAAGGGTCATGGAACGGCATCCGCCAGACCGGGTCGGCAGTGCGTGCCGCACTGGCTGCCAGCGCGGCGGCATCTGCATCATTGCCTGTATAGAAGGGGGAGAGGTCCGGGCCGACGGCCACACGGGCAGCCCCTGTGAGGGTGGCCATGGAGATCAGCAGATCCGGCGTGTCCTCGGCTGCGAGCGCCAGCGCGTCGGCCAACACCAGGCGGCCCTCGGCGTCGGTGTTGTTGTTCTCAATCGTCAGCCCCTTGCGGGACATCAGCACATCGCCGGGGCGGAAGGCGGAGCCGGACACGGCATTTTCCACTGCTGGAATAAGCACCCGCAACTGCAGTGGCAGCCCGGCGGCCATGATCATCCGCGCCAGCCCCAGCACATTGGCTGCGCCGCCCATGTCCTTTTTCATCAGTGCCATGCTGCTGCCGGGTTTAAGGTTCAGCCCGCCGGTGTCGAAACAGACGCCCTTGCCCACCAGGGTGAGCCGGGGGCCGGACGTGCCCCAACCGATATCGATCAGCCGCGGTGCGCGGTCCGAGGCGCGGCCCACGGTGTGGATGAGCGGGAAATTCTGGTCCAGCAGATCCGCGCCGGTGATCACAGAACAGCTGGCGCCAAACTCCCCGGCCAGAGCTTCGGCAGCAGCCTGAAGATCTGGCGGGCCCATGTCAGAGGCAGGCGTGTTGATCAGATCGCGGGTCAGACATTCGGCGGCAGCCAGTGATTCTACGGCGCCCGCCTCAAGGCCTTCCGGCGCAACCAGTGCAGCGGTCTGTACCGTGCTTTTCTTATACCGGTCAAAGCGGTAGGCGGTCAGCAACCAGCCCAGCGTTTCGGTGGCAGCAGCTTCTTCCGGCAGGCCGGAGGCGATCCGGTACGTCCCGTCGGGCAGTTTCGCGGCGGCCTCGGCCAGCACGAAACGGCGGCGCGCGCGCTGGGCGGCGCTGCCAAAGCCGGCCAGGGCCATCTCAATCTTGCCATCTGCGCCTGGCACCGTGACGGCCTGACCGCAAGTGCCGGTAAAACCCTGTGCCGAAACCCATGCCTGAACGCGCTGCGGCTGGCCTGAAAGCCAGCTGTCAAAAGCGTCGCTTGCGATAACATGCACTGGACAGGCGTCCGGGCTGGACGCGGCAAAGACGGGCGGCATGGGCATACTCCGGTAGCGGATCAATAAGGATGCACCAGAGTAGCCGCCGCAGCGCCGCCTGCAAGCCCTGCAGGCCGCGGAAATATCAGATCGTCATGTCCTGCTGGTCCCAGACCGCGGTCAGCGAGCGTTCGCCCACCCGCATCAGCCGGAACAGGATCGCGGCAACCGCCGGAGCGTCCCCGGCATCAATGGCCACCGTCGCATCCCTGGCAATGGCTGCCAGCGCCGTCATGCCGATCTGATCGGCAATCGCAATCAGCGACCGCGCACTTTTGCGCAGGTTGATCATGTCATTCTGCCGCCACAGACGCTCGCAATGCGTCAGGCGGACAGCCATTTCTTCGACCGCCCGGCACACCACATCTTCGGCGCCGGTTTCTCCGAGCTGCTCATACAGCGCGGAGAGTTTGTCCGGATCCAAGCGTACTGTTTCAGAGCGTATTACTGTTAGTATATTGGCCACCACATTCACCCAAATTCTATGTGCCCCCACGGCACAACTGCCAATTTGAAGCCCACAAGTTTTCAAAAGGTTTCTGAAGGGGGGCTCAAATCGCTCGAATTTGCGGACAATGCAGAGTAACACGTCCGGCAACGTGCAACGATCGGAGGATTCGACAATGGACTTTGCCAAACCTCTCCCCAGTTATCTGGTGACCCGCTATCACGGCTGGAAAGCCACATCATATGAGGAAAACCAGGGCTGGTACCGCCGCCTGGCGACCGAAGGCCAGCGTCCGCGGGCCATGGTGATTTCCTGCTGTGACAGCCGGGTGCATGTGACGTCGATCTTCGGCGCCGACCAGGGCGAGTTCTTTATTCACCGCAATATTGCCAATCTGGTGCCGCCGTTTGCACCGGATGGCGATCACCACGGCACCTCGGCTGCAGTGGAATACGCGGTGACCGCGCTGAAGGTGTCGCATCTGATCGTGCTGGGCCATTCACAGTGCGGCGGCGTGCAGGGCTGTATCGACATGTGCAAGGGCAACGCGCCGCAGCTGGAGGAAAAGACCAGTTTTGTCGGCCGCTGGATGGATATTCTGAAGCCCAAGTTCGAAGGCGTCGCAGGTATTGAGGATCCAGACCTGCAAGCGCGCCAGTTTGAGCGCCAAGCTGTTGTTGCCTCATTGGAAAACCTGATGACCTTTCCCTTTATCGAATCGTCGGTGAAGGCCGGACAGCTGAGCCTGCATGGCCTGTGGACCGATATCGGCGAGGGCGGTCTGGAATGTTATGATCCCAAGACGGGCGCGTTTGCGCCTGTCTGACGTCATGCCGGATTTTTGCCGTCTCCAAAAGCAGCCGCCAGATTGGCGGCTGCTTGCGTATAGCCGCCGCCGGCCCCATCAACAAAGTGGACGTGGTCGTCCTCTACCGGCGAGGGCACGATGCAGGTGACCATGGCGGCGTCCTGTTCGTGCAGGCCGAAATGCACCAGCCCCGCCCCGGCGGCCTGTTGCAAACGGTCGCGGATCCGGGTGCTGATGGCCGGTGTGCAATCCAGTGTCATCTTCAGCCCGTCATCAAATTTGCGAAAATCGGAATGGGCTTTGAGAACCGATAGGTAATGCACCGGGTCAAAGGCGCCCGCGGGGCGTTTCAAGGCGAAGATCAGCCCGGCAAAGAGGCTGTGTGAGAAAAGATAAAACTTCCGCAAAATCACCGGCAATTTACCGCGGGACGCCTGGGCTTCCAAAGCCAGGCCGGAGGGCGGAAAGCGCAATTTGGGGCCGGAATCGGGTACCGGGTGGCCGTCTTCGGCAAGTTCAGAGGCCAAATCCAGCAATTCTGCCGAGAGCCGGGCAAAGGCCCGCGGGCTGGTGCCCGGCGCGGGCTGGGCAACCACCGACAGGATAATGCCATTGCGCGCCGGAGTGTTGCTCCAGCGGCAGGACAAGCCGTCGAGGTCCGGGGCGGCGGCGTGCGGGGCGGCGGGCACTTCGAAGGCGCCGGCCTTCATCTGCGCCTCGGCCCAGGCCAGCCCGCCGCCGTTGAACATGGCGAAATCCGCGTGTTCCGACACGGCATAGCGGGCAATCCGGACGTCCAGCCCCTCGGCGCGGATCCAGCCCATCGGCAGCATCGCAGCCCGCAGGCTGACGCCGAATTCCGATTCAGTCCAGCTGCGCAGACCTGCCAGCACCTGTTTGGCGGTGTCCTTGTGCCGGGGCGGCACCGCAAATGAGGCGCCGTCACCGCCGAAAACATAGGGGAAAGCCTCACCCTCAAGCGCGTTGCGCATGGCGGCGATCACCGCGGCGCCGATCATATTGACGGTCTTATAGCGGCCCGCAGCCGCCAGCCCGGTAGAGTTCACGATATCGGTGCAGCACAGGTGCCAGTCCGGCGGCAGCGGCACAAAGGCCTCTGGCGCGGCAAGGCTGTCGAAAGACCGGGTGCTTGGCAGGCCGGAATAGAAAGTGTCTGTCGTCATTCCATTCCCGCCCCAGTATCCCGTCCCAGTGACCTGCTGTTCCTACCTAAACGAATTGTGTGCCGGGGCCAAACATGCAAGCTGTGCCGCGGAAACGGCAAACCGGGGGGACAGGAAATGCAGGCAGGATTGGTCTTATTGTGCCTGGCTTATGTGCTGAGCCAGTTTTTCCGTGCTTTCCTGGCGGTGCTGTCCAGTGTCCTGGGGCAGGACATTGGCGCGGCGCCGGATGATCTCGCCTTTGCCTCGGGCATGTGGTTCCTGTCCTTTGCCGCAATGCAGCTGCCGGTGGGCTGGGCATTGGACCATGCGGGGCCGCGCCGGACTGCAGCGCTGCTGCTGCTTTTGGGCGGCGGCGGCGGAGCGGCGCTGTTTGCCGCGGCCACCGGGCCCTTGCATGTCAGTATCGCGATGTTTCTGATCGGTATCGGCTGTTCGCCGGTGCTGATGGCCTCGTACTACATTTTTGCGCGCCAGTACCCGCCTGCACGCTTTGCCACCTTGGCAGCGCTGATGCTGGGGGTGGGATCGGCCGGCAATCTGGTGGCCTCTTACCCGACGGCGCTGGCGGTGGATCTGTTCGGCTGGCGCGAGACCTTGGCAGGGCTGGCAGTTGTTTCCGTGGCGGTGGCGGCGGGAATATTCCTGACCGTTTCAGACCCCGACAAGCCGGATGGCGAGCACAAGGGATCGGTGCTGGATCTGCTGAAGATGCCGGTGATGTGGGCGATCTTTCCGCTGATGCTGGTGTCCTATGCGCCCTCCGGCGCGCTGCGGGGGTTGTGGATCGGGCCGTATCTGAACGACATTTACGGGCTCAGCACCCAAGCTGTGGGGCTGGCGACGCTGGTAATGGGGGCGGCGATGATTACCGGCACCTTTGCCTATGGGCCGCTGGACCGGGTGCTGGGCAGCCGCAAATGGGTGATCCTGGGGGGCAATGTATTAAGCTGTGCGGCACTGGGCGGGCTGATCCTGGCAGCGGGCGCGCCGGTCTGGGTGCCGGTTGCGATGATGGCGGTGGTCGGCTTCTTTGGCGCTTCTTTTCCGGTAATCATGGCGCATGGCCGGGCCTTTGTGCCGCCGCATCTGGCCGGGCGGGGTGTTACGCTGCTCAACCTGTTTGGCATCGGCGGCGCGGGAATCATGCAATTTGCCACTGGCCGTATCCATGTGAAAATGGCCGGAGCGGACCCATCTTTGCCCTATACGGGGATTTTCGCCTTCTTTTTGGTCTGTCTGGCGTTGGGATGCGCAATTTATCTGTTCAGCCGGGACAGCATGGACTGATCCGGGACTTTAAACTTGTCCCCAGAGGGATTATCACTCCGGCGCCGGCCATGGGGCCGGGTATTACTGGAGAAACAGACAAATGGGTTACCGCATCGTCGTCGTTGGCGCCACTGGCAACGTGGGCCGCGAAATGCTGAACATCCTGGCCGAGCGCCAGTTCCCTGTGGATGAGATCGCTGTGCTGGCCAGCCGCAAATCTCTCGGCACCGAAGTCAGCTTTGGCGATAAGACACTGAAGACCCAGGATCTGGACACCTTTGATTTCACCGGCTGGGACATGGCGCTGTTTGCCGTGGGGTCCGCCGCGACCAAGGATTACGCGCCCAAGGCCGCTGCCGCAGGCTGCACCGTGATCGATAACTCGTCGCTCTACCGCTACGATCCGGACATTCCGCTGATCGTGCCCGAGGTGAACCCGGAAGCGATTCACGGTTACGCCAAGAAAAACATCATCGCCAACCCCAACTGCTCGACCGCGCAGATGGTTGTGGCGCTGAAGCCGCTGCATGACCGCGCCAAGATCAAGCGCGTTGTCGTCTCGACCTATCAGTCGGTGTCAGGCGCAGGCAAAGAGGGCGCCGACGAGCTGTGGGACCAGACCAAGTCGATCTATAATCCGACCTCTGATGTGCCGCCGAATAAATTCCAGAAGCAGATTGCCTTTAACGTCATCCCGCAGATCGACGTTTTCATGGAAGACGGCACCACCAAAGAAGAGTGGAAGATGGTGGTGGAGACCAAAAAGATCGTCGATCCGGCGATCAAGGTCACCGCAACCTGTGTCCGTGTGCCGGTGTTTGTCGGACACTCGGAAGCCGTGAACATCGAGTTCGAGGAGTTCTTGGACGAGGACGAAGCCCGCGACATCCTGCGCGAGGCGCCGGGCGTCATGGTGATCGACAAGCGGGAGGCCGGCGGCTACGTGACCCCGATCGAATGTGTGGGTGATTTCGCCACTTTCATCAGCCGGATCCGTCAGGACTCGACCATCGAGAACGGCCTGAACCTGTGGTGCGTCAGCGACAACCTGCGCAAGGGCGCGGCCCTGAACGCGGTGCAGATTGCCGAGCTTTTGGGCCGTGAGGTTCTGAAAAAAGGCTAAGCCTTATATCCTTTTGGTGAGGGGGCTGCTTCGCAAGAGGCAGCCCCTTTTCTTTTGCACGGCTGCCCGGCGGCAGGCCGCTCCGGTAGGTTGAGGGAGACAGGAACAACAGCAGACTTAAGGACCAAAGCCATGATCGCACTGCAGGATTTCAGCCGCGCCGCCCCCGTTTCCGCAACTCTGCCTTTTGGCGCTATGGCGGCTGTTCCGGCGCAGCCCAAGCTGAACTGCGCATCCGCGGCAGAGTTGCGGCAGCAGCTGGCGGCGGATTTCGCCGCCTCCGGCGACTGGTTCACCCTGTGCAGGGGCCTGCGCCGCAAGGGCATTTGCCTGCGGATGCGTGAAGGGGATCTGTGGGTCTATGACGCCTTGAGCCTGGCGGCGATCTCCTCTTGCGAGGATCTGGGGATCGACACAGATGAACTGGAGCTGCGTTTTGGCCCGTCGCAGCCGCAGCAGGCCGCCGCGCATGGTGCCTGAGCGTGCTGGCCACGCCGCAGGCTGAAGGGTAGGTTTGGCATCAGGCGGGCAGTTCCGGCCCGCCATCTTGATTGATTGAGAGATGCCAATGAGAATTTCCTTGATGGCTTTTGCCGTTTGTTCATTTGTTCAGGCTGCGGCATCTGCTGTTGCGGCCGATACCGTTCCCGTCAGCAGCCGGGTGTCCGAAGTGACCCTTTATCCCGGCCTTGCCGAGGTGACCCGGCGCGCTGCCGTCTCGCTGCCTGAAGGGCGGCACCGTCTGATCCTGCAGAATGTGCCGAAGTCTGCGCTGCTGGAGACTCTGCAAGTTGAAATCACCGGCGCCCGCCGCATCGCCACTTTACTGCGCGAGGATTACGTGCCGCCGCGGGATGCGGACGACCCGGAGATTGAGGCCGCCGAAGCACGGATCCGCGAGCTGGAGGCCCAGGTTGCCTCGGTCCGGGATGAGGCTGCGGGCGCCCGCGCCGGGATACTGGCGGCTGAGGCCTCAATCGGGTTCCTGCAGCAGCTTGGCGGCAATGAGGGCCTGGCCCAGGCGAATGCATCGGCTTTGAGCGAAATTGCGCGGATGATCTCCCGCGAGGCCGGTAAGGCCAGCCAGGCTGCCGTGGAGGCTGAAGCCGGGGCCCGCCGGATTGAGCTGCGTCTGGAAGCGCTGGACGAAGACCTGGCAGCGGCCCGCGCGGCGCTGGCGGCAATCACGCTGGAGGACCGGGACCGGCTGTACATTGCGGTGGACGTTGAGGCAGAGCAGGCGGGCGAAGGCACGGTAATGCTTAGCTATTTCACCGCTGGCGGCGGCAATATCGGCTGGCAGCCGTCTTATGAAATGCATCTCAGCACTGGGGATGCGGCTGAGGTTACCCTGAAACGCGCGGTTGTGCTGGTTCAGGATACCGGCGAGAACTGGCGGGATGTGGCATTGACCCTGTCAACTGCGGTGCCATTCGGTCAGGGCAGCCCGTCGGCTTTGAATCCGTGGCTGCGCCGGATTGAAGAACCAGAGCCTCCCCGCGCTCGGAAATCACTTGGTCTGGACGTGGCGGAAATGTCTGCATTTGCCGAGCCGGCGCTTGAGGCGCCTGCCATTGCGCAGGAAGCCCGTGGCGGATGGGGAGTTGACCTGGGCGGTGCGGCTGCGACCTACAGGTTTGAGCTGCCGGTTTCGATTTCTTCCGGCGCGGATTTGCTCCGGCTGGAAATGGACAGCCTGTCCGCTGCGGCTGAATTGACCGCGGTTGCGGTTCCTTCGCGGGATGAAACCGCCTACCGGGTGGTGACGTTCACCAACAGTTTCGGCGAGCAGCTGCTGGCCTCGGATGAGGTGCCGCGTTTCGTTGACGGTAAGCTGATCACTGTCGGGAATTTTGCCGGGCTGGCACCAGGTGCGGAGATGAAGGCGGGATTCGGCCCGATCGAAGGCTTGCAGCTGCGCCGCGATGTGCTGCGGCAGAGCGAGGGGGAACAGGGGCTGATCTCGCGCAGCAACGCGCAGGTGCAGAAGGTCGAGATCATGGTGGAGAACCTTACAGGGCAGGACTGGCCTTTGCGTGTTTTGGACCAGGTGCCCTATTCGCAGCAGGATGATCTGGAGATCAAGTGGAGTGCGAGACCGCAGCCTACGGCAGAAAACGTCGAGAAGCAGCGCGGCATCCTGGCCTGGGACATGGAGCTTGGGGCGGGGGAGAGCCGGACCATCCGGTTGGACACCACGCTGAACTGGCCCGAGGACATGGTGCTGCGCTGATATTGGCGCGCCTGATGGCAGCGGGAAACTCCCGCCCGTCGTCAGGCATTGAAAATGCCTTCCTCCCGTTGGGCGTGGCACCGCACATGGCGCGGTGCCACGCCCAAGGCCGCTGCCGCTGCTCTGGCATTGCCAGGGCGGCGGGCGGGCGCGGGAGAGCTTCGCCTTCTAAAGGTGGTGCAGGCTTATTCTGCCTTCCACTTGGCGGCCAGATCGCGGGCGTTGCGGGCCAGCACCATGACGTCGATTCCGACCGCCAGGAACTGCGCGCCCATATCTGCATAGGCCCGGGTGGCCTCATCGGTGGTGCCGAGGATGCCGGGGGCGAGGCCTGCGGCCTTGATGCGGGTGATGGCATCGGCAATTGCCGCGCGCACCTCCGGATGGGCGGAGTTGCCCTGGTGGCCCATGTCGGTGGACAGATCCGCCGGGCCGATGAAGACGCCATCGATGCCCTCGACCTGAAGGATCTCGTCCAGCGCGGCCATCCCGGCGCGGTTTTCCACCTGGACCAGCAGGCAGACCTCCTGGTCGGCGGTCTGGATGTACTCGCTGACAGTGCCGAACATGGTGGCACGGGCTGCCGTGGCGCCGACGCCCCGCAGGCCCTTGGGCGGGTAGTGGCAGGCGCGGACCAGCTCGCGGGCCTGATCGGCGCTTTCGACAATCGGCACCAGCACCGTCTGCGCACCGGCATCCAGAACCTGCTTGATCATCCAGGTCTCCCCCACCGGCACCCGCACCACCGGGTGGCTGGGGGAGGCCGCCAGCGCCATCAGCTGATCGCGGATCGAGCGGATGTCGTTGGGTGCATGCTCGCCGTCGATCACCAGCCAGTCAAAGCCGCAGGTGCCCATGATCTCGGCGATCTGGCCGTCGGCAAAGCTCATCCAGCAGCCGATCTGGCGTTTGCCCTGTGATAGAGCCTGTTTGAAGGTGTTCTTGGGCGCGGGCATGGGCGGGGGCTCCTGTCAGGCGAAGTTGATGGATGCGGTGCCGAAGGGGCCGAAATCAGCGGTGATTTCCGTACCCGGCGGGCATTCTATGGGGCGGATGAAAGAGCCTGACAGCACGATATCCCCGGCCTCGATCTGTTGTCCATATTCCGCCATCCGCCGCGCCAGCCACAGGACCGAGGTGACGGGATCATTCAGAACGCCGGCGCCAAGGCCGGTTTCCTCGACCGTGCCGTTGCGGGCGGCGATGGCACCAACCCAGCGCAGGTCGTGGCCGTCCACTGCGTGGCGCTCTGCCCCAAGCACGACGCCTGCATTGGCGGCGTTGTCGCTGATGGTGTCGGTGATGATGCGGGCCTTGCCGGTTGCCGGGTCCGCGCGCAGGATGCGGGTGTCGAGGATCTCCAGCGAGGGCGCCACATAGTCTGTTGCGCCCAGTACGTCCGCGCGGGTGCAATCGGCGCCCGCGAGGGGGGATTTCATTATGAAGGCGATCTCCGCCTCCACCCGCGGCTGGATGAAGCGGCCAGCGGGGACGGTGGCGCCGTTCTGAAACGCCATATCGTCCAGCAGCACGCCGCTGTCGGGCGTTGTGATGTTCAGCGCCTGCTGCATGGCGCGGCTGGTGAGGCCGATTTTCCAGCCGATTTTCTTGCGGCCGGAGGCCAGTTTTTGCCGTATTAGAGCCTGTTGCACAGCATAAGCATCGTCCAGCGTCATGCCGGGATAGGCGAGCGAAAGCAGGCCGCATTGCTGGCCGGTTTTCTCGGCTTTTAGCAGGGCTTTGGCGGCTTCCTGATGCTGCTCGGGGGTCATGTTTCGGCCTCGCCGAACTCATCCGCGACAGTGTTGCGCAAGGTTCCGATGCCCTCGACCTCAACCTCGACCACGTCGCCGGGCACTAGGTATTTTGGCGGGTCGAAGCGGGCGCCTGCGCCGGTGGGGGTGCCGGTGATGATCACGTCGCCGGGCTGCAGCGTGGTGAAGGTGGAGATATAAGCGATCTCCTCGCGGATCGGGAACATCATCCGGCTCAGGGTGTCATCCTGGCGAATCTCGCCGTTCACGCGGGTGATGATGCGGGCCTCATCCAGCTGGGCGGCATCGGTGAAGGGCACCAGCCACGGCCCGATAGAGCCGGAATTGTCCCAGTTCTTGCCTTGCGTCACGTTGAACTTGGCGTGGCGCACCCAGTCGCGGATGGTGCCCTCATTCGTCAGTGTTAGAGCCGCAATATGATCGTACGCGTCCTCCGGTTGGATCCGGCGGCCGGGTTTGCCGATCACCACGGCGACCTCGCCCTCGTAGTCCAGGGTGTGGTTTTCCGGCGGGCGGATCAGCGGGCGTTCTGCCCCGGTGAAGGAGCGCGGGAAGCGGGGAAACAGGGACATGTGCTTGGGCTGGGATGAGCCGTCCTTGTATTCCGCGTTGCGGTCCGGAAAGTTGACGCCAACGCAGATGATCTTTTCCGGGGTGGGGATGGGGATGTCATAGGTGAAATCCGTGTGGGTGGCGGGTTTGCCTGCGGCGGCCTTTGCCAGTTCGGGCAGGCCTTGGGCGGTGATCACCTCGCGCAGGGTGGGCCACTCGGGGAACTGCGGAGACAGGGCGATCATGCCGGTATCTGTCACCGCGCCATAGAAAGTCTCTCCATTGGCGGTATAGGTGGCAAAGCGCGTCACTGCAGGCTCCTCGCGATTTCGGTGATAACATCGAAGACCATCATCACGTCTGCTTCGGTGGTTTCAAACTGGCCCGCCTGGAAGCGGATCACCAGCTGACCGTCGAGGCGGGTCTGGGTCAGGTAGATGCGGCCGTCGTCGTTGATGGCATTGACCAATGCGAGGTTCAGTTCGTCGAGGTCTGCTGCGCCTTCAGGCGAATAGCGGAAGGACCAGAGCGACCACATTGGCGGGGTGGTGATCTGAAAATCCGGCTCTAACTTGAGTTTTTTGTGCAACTGGTTGGACCAGGTGATGTGGTTGCGCAGGCGCTGGCGCAGGCCCTCAAGCCCGTAGGTGCGGATCAGGAACCAGATCTTGAGAGCGCGGAAGCGGCGGCCCAGCGGCACCGACCATTCGGAATAGTTGATGATGCCGTCATGGCCGTGAGTCTTGAGGTATTCCGGGCTGATCGCCAGGGTTTGCACCAGGTCATCCGGGTTCTTCAGGAAATGGGCGGAGCAGTCGAATTGCACCCCCAGCCATTTATGCGGGTTGAAGACGATACTGTCGGCGCGCTCCACCCCCGGCCAGTAGTGGCGGTATTCGGGGCAGATCATGGCGGAGCCGGCCCAGGCGGCGTCGACATGGGTGTAGAGGCTGTATTTTTGGGCTACATTCAGCACCTTGTCGACAGGGTCAGTGGCACCAACGCCGGTGCCGCCAACGCAGAGGATGACGCCGGCGGGCTGGTGTCCTGCGGCGAGGTCGGATTGGATGGCGGCCTCCAGCGCGTCCGGGTCCATGCCGCGCCAGTCGCCCTTGATGGGGATGCGGATCAGGTTCTGCTGGCCTATGCCGGCGACCCAGATGGCGCGGTCGATGGAGGTGTGGACCTCCGACGAGCAGTAGATGCGCAGCGCTTTCTGACCGAACAGGCCCTGGCTGTTGCCCTGCCAGTTCAGCGCTTTTTCCCGCATGGTCAGGACGGCGGCAAGAGTGGCGGAAGAGGCGGAGTCCTGAATGACGCCCCTGAACTGGTCCGGCAGGTCCAGCGCTTGGCGCAGCCAGTCCATCATCCGGGTTTCCATTTCGGTCGCTGCCGGAGAGGTCTGCCACAGCATGCATTGGGGCGCGATGGCGGAGGCGAGGAATTCCGCCAGTACCGAAGGCGCGGCGGCGTTGGAGGTGAAATAGGCAAAGAAGCGGGGGTGCTGCCAGTGGGTGATGCCGGGCATCACGATATCCTCGAAATCGCGGAAGATCATCTCCATCCCCTCGCCACCCTCAGGCGGGGTTTGGGGCAGGGCGTTCAGCACTTGGCCGGGCTCGGTTCGGGCCCGCACCGGGCGGTCGCCGACAGTGAGGTGGTAATCCTGCGTCCAATCCGCGACCCGGCGGCCCCATTCGGAGAATTCATCCCATTTCATTTTTCTTACCTTGTTCTTATGGGAGTGTGCCCGGCTAGGGGCCGGGCGCGATCCTTTTCATCAGGGTGCAATAATCGGCTGGGCATTCAAGGCGCTGGGTTTCGGGGTGGTGCCTTCGAAGACGGAGCCTTCCTCAAACCAGCTGCGCGGCGCCGGGGCGCCCCAGAGGGTCTGGCGCTGGGGATCGGTGAGCGACCATTTGATCGGCTCCAGGTCCGGATCGACGGTCTGGTAATCGGAGCAGTAGATCTCGATCCGGTGGCCGTCGGGGTCGCGCACATAAAGGAAGAAGGCGTTGGAGATGCCGTGGCGGCCGGGGCCGCGCTCAATGTTTTCCACATAGCCGGTGGTCGACATCAGGTCGAGCAGGTCGATGATATTCAAGGGGTTCGGTACCCAGAAGGCGGTGTGGTGCAGACGGGGGCCAAGGCCATTGGTGAAGGCGACGTCATGCACGCCGCCCTTGCGGTGCATCCAGGCGGCCCAGATCTTGCCGCTGTCGTCATCCTCGGTGAACTCAGTCACGCGGAAACCCATCTCGTTATAGAAGGCGACGGAGGCATCCACATCCGCTGAGAACATGTTGAAATGGTCGATGCGGAGCGGTTTTACCCCGTTGTAGAGCCTGTATTGCTGATGGATCGGCTCCAGGCGATCCATTTTGACATAGAACTCCAGCGGGATGCCCCAAGGATCGCGGGTACGCAAAGTGCGGCCCATATGGGGGCGGTCCACCCACTCAACCGGCAGGTCCTTGGAGGCGAAGAATTCGGCTGCTTTATCCAGGTCCGGTTCGTCATAGAGCTTGAAGCCCAAAACGCCCACGGAGGCCGCGTCTGCCTTGACCAGCACGATGCAGTGGTGGCCGCGTTCCTCCATCGCACGCAAGTAGATGCGGCTGTCGTCCTCATGCGTTACCTGCAGGCCGAGCGTGTCCACATAGAAGGCGCGGGAGGCGGCGAGGCCGGTGACGGCATATTCCACATGGGACAGCCGCACGATGTTGAAGGGCGGATAGAGGTTCGGGGCGGGGACGGGCATGTTTTGAACCTTTCACTTGCAGTAGCGGGCGGGAGCGAGGGGCCGGCCCCTCGCGCTCCCCGGGGTATTTGAGACCAGAAAGAAGCACGGGTCAGGCGCCGAGGCGCGGTATCTTGTGGTGGCCCAGGGCAAAGCCAACGTGTTTCTGTTCCATGTAGAACTCGAAACTCCAGTCGCCGCCGTCGCGGCCGATGCCGCTGGATTTGACGCCGCCAAAAGGGGTCGGCAGGTGGCGCACGTTTTCCGAGTTCACCCAGATCATCCCCGCCTCCAGCGCGCCTGTGAAGCGCAGGGCGCGGGTCAGGTCGTTGGTCCAGACATAGCTGGTGAGCCCGTATTGAGTATCATTGGCCAGTGTCAGAGCCTCGTCTTCGTCTTTGAAGCGGATCGCTGTGAGGACCGGGCCAAAGATTTCCTCCTGCGCGATGGTCATATCGTTGCTGGCGTTTGTGAAAAGCGTTGGGCGGACGAACCATCCCTTGTCTCCGGCGCGGGTGCCGCCGGCGGCGATGGTGGCGCCGTCCCGTTTGGCGGTCTCGAAATAGGAGGTCACCTTGTCGAAATGCACCTTGTGGATCAGCGGGCCGACTTCGGTGGCGGGATCCAATGGGTGGCCGACCTTGATGCTGTTGACGCGCTTGATGAGTTTGGCCTCGAATTCCTCCGAGATGCTCTCTTGCACAAGGAGGCGCGAGGAAGAGGTGCAGCGCTCGCCATTCAGTGAATAGATCATGAAGATAGCCGCATCCAGCGCGCGGTCGAGATCGGCATCCTCAAAGACAACCACCGGGTTCTTGCCGCCCAGTTCGAAATGCATCCGTTTCAGGGTGTCGGCACCCTGTTTCATGATCATCGAGCCGGTTTTAGATTCACCGACAAAGGCGATGGCTTTGATGTCCTTGTGTTCGGTGAGCGCCTTGCCGGCGTCTTCGCCAAAGCCGTTCACCAGGTTCCAGACGCCCGGCGGCAGGCCGGCCTCATGGGCGATTTCGGCCAGGATGCGGGCGGTGAGGGGGGAGAACTCAGCCGGTTTATGGACCACGGTGCAGCCGGCCGCCAGGGCAGGTGCGATCTTCCAGGTCGACAGCATGAAGGGCGTGTTCCAGGGGGTGATCACGCCTACCGGGCCGATCGGCACCCGGGTGGTTACATTCATCAGCGTTGGCGATTGCAGCTGCTGGCCGTCGCGGGCGGTGATGGATTTGTCGGCAAAAAAGCGGAAGTTTTCGGCGCCGCGCAGCGCTGCCTTGGACATGAAACGCAAGGCTTGGCCGGTGTCCCAGCATTCGCAGAGCGCGATTTCCCCGGCGCGTTCCACGATCAGGTCGGCGATGCGGTGCAGGATCTTCTTGCGCTCAAGCGCCGGCATGTCGCGCCAAGCCGGGAAGGCCTCCTTGGCGGCAATTGCGGCTGCATCAATATCCTCGGCACCGCCTTTGGCGACGGAGCAGATCAGGCTTTCATCCACCGGTGAGGTGGTTGCAAAACTGGCGCCAGAGATTGCGGAGCGGCTTTCACCGCCGATCAGGTTCTGAATTCCGGCCTCGCGGTAGCGGGCCAGATGGCCGCTCAGCGTTTCGATGTTGGAGGTCAGATCGCTCATCACTGGTCCGCCTTTTGCATGTGGTCGCGGATGGTGCCGCATTTCGGGGAAAGCTCAGGGTCGATGTTGCGCATCTCCAGCGACAGCGCGATGGAATGCTGCTGCATTGCTGGTTCGAGGAAGGTGCGGGCCGCGTCAAATACCGTCTGGGCGGCGCGTTTGCGGGTTTCCAGATCGCGGCCGGCCCGCAGCCGGATGGAGATGTCGATATATCCATGCTGCGGATCGCCGTCGGCGATTGAGACATGATTGGCCGCAAAAGCCCGGACCCGGAGGCCCGCCAGAGGGAACACGCCGGTGGCCGCTGCAGCCTGCCGCAGGTGGGTGCACAGGGCGGCGATATCACTGCGCGCCTCCATGTTGGCCGAGTAGTCCAGCGTGATGTGCGGCATGTCAGCTACCTTTTCTGAATTACTTAACATGTGTAGCAAATGCACTGCTGTGAGTCAAGCAGAAGAAACCCAAGCGGCAATTGCGTTTAGCCGGAAGCGGGGTGATAATCGGGCATGACCAGGATGATGCCCTCCACCGACCGTTCGCTGCCGATTGCCCTTCTCAGGGCGCGGGAGCGTGTGATGGGACCGATCCGCGCGCTGCTGAGCGGAGCCGGTCTGACCGAACAGCAATGGCGTGTCCTGCGGGTGGTGCAGGAGAGCGGGCCGATTGATCCGACCCAGATCGCCGAGCTGGCCTGCCTGCTGCTGCCAAGCCTGACGCGGATCTTGCAGAAACTTGAGGAAAAGCAGCTGATTACCCGGGAGCGGGACAAGGAAGACCGCCGCCGCCAGGTGGTGCAGATCGCACCGGAGGGGGAGAAGGTCATCGCCGGCAACATTGAGGCGAGCCTCGCGCTGATGAACCGGACCCGTCAGAAGATGGGTGAGGACCGCTATGAGGCGCTGTTGGACCTATTGAACGAGCTGGATGAGATCGACCTGTCTGAGTGAGTCGTTTCTGACGCATTTGGCGCGGATACCGGGGTGGGTGACGCAAACCGCGCGTATTCTGAAATCGTGACGCCGTTCCACTTTGTTTCAAGTATATATTTTAAATACAATTGGTTAAGTAAGTTCCTGTGCATTTCGCAGTGCGAGGAGAATGCTGCGGCCGCATTGGTGATATCCTGTTTCTGACGCATATGGCGCCGCTGATGTCCGAAATCACACTGTGAATTGCCGCATTTCTCAACAAATCTGTCGGGGACAGTTGATGAGGACATCATGCGGTACTCCGGCCTGAAAGTAATCAAGGAGGCCCTGACGGGCCACAAGGGATGGCGCCCGACCTGGCGCGATCCGGAACCCAAGAAAAGCTACGATGTGGTGATCATCGGCGGCGGCGGCCACGGGCTGGCGACGGCCTATTACCTGGCTAAAAATCATGGGCTGACCAATGTCGCGGTGATTGAGAAGGGCTGGATCGGCGGCGGCAATGTGGGCCGCAACACCACCATCATCCGCTCCAACTACCTGCTGGACGGCAATGAGCCGTTTTACGAGCTTTCGCTGAAGCTGTGGGAAGGGCTGGAGCAGGACTTCAACTACAACGCCATGGTCAGCCAGCGCGGCATTCTGAACCTTGTACACTCGGACGCGCAGCGCGATGCGGCGCGGCGGCGGGGCAATGCAATGATCCTGAACGGATCCGACGCGGAGCTGCTGGATGTTGACGGCGTCCGCGCCATGTATCCGTTCCTGAACTTCAACAACGCGCGTTTCCCGATCAAGGGCGGTTTGCTGCACCGCCGCGGCGGCACCGTGCGCCACGATGCGGTGGCCTGGGGCTATGCCCGCGGGGCGGACCTGCGCGGCGTGGACATAATCCAGAACTGCGAAGTCACCGGTTTCAAGATCGAGAACGGCAAATGCCTGGGTGTGGAAACCACCAAGGGCTTCATCGGCGCCAACAAGGTGGCAAGCTGCGTCGCCGGATCGTCGAGCCGGGTGATGGAGAAGGCGGGCATGCGCCTGCCGATCGAAAGCCACGTGCTGCAGGCGTTCGTGTCCGAAGGGCTGAAGCCGGTTCTGGACGGGGTGATCACCTTTGGTGCCGGTCATTTTTACTGCAGCCAGTCCGACAAGGGCGGTTTGGTCTTTGGCGGCGATCTGGACATGTACAATTCCTATGCGCAGCGCGGCAACCTGCCGGTTGTCGAGGACGTGATGGAAGGCGGCATGGCGCTGATCCCCAGCTTAGGCCGGGTGCGGATGCTGCGCAGCTGGGGCGGCATCATGGATATGTCGATGGACGGCTCTCCCTACATCGATAAGACCCATGTGGACGGGCTCTATTTCAACGGCGGCTGGTGCTACGGCGGGTTCAAGGCGACCCCGGCTTCGGGCTGGTGCTATGCGCATCTGCTGGCGACGGACACGCCGCACAAGGTAGCCGCGGAATACCGGCTCGACCGGTTCCGCCGCGGCTGCATGATTGATGAAAAGGGCCAGGGCGCCCAGCCGAACCTGCACTGAGGAAAGGACCAGACGATGATTATTACCCATCCGATCCTCGGGCCGCGCGACTCGCAGGAATTCACCTATCTGGGCGACGCCAGCCTGATCGACCGGCCTGACTGGCAGGCCGAAGACGCGGCGGACCAGTTTCACGACTACCTGTACCTGCGCGACAATCCGGCGGGCGAACACCGCGAGCTGTGGTTCCACGAGCAGGGCGACCGCTCCTGGCTGGTGGTGACCCGCAACACCGTGACCCATGAAATCCTGAACGTTGAGCTGGCCCGCGATGTGGCCCGGGCAAGGGGGCGCAGCAAATGACTGATGCAGTAATGAACGCCGACCGCGTGGCCTTTCAGGCCGACGGCAGCACCGGCGCCCGCAAAGGCGTGCAGGTCAACCGCCTGGATGGCGGGCTGATCAAGGGCAGCAAGACACTGACCTTCTCCTTTGACGGTAAACGCTACAAAGGGTTTGAGGGCGACACGCTGGCCTCGGCCCTGCTGGCAAACGGCGTGCGGCTGATGGGCCGCTCGTTCAAATACCACCGTCCGCGGGGCGTGCTGACTGCGGGTTCCGAAGAACCCAACGCGCTGGTTGAGCTGCGCAGCGGCGGGCGGCAGGAGCCGAACACCCGCGCCACCACGGCTGAGCTGTACGAGGGATTGGAAGCAAACTCGCAGAACCGCTGGCCGTCCTTGCAGCATGACTTCATGGCGATCAACGACCGGTTTTCGAACTTCCTGACGGCGGGTTTTTACTACAAAACCTTCATGTGGCCGGCGGCGTTCTGGGAAAAACTCTATGAACCGATCATCCGCAAGGCCGCGGGTCTGGGCAGCATCAGTTTCGAGGACGACCCGGACGCCTATGATAAGGGTTTCCTGCATTGCGACCTGCTGGTGATCGGCGCCGGTCCTACCGGCCTGATGGCGGCTCTGACCGCTGGCCGGGCCGGCGCGCAGGTGATCATTGCTGACGAGGATTTCCTGTTGGGCGGGCGGCTGAATGCCGAAAGCTTTGGCATTGGTGATCTGACCGGTGCTGCCTGGGTGGCGCAGGTGCAGGCAGAACTGGCCGCGATGGACAATGTGCGGGTGATGCCGCGTACGACCATCATCGGGGCCTTCGACCACGGTATCTATGGCGCGGTGGAGCGTACTGCCGACCACGTGATGGCGCCGGAAGCAGGCAAGCCGCGGCAGATCCTGTGGCGGATCTATTCCAAGCGGGCGATGCTGGCGGCTGGCGCCACCGAGCGTCCCATCGCGTTTGAAAACAACGACCGTCCGGGCGTGATGCTGGCCGGTGCGGTGCGTGCCTATGCCAACCGCTGGGCGGTGACGCCGGATCAGAGTGTTGCGGTCTTCACCAACAATGACGACGGCCACCGCACTGTGTCTGACCTGATCGCCAAGGGTGTGAATGTGGCTGCGGTGATCGACACCCGCGCCGATGCGCCCAAGGTTGACGGCGCCGAGCTGTTTGCCGGTGCGCAGGTGATTGACACCAAGGGCCGGCTGGGCCTGGAAATGGTTCAGCTGCGTTTGGCCAATGGAACCACCCGCGACGTGCCTTGCGGCGCGCTGGCGGTCTCGGGCGGCTGGAACCCGAACGTGCATTTGACCTGCCACCAGCGCGGCCGCCCGGCCTGGCGTGAAGACATTGCAGCCTTTGTCCCCGCGGGGACACTGCCGCAAAACATGTCTGTGGCCGGTGCTGCAAACGGCAATTTTTCCACCGCTGCCGCTCTGCGCGCCGGTGCCGAGGGCGCCGTGGCCGCGCTGTCGGAACTGGGGATCGAAGCCAAGGCCGGTGATCTGCCCGAGGCCGAGGATGCGCCCGTCAACGTGACCCCCTTCTGGTACGTGAAGGAAGGCAAGGGCCGCGCCTGGCTGGACCAGCAGAACGACGTTACCGTCAAAGACGTGAAGCTGGCGCATCAGGAGAACTTCCGTTCGGTCGAGCACCTGAAGCGCTATACCACGCTGGGCATGGCGACCGATCAGGGCAAAACCTCCAACATGGGCGGCCTGGCGATCATGGCCGAACTGGCGGGCAAGCAGATCCCCGAGGTCGGCACCACCATGTTCCGCCCGCCCTATACGCCAGTGTCCTTTGGCGTGATGGCAGGCCGCTCGGTCGGCGAGGAATTCCGGCCCACCCGCAAGACCCCCAGCCACAAATGGGCTGAGGAGCAGGGTGCGGAATTTGTCGAGGTCGGCCAGTGGCTGCGCGCCCAGTGGTTCCCCAAGGCGGGCGAAACCCATTGGCGTCAGTCGGTGGACCGCGAGGTGCTGCAGACCCGGAACTCGGTCGGCATCTGCGATGTGACCACGCTGGGCAAGATCGACGTGCAGGGCACGGATGCGGCGGCGTTCCTGAACAAGATGTACGCCAATGCCTTTGCCAAACTGCCGGTGGGCAAGGTCCGTTACGGTCTGATGCTGCGCGAGGACGGCATTGCCTATGACGACGGCACCGCGGCGCGCTTTGCCGAGGATCATTTCGTGGTCACCACCACCACCGCCAACGCCGTTCTGGTTTACCGCAACATGGAGTTTGCGCGCCAGTGCCTGTTCCCGGATATGGATGTGCAGCTGATCTCGACCACCGAGGCCTGGGCACAGTTCGCGGTGGCCGGTCCGAATGCCCGCAAGCTGCTGCAAAAGGTGGTGGACCCAGAGTTCGACCTCTCGAACGAGGCGTTTCCCTTTATGGGCTGCGGTGAAGTCACCGTGGCGGGCGGCTGCCGGGCGCGGCTGTTCAGGATCTCGTTTTCGGGCGAGCTGGCCTATGAGATCGCGGTTCCGACCCGTTACGGTGATGCGATGATCCGCAAGCTGATGGAAGCGGGCGAGGAGTTCGGCGCGGTGCCCTATGGCACCGAGGCGCTGGGCGTCATGCGGATCGAGAAGGGTCATGCTGCCGGTAACGAGCTGAACGGGACAACCTCGGCGCTGAACCTTGGCATGGGACGGATGGTCAGCAAGAAGAAGGACTGTATCGGCAACACGCTGAGCGAGCGCGAGGGCATGAATCGGGAAGATGCGCTGAAGCTGGTCGGTTTCAAACCGGTGAATGCCGCCGATCCGGTGCCGGCCGGGTCGCATTTGATGAACGCTGACGGCGAAGTCAGCGCGGCCACCGATCAGGGTTATATAACCTCTGCCGCCTATTCGCCGGTGCTGGGATGCGCGATCGGTATCGGCTTCCTGAAGCGGGGTGATGCGCGCAAGGGCGAGGTGATCCGCGCGGTCAACCCGCTGGAGGGCAAGGAAACCCGGGTCGAAGTTGTCAGCGCGCATTTTGTGGATCCGGAAGGGGAGCGTCTCCGTGGGTAAGTTTGATAATCATGGACTGAAAGCCATCTCTCCGCTGGGCGGGCATGAGCCGCGGGCGGATAACTTCACCGGTCTGTTGATCCACGAGGTCACGGACCGGGCGCTGGCCTCCCTGGCGGCGCGCCAGGGGCAGGAAGAGGCGGTGAAATCTGCGGCTGCGTCTTACCTGGGCGGGGTGTTGCCGGAGCCTGCCGCTTGGAGTGAGCACGGTGTGTTTTCCACCTGGTGGATGGGGCCGGATCTGTGGATGGTCTCTGCCCCGCATGACAGCCACGAGCTGCTGGCGGGTGAGCTGAAACTGGCCGTCGGCGAGGCCGGTTCCGTGGTGGAGCAGACCGACGGCTGGTGCCGCTTCGACCTGGAAGGCGCGCGCTGTTCTGATGTGCTGGAGCGGCTGTGCAATGCTGATATCCGCGGCGCAAAAGCGGGGGGTGCGGTGCGCACCTCGATGGAGCATCTTGGCGTCTTTCTGCTGTGCCATGCTCCGGGGCAGCAGTATTCGATCATCGGCCCGCGTTCCTCTGCAGCCTCGCTGCATCATGCGCTGATGGCAGCCGCAAGATCGGTTATCTGAACGAGGCTGGTCAGAACAAGGCAGCCGTCCGCAACGGGCGGCTGCCTTTGTGCTGTTTGGTGCCCCGGCCGGGGCAACGATGGCCACCGCTTAGCGTTCGTGAAAGGCGCGGCTGATCGGGTCGGCGATTGGGGCCAGGATGTAGTCCAGAACCGTGCGCTCGCCGGTCCGGATGGCCGCGTTCACTTCCATGCCGGCGGACAGGCGGCTGCTTAGAGTTTCTGCATCGGCGGTTTCATCAATAAGCGCGATCCGGACGTCAAAATACGCCTCATTACGCTCGTTCAGGCGGGAGTTCGGCGAGATTTCAAAGACTTCACCCGCCTGCACGCCGTATTGCCTGGCATCAAACGTGGTGGATTTCAGCTCCACCGGATCGCCAATTGCAACGTGGCCAATGTCCTGAGGCTGGATCTCAACCTCGGCAATCAGCCTGTCCTGGGTCGGCAGGATCTCGGCGATGGGTTCCCCCGGGGCAACAACCTCGCCGGGTCCGCTGAAATGCAGCTTTTGCACAATCCCGGGCACCGAGGACAGGATGGTCAGCCGCTGCTGACGGGCGGCATTGTCAGCCGAAGCCTGTAAAACCAAGGCAAGCTCTTCTTCTTCTGTTTCCAGTTCAGACATCAGCGTGTCCTTGATACCTGCCACGAATTCCTGTTCCTGGCGGCGGGCTTCGTGCAGGTTGCGTTCACCATCCGCCAGTGCCGCAAAGGCCCGCAGCCGGTCGCCTTCGATCTCAAGCTGCTGCGCGCTCAGCCGGCTCATCGCGGTGGTGCTGAGCAGCCCCTTGCCATGCAGCGCAAGGGCGGCGGATTGCTCGATTGCAAAGGTTTCTTCGCGGCGGCGGGCGTTTCCCAGGATCTGCTGGCGGATTTCAAGCGCCCGCTCCAGCTCGGAGATCCTGGCCCGGTGGCGGGCGCGGCTGGCCTCAAACGCATCCAGCTGGGCCAGCAGCCTGTGGCCCGGTTCCAACTGACCGCGGGCGGCACTGCCGGATAGTGTGCCGCTGATCACCGAAATAACAGACTTCAAACGGGCGGTGTCGCGTGACAGGGCAGCTTCACGGACATTGAGCCGCCCCTGTTCTTCTGTCAGCAGGTTGGCGGACAGCCGGGCCACGGGGGTGCCCGCCTCGACAAAACGGCCCTCCCGCACCAGGATTTCGTCCAGGACGCCGCCGTCTGGATGTTCGACCGGGCGCGGGTTTGACGACGGCACCAGCCGGCCCTTGGCATAGGTCAGTTCCGGCAGTTCCGCATACCAGCCCCAGGCCGTTGCAGCCGCCAGCGCCGCAAACAGTATGCGCGCCACCCGGCGGGATGTTCCGGTGACCGGTTTGTGGATCACATTCAGTCCCCGTTTCTTGGCCTCGTCCAGGCTGGGAGTCCAAAGGGTTGTTGTTTCCTGCTCCATCACTGTCTCCTTGCCTCTATCCGCCGGTCAGGGTGCCGTTCAAAAACGCGCTGGCCTTGTCGCGCCCTTTGCGGCCCTTGCCGTTCAGCACCGTTCGCCCGCGGTGCAGCACTGTGAAACTGTCCCCCAGAGCAAGATCCCCGGGCCGGTTTGAAATCAGCAGCGTGGTGCTGCTTGCCCGCCGCCGGGCAATGGCGGCGCGGATCCGTTGGGCATGTTTGGGGTCCAGCCCTTCGCAGGGCTGATCGAAGATACGGATCGGTCCGGCTTGCAACAGGGCACGGGCAAGCGACATGCCTTGAAGCAGTTCTTGCGGCAGGCGGCCGCTGGCTTCGACTGTCAGGCGGGTGTTCATGCCGTCCGGCAGCGCTTCGATTTCGCTGCGGACCCCTGCTTCCTCCAGGACGTCCAGAACCTCCCGCTGCGACGCGCCAGGCAGGGCGAGTTCAAAATTCTGCCAGATCGTTCCATAGACGAAGGCTGGTTCTTGAGGCGCAAAGGCGATTGCGCCGCGAAGGTCGTCCACCGGAACATGCCGCTGGTCGGTGCCGTTGAACAGAACCCGTCCGGCCGCAAGCTGGTGCAATCCTGGCAAGATTTCCGCCAGCAGGGTCTTGCCTGACATGTTGGCGCCGGACAGAACGGTTATGGTGCCGCTGTGCAAGCTCAGGCTTGCGCCGGCCAGGGCCAGGTCGCCGCTGCCGCCGAACCGCAGAGCAGCCTGTTCCACCACCACCGGTGCTGCCACCGGCGGTGCGGTGCGGGGGGCCACTTCGCGGCGCAATTCCTCTGGCTGGGCCAGAATCTTGTCGATGTCCCGCAAGCTTTGCCGGACGGCCAGCGCCTGGCCTGTTGCCCGGGCCAGAGACTGGACCGGGGACAGGAACCGCCAGATCATCACTAGAATTGCGACGAAGCCGCCAATGGTCAGCTCCCCCTGGATCGCCATTCTGGTTGCCAGCAGCCCGCCGGCCACCCCGGCCAGCAGGATGAGAAACTGGGAGGCATGGGCTGAAAGCTCGATCAGGAACTGCTGCCGCATGGAGGCGTTCAGCGCATTGGCAAGGGAGGCGTGGAAGCGTTGCCTCCAGGGTTTGGCGCCATGCAGACGCCGCAAATGCCAGCGCTGGCTGACGACGGTTTCGCACAGCTTCCGCCAATCGCGTGCGGCATCGTTTGCAATCACTTCCTGACGGCGCAGGTGCGGTGCAAAAGCTGCAAGGAACGCCAGTTGTGCAAGCGCCGCAGCCAGGGCCGCGAACCCGACAGGCGGCGCAATATAGAACAGGAGCGCGCCGAAAATCACCACAAATGGAGCGTCGAGGGCGACCTGCATCAGCGGACCCACCAGTGCATCCCTGACCGTCTCAAACTGCTTCAGCCGGGCCCGCTGCTGTTGCGAGGCCGATTGCTGCTGCAAGGCGCTTGGGAAGACCATCAGTTTTTCCAGCAATGCAAGGCTCAGCCGGTGCTCCAGCTGTGCTGCCAGGCTGACCAGGGCACGGCTGCGGATCCGGCGGATGGCAAGCTCTGTTGCGAGGGCCAGAAAAAGCCCGGCGGCCAGCACAGTGATTACCCCCGGTGCGCCCGCCGGAATTGCGCGGTTGTAGACGAGAACGACAAAAATCGGGGTCAGCAGCCCGGCCAGGTTGATGGCAGAAGAGGCAAACAGCAGCGACCAGACATGGTCTTGCAGCCCCTTGAGGAGCGCCGCAGTGCTTTGCGCTGCCGGCCGGCGGCTGGCATCCGACGCCGGAAGCAAAGACAGCCGGGTTTCATCGGGGCCTGCCATCGCCCGCCCTGACGCAGGGCTGGCTAGGCGAAAGCTGCCATCCCGGCGGATGTAAAGGCTGATCCCCGATTCTGCCGGGCCTTGCGCAGCACGGCCATCCTGGCGCAGGTACGGAACCCGCAAGGCAATCAGCGCGTCACATAAATCCCAGCCGTCAAAATTGCTGCGCCCGTGCGGCAGTGCCGCGCGCGCCTGTGCCTCCATCGCGTCCCAGCCGCCAAACCGCATCAAGGCCGTCAGCAGTTCTGCGGCACGCGCCGGTTCTGCCTGCTGCTGCCTGCTTGCCGCCCACTTAAGAACACTGCTGTGCGGCCCGTGCATCCGGGCGCCGTCCAGCTGCTCAAAGCCGGTGTTGATACTGTTCATATCAGATCTCCGCCCTGTTGGGTCATCGCGTGCCGCTGGGCGCAGCGGGTTCAGGGCTGAGCCGGATGATCGTATTGGCAGCATCCAGAATTGCCGGGGCGGCCCGGGTCAGCACGCAGGTTGTCTTGCCTTGCAAGGACAGCAGCAGCGTTTCGAGCGCCCGCACCCCGTCCGGGTCCAAGTCGGCAAAAGGATCTTCAAGCAACAGAATTGCGGGTTGCTGCGCAAATGTTCTTGCCAGCGCCAGACGCCTGAAAAACCCCGGGCTGCCGGCACCTTGGCCATTGCGCGCAACTTGGCTGTGCACCCCGTTGGGAAGCTGGGCGAGCTGGCTGCTGACGCCAAGTTTCGAGGCTGCGGCCTGCAGGGCTTTGGTGTGCCGCTGGGGGTCGAAGAGGGTGAGGTTCTCCAGAATTTCGCCATCCGTCAGCACAGGCTGCCGTGGCTCAAACACCAGGCCTGGCGGGGAGTTGGCGGCGTCCGGGTCAACATATCCGGGCCCGTCCAGATAAACCGTTCCGCTGCTGGCCGGGACTTCGCCGGCAAGGATCCGCAGGAACGCCCCCGAGCAGCACTGGACACCGCCTTCAATGGCAATCAGCTGCCCGGGTGCCGCCGAAAAACTGATATTGCGGAACCAGCTGCCGTTTTTCCCGGGCCGGTCCAGAGATAAACCTTTCACGGTGATCGCCCCGGTCACCGGGACACGCACCGGCGCTGCGGCGGCTTTCTTCACTGCAGCCACCTTGGCCAGCCCGGAGGTCCGTGCCCTGTCGTCATCCTTGACGGCACTTAGAAATGTCAGCTGGATGACCGGCTGCACGGCACGTCCGGTCAGCAGCATGCTGGCAGCCAGTTCTGCAACTGACAGGCTGCCTTGTATGGCAAGCAGCCCTCCCAGGGCGCAGGTCAGGACTGTAGCGATCTGGGAACCGGCACTGGCTGCAGCCTGTCCGGCGTTGCTCACCCGGATGATTTTTTCCCCGGACGCAGAGGCACTGGCATGAAGCAGCTCATACCGGCGCAGCATCTGATGTTCCAGGCCAAGCAGCTTGATCAGCTGTGCCCGCTGCAGGATCTCCTGCAGGAATGACAGCCTGCGTTTGTCGTATTCCCGCTGCAGCTGCGAAGCTGTCCGGTAGGGCGGCCGCAGCAGTGCAACCGTCAGCAGCAGCCCGGCTATCACGGTGAGCGGAGCCGCCACCAGCCAGCCGCCCATTGCGGCAATAACCAGCAGGAAAATTACGGAAAACGCCAGATCTACCGACATTTTGACGATCTGCTCTTTCACAGCGTGGCGCAGGCCCAGCACCCCCATCAGACGTTCAACAGCGGCTTCCTGTCCCATCTGCTCCAACGCGCCGGGAGCGCCTTCAAACAGGGCACCGGACAAGGTTTCGCCTGCCCGTTCCCCCTCATGCCGTGCGGTTTCCAGCACGTAGTGGGCGCGCGCTGCCTTCAGCACAAAGTCGATCAGCAAGACGGCAATCAGGGCCAGAAAAATCCCGAACAGAGTGTCATAAGATTCATTGGGAATGACCCGGCCGAAAACCAGAAGCATCGCAACAGGTAAGGCGAGTGTCAGAAGATTGATGATGATCGCTGAAAGAATTGAATCGGGATCGAGTTTCAAAACACCCGGCCGCAATGCGGCAGTGCTGGACTGGCCTGTCCCCGACATAATTACCCCTTAAACACAAACACTACTATAGATTGAATATTGCGGATCTTCTCTTTATCCCGCGTAAACGGCTGAACAAGGGCGGCTACAATTTAGGTGCAAATTTACAGACACTCCATTCGCCTTATGGTGGAGTTGAATGTTATTAACATACAGGAAAGCATCAGGGCGCCGGACGTTGCTGGCCGTTGCCCGGGGTATTTGTTGAGTGAAATGGTAATGTTCTGCCGGGGAGTTTTAGATGGCTGCGGATAATCCGTTTGGCACAGGAGGTGCCGGAAATTTCAGTGCTGAACCGATTGGGGTCCGGGTTCAGGAAACAGAGCGTGAATTGCGTACGAAAGCGGCAAATACGGCGCCAAAGTTCGGTGAGGGGGATGGCACCGATAATGGAGAGCGTCAGTCTCTTTTGCATCGCGGTACTATGGACTACCCTGGAATGGACAAAGCTCAGGGCGATGACTGGGATGTGCTGCCGCAAAAAACCGGCAGTCAGCCAGGCCGTGCTGCGCAAAAGCCAGCTGAAACCGACGATTTAGAAGATCCTTCTTTAGCTTTGCCGGATCAAGGGCGGCCGCCCGCCGCGCCTTCTGCCATTGGTGGGGAAGATACGACGGCTGCGCCGGATTTGCAGCAAGCCGCATTGCCAGCATCAATTGCCGAACCGTCCGGCAATGCGGGCGCCTTTCAAAGCAGTGATGCCGGGCCACAGGCCTTGTTTTCTCCTGCGCCTCCTGCCGGAAGTCTAACCGGTAAGCCTGGCACTCCGCAGGACCCGGACCCGGTGGACCCGACACCTACGGACCCGGACCCGGTGGATCCGACACCTACGGACCCGGACCCTGTGGACCCGACGCCTACGGACCCGGATCCAGTGGACCCGACGCCTACGGACCCGGACCCGGTGGACCCGACACCTACGGACCCGGACCCGGTGGACCCGACACCTACGGATCCGGACCCGGTGGACCCGACACCTACGGGCCCGGACCCGGTGGACCCGACGCCTACGGACCCGGACCCGGTGGACCCGACGCCTACCGACCCGGACCCGGTGGATCCGACGCCTACGGGCCCGGACCCGGTGGACCCGACGCCTACGGATCCGGACCCGGTGGACCCGACGCCTACCGACCCGGACCCGGTGGACCCGACGCCTACGGGCCCGGACCCGGTGGACCCGACGCCTACGGACCCGGACCCGGTGGACCCGACGCCTACGGACCCGGACCCTGTGGACCCGACGCCTACCGACCCGGACCCGGTGGATCCGACGCCTACGGGCCCGGACCCGGTGGACCCGACGCCTACGGACCCGGACCCGGTGGACCCGACGCCTACCGACCCGGACCCGGTGGACCCGACGCCTACGGGCCCGGACCCGGTGGACCCGACGCCTACGGACCCGGACCCGGTGGACCCGACGCCTACGGGCCCGGACCCGGTGGACCCGACGCCTACGGACCCGGACCCGGTGGACCCGACGCCTACCGACCCGGACCCGGTGGACCCGACGCCTACGGGCCCGGACCCGGTGGATCCGACACCTACGGACCCGGATCCCAGCGATCCTTCGGTCAACACGGCCCCTGGCGCGCCAGCGCTGGACAATGCATCGGTTGCGGAAAACGCGGCGGGGGCGGTGATCGGCGCGGTCTCGGCCAGCGATCCGGAGGGCGATGCGCTGAGCTATACGGTGGATGACGCGCGGTTTGAGGTCACGGGCGGGGTGCTGAAGCTGAAAGACGGCATCAGCCTGGACCATGAGGCAGAGCCTTCGGTCACGGTCACCGTCACGGCCACCGATCCCGGCGGGCTGAGCAGCAGCGGGACCTTCAGCCTGACGGTCGGGGATGTGAACGAGGCCCCTGGCGCGCCTGCGCTGGACAATGCATCGGTTGCGGAAAACGCGGCGGGGGCGGTGATCGGCGCGGTCTCGGCCAGCGATCCGGAGGGCGATGCGCTGAGCTATACGGTGGATGACGCGCGGTTTGAGGTCACGGGCGGGGTGCTGAAGCTGAAAGACGGCATCAGCCTGGACCATGAGGCAGAGCCTTCGGTCACGGTCACCGTCACGGCCACCGATCCCGGCGGGCTGAGCAGCAGCGGGACCTTCAGCCTGACGGTCACAGATGTGAACGAGGCCCCTGGCGCGCCTGCGCTGGACAATGCATCGGTTGCGGAAAACGCGGCGGGGGCGGTGATCGGCGCGGTCTCGGCCAGCGATCCGGAGGGAGATGCGCTGAGCTATACGGTGGATGACGCGCGGTTTGAGGTCACGGGCGGGGTGCTGAAGCTGAAAGACGGCATCAGCCTGGACCATGAGGCAGAGCCTTCGGTCACGGTCACCGTCACGGCCACCGATCCCGGCGGGCTGAGCAGCAGCGGGACCTTCAGCCTGACGGTCACAGATGTGAACGAGGCCCCGGGCGCGCCTGCGCTGGACAATGCATCGGTTGCGGAAAACGCGGCGGGGGCGGTGATCGGCGCGGTCTCGGCCAGCGATCCGGAGGGCGATGCGCTGAGCTATACGGTGGATGACGCGCGGTTTGAGGTCACGGGCGGGGTGCTGAAGCTGAAAGACGGCATCAGCCTGGACCATGAGGCGGAGCCTTCGGTCACGGTGACAGTCACGGCGACCGATCCCGGCGGGCTGAGCAGCAGCGGGACCTTCGGCCTGACGGTCGGGGATGTGAACGAGGCCCCTGGCGCGCCAGCGCTGGACAATGCATCGGTTGCGGAAAACGCGGCGGGGGCGGTGATCGGCGCGGTCTCGGCCAGCGATCCGGAGGGCGATGCGCTGAGCTATACGGTGGATGACGCGCGGTTTGAGGTCACGGGCGGGGTGCTGAAGCTGAAAGACGGCATCAGCCTGGACCATGAGGCAGAGCCTTCGGTTACGGTCACCGTCACGGCCACCGATCCCGGCGGGCTGAGCAGCAGCGGGACCTTCAGCCTGACGGTCACAGATGTGAACGAGGCCCCGGGCGCGCCAGCGCTGGACAATGCATCGGTTGCGGAAAACGCGGCGGGGGCGGTGATCGGCGCGGTCTCGGCCAGCGATCCGGAGGGCGATGCGCTGAGCTATACGGTGGATGACGCGCGGTTTGAGGTCACGGGCGGGGTGCTGAAGCTGAAAGACGGCATCAGCCTGGACCATGAGGCAGAGCCTTCGGTTACGGTCACCGTCACGGCCACCGATCCCGGCGGGCTGAGCAGCAGCGGGACCTTCAGCCTGACGGTCACAGATGTGAACGAGGCCCCGGGCGCGCCTGCGCTGGACAATGCATCGGTTGCGGAAAACGCGGCGGGGGCGGTGATCGGCGCGGTCTCGGCCAGCGATCCGGAGGGCGATGCGCTGAGCTATACGGTGGATGACGCGCGGTTTGAGGTCACGGGCGGGGTGCTGAAGCTGAAAGACGGCATCAGCCTGGACCATGAGGCGGAGCCTTCGGTCACGGTGACAGTCACGGCGACCGATCCCGGCGGGCTGAGCAGCAGCGGGACCTTCGGCCTGACGGTCGGGGATGTGAACGAGGCCCCTGGCGCGCCAGCGCTGGACAATGCATCGGTTGCGGAAAACGCGGCGGGGGCGGTGATCGGCGCGGTCTCGGCCAGCGATCCGGAGGGCGATGCGCTGAGCTATACGGTGGATGACGCGCGGTTTGAGGTCACGGGCGGGGTGCTGAAGCTGAAAGACGGCATCAGCCTGGACCATGAGGCAGAGCCTTCGGTCACGGTCACCGTCACGGCCACCGATCCCGGCGGGCTGAGCAGCAGCGGGACCTTCAGCCTGACGGTCGGGGATGTGAACGAGGCCCCTGGCGCGCCTGCGCTGGACAATGCATCGGTTGCGGAAAACGCGGCGGGGGCGGTGATCGGCGCGGTCTCGGCCAGCGATCCGGAGGGCGATGCGCTGAGCTATACGGTGGATGACGCGCGGTTTGAGGTCACGGGCGGGGTGCTGAAGCTGAAAGACGGCATCAGCCTGGACCATGAGGCAGAGCCTTCGGTCACGGTCACCGTCACGGCCACCGATCCCGGCGGGCTGAGCAGCAGCGGGACCTTCAGCCTGACGGTCACAGATGTGAACGAGGCCCCTGGCGCGCCTGCGCTGGACAATGCATCGGTTGCGGAAAACGCGGCGGGGGCGGTGATCGGCGCGGTCTCGGCCAGCGATCCGGAGGGAGATGCGCTGAGCTATACGGTGGATGACGCGCGGTTTGAGGTCACGGGCGGGGTGCTGAAGCTGAAAGACGGCATCAGCCTGGACCATGAGGCAGAGCCTTCGGTCACGGTCACCGTCACGGCCACCGATCCCGGCGGGCTGAGCAGCAGCGGGACCTTCAGCCTGACGGTCACAGATGTGAACGAGGCCCCGGGCGCGCCTGCGCTGGACAATGCATCGGTTGCGGAAAACGCGGCGGGGGCGGTGATCGGCGCGGTCTCGGCCAGCGATCCGGAGGGCGATGCGCTGAGCTATACGGTGGATGACGCGCGGTTTGAGGTCACGGGCGGGGTGCTGAAGCTGAAAGACGGCATCAGCCTGGACCATGAGGCGGAGCCTTCGGTCACGGTGACAGTCACGGCGACCGATCCCGGCGGGCTGAGCAGCAGCGGGACCTTCGGCCTGACGGTCGGGGATGTGAACGAGGCCCCTGGCGCGCCAGCGCTGGACAATGCATCGGTTGCGGAAAACGCGGCGGGGGCGGTGATCGGCGCGGTCTCGGCCAGCGATCCGGAGGGCGATGCGCTGAGCTATACGGTGGATGACGCGCGGTTTGAGGTCACGGGCGGGGTGCTGAAGCTGAAAGACGGCATCAGCCTGGACCATGAGGCAGAGCCTTCGGTTACGGTCACCGTCACGGCCACCGATCCCGGCGGGCTGAGCAGCAGCGGGACCTTCAGCCTGACGGTCACAGATGTGAACGAGGCCCCGGGCGCGCCAGCGCTGGACAATGCATCGGTTGCGGAAAACGCGGCGGGGGCGGTGATCGGCGCGGTCTCGGCCAGCGATCCGGAGGGCGATGCGCTGAGCTATACGGTGGATGACGCGCGGTTTGAGGTCACGGGCGGGGTGCTGAAGCTGAAAGACGGCATCAGCCTGGACCATGAAGCTGAGCCTTCGGTCACGGTCACCGTCACGGCCACCGATCCCGGCGGGCTGAGCAGCAGCGGGACCTTCAGCCTGACGGTCGGGGATGTGAACGAGGCCCCGGGCGCGCCTGCGCTGGACAATGCATCGGTTGCGGAAAACGCGGCGGGGGCGGTGATCGGCGCGGTCTCGGCCAGCGATCCGGAGGGCGATGCGCTGAGCTATACGGTGGATGACGCGCGGTTTGAGGTCACGGGCGGGGTGCTGAAGCTGAAAGACGGCATCAGCCTGGACCATGAGGCGGAGCCTTCGGTCACGGTGACAGTCACGGCGACCGATCCCGGCGGGCTGAGCAGCAGCGGGACCTTCGGCCTGACGGTCGGGGATGTGAACGAGGCCCCTGGCGCGCCAGCGCTGGACAATGCATCGGTTGCGGAAAACGCGGCGGGGGCGGTGATCGGCGCGGTCTCGGCCAGCGATCCGGAGGGCGATGCGCTGAGCTATACGGTGGATGACGCGCGGTTTGAGGTCACGGGCGGGGTGCTGAAGCTGAAAGACGGCATCAGCCTGGACCATGAGGCAGAGCCTTCGGTCACGGTGACCGTCACGGCCACCGATCCCGGCGGGCTGAGCAGCAGCGGGACCTTCGGCCTGACGGTCGGGGATGTGAACGAGGCCCCTGGCGCGCCAGCGCTGGACAATGCATCGGTTGCGGAAAACGCGGCGGGGGCGGTGATCGGCGCGGTCTCGGCCAGCGATCCGGAGGGCGATGCGCTGAGCTATACGGTGGATGACGCGCGGTTTGAGGTCACGGGCGGGGTGCTGAAGCTGAAAGACGGCATCAGCCTGGACCATGAGGCAGAGCCTTCGGTCACGGTGACCGTCACGGCCACCGATCCCGGCGGGCTGAGCAGCAGCGGGACCTTCAGCCTGACGGTCGGGGATGTTGCTGTCCCGCCGGCTGCTGTGACAGTGAGCACCAGTTTCCATGTGGAACAGATCGCAGTTGCGGATGGGGTTCTAGGTATTCTGGGTGTCGATTTTGGCAGTGATCCGCTGGGAGATTTCTATACAGAGACCATTGATTTCCCGAGCACCCCGTTTTCGTTTTTTGATGTAGCATCAACCGATGTGTTTGCGACCCGGGTCACCGGACGTATCCAAGTTGATGATCCGGGCAACTATGAGTTTCGGCTGACCAGCGGTGATACCGTTGTCATGTGGATCGATGGGGATCCTGTGGTTATCAATGCGGTTGAGGGACTTGCAACTGTGCAGATCGGAGCCTGCAACATGGGCGCAGGTGAGCATGAAATCGTCATTCATCACCTCGACCTGAATGGCGACGCAGAGATGACTCTGGAGTGGCGCGGGCCTGGAGAGACAGATTTCAGCCTGGTGACGCCCAGCCCGGCCGGTACCATCGAAGATGATGATGATGCGGGGTTCATCGTGGACATCGACACCGGAACGTCCGCATTGCTTGCGGTCAAATTGACCGATGTTCCGGACAATTGGGTGATCAGTTCGGATGGGAATGCGGGCATCCCTGCCGGAGGGGAGCTGGATGTCACGGGCTGGGATTTGTCCCAATTGACAATTGCGCCGGCATCCGGGGACTTGGGGCCCGCTACGATCAATGTCGAAACTACGCTGCAAGCACCGGATGGAGAGGTCGAGACGTCGTCCAGCAGTTTTGATGTAAATGTGGTTCCCGAAAATGGGATCGTGCTGGATCTTGATCTGGGATTAGGGGGACTTCCTTTGCCATTGGGGCTGGGTGTCCAACTGGCAGCCCAACCGGTTTTCCCCGGAGAGGTTCCTGCTGAACCCGCAGTGGACGAGCCCTTGGAAATGGCCGCTCAGCCGCTTGCGGCACAACTGGATCCAGGTGGTGTGCAGGTGTTGTTCTGAGAAAAGCCAATGCAATTGGCAGCGAAAGCCCGGCCAACCTATGTGTTGCCCCAAGAGACATTATGGACGCGCTAGGCTGACGGAATCGGGCGGTTGTCCTGGACCCGGAACAGGTTCACCTTGCGGCGCTCTTCCTGCGGGGTGACGCCAAAACTGTCGCGGTAGTGCTGCGATAGGGTTGAGGAGGTGGCATAGCCAACTGCATTGGCGATCGAGGTAATGGAATCCCGGGAGTACATTACCAGCTGCCGTGCCGCGTTCATCCGCAGTGTGCGGTAATAGATTGCGGGGCTTTGCCCGGTGGCGGATTTGAAGCTGCGTTCCAGCTGCCGCGGGGAGACGCCGATTTCGCTGGCGGCGTCGCGGATCGACACCGGATGCTCCAGATTGTCGGCAAAAAGCTCCACCGCCTTGGCCACTGGCGGGGGCAGGCTGTCGGCGGTGCTGTCGGTCTTAAAGGCGGGGATCTTCTGACGCACGCCCTCGGCCCGGACCATCGGGTGCTGAAACCAGCAGGCAACTTCGGTCATCACCGCGTCGCCCATGGTCTGCTCAATCAGTTTGAGCGAGAGGTCGAACATTGCCGCAGCACCGCTGGCGGTAAAGCGGCGGCGGTCCAGAACAATTACATCGTCGACGGTGGCAAGCGATGGGAATTCGGCGCTGAAGGCGGCCTTGTAGCACCAGTGGACCGAGCAGCTGTGCCCGTCGAGCAGGCCGGAACGCGCGAGCGGGAACACCCCGCCTGACACCGCACCCATGGTGGTGCCGTGGCGGGCCAGGTGGCGGAGCTTGCCGTTGGAGCCTTTGGGGTCCTCAAACTTGCCTTGCGGACTGGACAGCAGAAACAGCGTGTCGATGTCCTCGGCCTGATCCAGAGCGCAATCAGGCTGAAAGGCCACATTGGCAGAGGCGTTCACGCTGGCGCCGGTTTCCGAGACCAGTTTCCAGTGAAAGGTTTCAGTGCCGGCAATTTCATTCGCCGCCCGCAAAGGCTCGATAGCCGAGGTCAGGCAGGCCATTGGAAAGCCGGGGAAAATCAGGAAGCCAAGTGTCATGGTATTATCGCGCTGCATAAGGTGGATATTAGCTTGCGAAGAGGGATTCGCACAGCGGCGAAAGGTGCCTGCGCCGCCCAGGAAGGAAAACGGCGCAGGCGGATCTGCCAAAGCAGGCAGATCCTAGTTCTGCAGGTAGGCCTCCAGCGAGTCGTCCAGGGCGTCCTTCCACGGGGTGTGGTGGACAGGCGCCATGGTGCCGGTGATGACCGATTTGTAGGAATTATTGCGGAAGGCCATGATGTCTTCGGCCTTGTGGCCCTTCCATTCATAGAACGCCTGGCATGCGCCGCCCACGTCGAAGGTCGGGTAGTCGGTTTCTTCGATCAGTTCCAGCACGTAGTCGCCCTGGTATTTGATCGCGTATTTAACGTCATCCGAGGCCTCTTCGCGCGCTTCACGCTCCTTCACGTCGGCCAGCAGGGTTGCCTTGTCCGCGGGGACTTCGATCTTGCCCATGATCGCATCGCGGACCCACCAGGCCTGGGCGTCGAACATGTTGAAAGTGAACCACTGATCCTGCATGCCCAGATAGAACATCTTGGGGTTATGGGCAAAAACCACACCCTTATAGAGGTCAGCCGAGGCAAGGCGGTTGGCGGTTTTCAAGCGCAAATCGTCCGGCAGGAAGCTGAAGAAATGCTTGTAGCCGGTGCAAAGGATGATCGCGTCAACTTCCTTTTGGGTGCCGTCCGCGAAGGTTGCGGTGTTGCCGTCGACCGACTCCAGCGCCGGAACCTCGTCCCAGTTGTCCGGCCATTTGAAGCCCATCGGCGCAGAGCGGTAGGAGGTTGTGATCGACTTGGCGCCGTATTTCCAGCACTGCGAGCCGATGTCTTCGGCCGAGTAAGAGGCGCCGAGGATCAGGATGTCCTTGCCCTTGAATTCCCGCGCATCGCGGAAGTCATGGGCGTGCAGCACGCGGCCGTTGAAGGTGTCAAAACCCGGATAGAACGGCACGTTCGGGGTCGAAAAATGGCCTGAGGCGCAGATAACGTGATCGAAGTCTTCCTTGTAAGTGCTGTCCTTGGCGTGGTCGTGCACGGTGACGGTGAAATTGCCCGCGTCCTCATTATATTCGACCCAGCGGATCGGCGAGTTGAAGCGGATCCACTTGCGCACGTCTGCTTTTTCCACCCGGCCTTTGATGTAGTCGAACAGCACGGCGCGCGGCGGGTAGGATGCGATTTGTTTGCCGAAATGCTCCTCAAAGGAATAGTCGGCAAATTCCAGGCCTTCCTTTGGCCCGTTGGACCACAGGTAGCGGTACATCGAGCAATGCACCGGTTCGCCGTTATCATCCAGGCCGGTGCGCCAGGTGTAGTTCCACAGTCCGCCCCAGTTGTCCTGCTTTTCAAAGCAGACGATCTCAGGGATTTCTTCGCCCTTGTTGGCGGCGGACTGGAATGCGCGCAGCTGGGCCAGGCCGGAGGGGCCGGCGCCGATGATGGCGATACGTTTCTTTGTCATGTGGCTCTCCCATTGGTACGGACCAATATTTTGGTTTGGTTCTTTTGGTCTGATCCAATTAGGTCCAAAATTGCACCACAGAGTCAACATATTTTCACGGAAGGAATATGATTTTTCACTGATTGGACTGGCGGGGCAGAGAATTGTTGTTAGGATTCAAGCCATGAAGACGACCAGTTTTGTACACCAGCTGACGGCCCGCGCGGCGCTGCCGCGGCTGTCGGTGGGAATGACAGAATCAGTGAATATCGGCTTTCTTGGCCCGCTTTCGGGCCGGGTGGAGAGCTGGGGGCTGCCAGGACTGAACGGCTGCCGGATCTGGGAAGACGGGCTGAACAAGGCCGGCGGGGTGCTGATTGGCGGCCGCCGCTACCCGATCCGCATCCATTCCTACGATTGCGGATATGACCCGGAACGTTCGCTGGAGGGCGCGGTGGAACTGGTTCAAAAGCATAAGGTGAAGCTTATGCTGATGCTGGGCGGCGATACCTTTGCACCGGTGCGCGATTTTCTGATGCGCAACAAGGTGCTGACTTCGACGCTGCTGCCATCCGATTTGTCGCCCGATACGCCTTATCTGATCGCGCCCAGCGAAGCGCACCCGATCCAGAATGTAACCGGCGTGGCCTGGCTGGCGGAAAATAAACCGGGTTTGAAAACCGTAGCCTTATGCAGCCAGGCGGATCTGCTGGGGATGCCGTCACAGGCGGTTTACCGCGCAGCGTTCAAAGCTGCAGGCAAAACGATCTTGCGCGAGGTGCAGTATGATGCGGGTTCCAGCGATCCGGGGCCGGTGGTGGACCCGATGCTGGAGAGCGGCGCCGATATCCTGTGCTGGTGCTCGTCTTATGCGCCGATGGTGCATGCGATGACCGAATATGCCTATTCCAAAGGGTTCAAGGGGCAGATTATCAGCTGCACCATGGATGGCTATGATCAGCTGGTGGAACGGACGTCGCCCGGATTCATGGAGGGCGTGGTTTTCCAATTTCCGGATTTTGACGATCCGCTGCTGCGGGAAAAGGCGTTTTTCTTTAACCGCCCGCATGTGTTTTTTGAGGAATACAACCGCCGTTTCCCAGGCAGCTGGTCGGCGGTAAGCTGGGAGTATGTGGCGATCCTCGACATCTGGCACAGCGCGGTGGAGAAGGCGGGATCCGTTGAGCCTCCATCGGTGCTGGCGGCGATGAAACAGTTGGGGCATGTCACCCACGCGTTTGGCCATGCAGAATGGTGGGGCGAGGATATTTTCGGTATTTCCAATGCCTTGGTTGGCGATTGGCCTGTCGTGACCATCCAGGAAGGCAAGGCGCGGATTGCCGGGTTCAAATCGATCCCCGGCTGGCTGGCGCAGCATTCCGCTTTGCTGAAATCCGAAATGGCGGCGTTGGGGCAGCTGTGGCATCAGCGGCTGGAAAGCGGTGCACCTGGCAGCGAGGTCAGCTCACGCGCAGTGAAGGGCTGAGCGGGCGGAAGACTGGCCGGGCCTAGACCTCCTGCAGCAGTAGATTCTGTTCGTCGATCAGGTGCAGCTTGATGAATTCCACCGCGGATTCCACATCGCGGGAGGCGATGGCATTGAACAGCGTGTTGTAGCGTTTCTGGTATTCCTGCATCCGCTGCGGCGTCAGATGGCGGCGTCGCAGCGCAGTACGGTAGGACAGGCGGCAGGCCTCGATTGTCAGCTCGTAGCAGGAGTGCAGCAGCGGGTTGCCGGTACCCTCGGCAATCTTGCGGTAGAGATCTTCCTCGGCCTCGATGAATTCCCCCGGATCAGTGCGCACAGCTTCGACGCGCGAGAGGATCTGGTCCAGCTCCTCAATCTGCCGCGGGGTCATGTTGATCACAGCAAGGCGCACCAGTTCCGGTTCCAGGATGCCGCGCACCACCAAATGATCCAGCGGTGAAACTTCCTTGGCCAGTGACGAATAAGTGGTTTCGGGCTTGGGATCAGAGCGGAATTTGACAAAGCTGCCGGACCCGGGGCGGCGATGGATCACGTCCTGGCTGGCCAGAACGTCCAGTGCCTCGCGCACAGTATTGCGGGCAACGCCCAGTTCCGAGGCCAGGGTGCGTTCTGACGGCAGCCGGGTGTCCACCGGGTAGGTGCCCGCCTTGATCCGGGCGAATAGTGTGTCGATCACGACTTGCACTGTGGCGCCAACCGAATGGGTGGTCAGGATTTGCGAGGTGGTGTCTTCCGCTGAGCTCATGGTCTGTTTTTCCGGGCCGGATGGGCGGGGGAATCCCCTGCGCCTGATCGCTGTGACAGATGTGCAGTTACCCGTTTTGGCGGCCTCAATGCAACCTTCTGACACAGCTGGGATTGGTCTTAAGGTTAACGATTCTTGGGTTCAGCGGCAAGAAAGCTGAAAAAAATTGGTTCATAAATTGGTTGAGGGAGTGTTTGCATAACATGTGCCGCAAGGTCATGTTTTTGTGCCGTTTTCAGAGGCTGTCTTGCCGTATATTAGGGCGATTGGTCTTGTATTGGTGCCTTTTTGGTCCCTTGTGTGAAAGAAAATTTCTTTGCGGTGAACCAACTCGCTGCTAGCCTTGACCCGGGATGGGGCCAATTTGCCCCAACTGGTTCAGTCGTGTTGAGCTGAAATCAAGGGGCACCGAAGACGGCGACCGCATCCTGCTGAAAACACCGCCGTAAAAACAGGCGGGTCCAACATGGGAGACGAAAATGATTTCCAAGATCGTGAAATCGGGGCTGACCCGGAGGACGTTCCTTAAATCGACGGCGGTCACCGCGATGAGTGCCGGGCTGCCGGCTGCGTCGCTGGCGGCAGGCAGCACCATCAAGATCGGTTTTCTGGCGCCGCTGACCGGTGCCGTGGCGGCCTGGGGCAAGCCGGGACTGGACGGCTGCCAGATCTGGGCTGAGCGGGTGAATGCCGCGGGCGGCATTAAACTGGGCGATGGCAGCTATGATGTCGAGTTCGTGTCTTATGACAACGAATACGACCCGGCCAAAGCGCGCACCGGGGCGACCAAGCTGATCCGGGAGGACGGCGTCAGCTTTATCATGATGCTGGGCGGCGACACCTGGCCCGGTGTGCAGCCGGTGGCGGATAAGACCGGCATGTTGTTTTCGACCTTGCTGCCATCGGATTTGTCACCCGATTCCAACACGCTGATTGCACCGGCTGAGGTGCACCCGATTTACAATGTGACCGGGGTGGAGTGGCTGGCCGAGAACAAGCCGGAGCTGAAGACCGCGGTGATGTGCGCGCAGGATGATGCGCTTGGCCTGCCCTCGGTTGCGACCTATTTGGCGGCGTTTGAGGCCGCCGGCATCGAGATGCTGGATGAACCGCTGCTGTTTGACCCGGCAACCACCGATTTTGCGCCGGTTGTCACCCGTCTGATCAGCAAGGCCCCGGATATTGTCTGCCTCGATACCTGCTACAGTGATTACGTGCATCCCATTGCCGAGCAGCTGTTCCAGCAAGGGTTCAAGGGGCAGATTATTTCCTGCACTGCGGATTTCTATGACCAGATGATCGCCAAGACCTCGGAAGAGTTCATGGAAGGTTTTGTCTTTCAGTTCCCGGATTTCGATGATCCGGCGCTGAATGGCGACAACATAAACTTTACCGATCCGAATGGGTTCTATGAGGAGTTCAACACCCGCCACCCGGGCCAATGGGGCGCGGTGAGCTGGGAGTATGCCTCGATCATGGACCTGTGGAAGGCAGCAGCGGAGAAGGCAGGATCGGCCAGTCCGGATGCCGTGGCGGCTGCGATGAAAGAGGGCAAGGGCAAGCATGCCTTTGGCGACGCGGAGTGGTGGGGCACCGAGCTGTTCGGCATCGACAACGCGCTGGTTGGCGACTGGCCTGTGGTGGCGATTGAGAGCGGCAAGGCCCGGATCAAGGAATTCCGTTCGATCCCGGACTGGTACGCAAAACACGGCGATCTGCTGATCAAGCATATGCAGGCCTATGACCAGATGTGGGATCAGCGCAGCTGATCTTTCAGGCAGGCAATCCCGCGGCCGGGGGGCAGATCCCCGCGCCGCAGACCGACTGAATAAAGAGACAATCC
Source organism: Leisingera sp. NJS204 (assembly GCF_004123675.1). Classification (NCBI taxonomy): domain Bacteria; kingdom Pseudomonadati; phylum Pseudomonadota; class Alphaproteobacteria; order Rhodobacterales; family Roseobacteraceae; genus Leisingera; species Leisingera sp. NJS204. The sequence continues at coordinate 3,700,918 of NZ_CP035417.1, read as the reverse complement.
AATGCTGGACCTTCTGGCGCAGACCGGCCTGAATGCCGTGTATGCTGCGAGCTATATTTCCCTTGTTGCTGTGGGGCTTGTGCTGATTTTTGGCGTCATGGGGGTGATCAACTTTGCCCATGGCGAACTGTTCATGGCGGGCGCTTATGCGATTGTGGCGCTTTATGCTGACCTGCACGTGCCGTTCTTTATCGCAGTTGCCATAGGCCTGTTGTTTGTGGGTTGTCTGGGCCTGTTGATGGAAAAGACGCTGTTCAGGCCGTTGAAGGATAATCCCTTGGGCGGGCTGGTCGCCTCGATCGGGTTTCTGATGATCCTGCAGGCGCTGGCGGTGATGGGGTTCGGCGTGCGGATGGTGCATATCCCGCCGGTAACCCAAGAAGTCATTGTGTTCAGTGACAAGGTGCGGCTGCCGGTGGCGCGGTTCTATGTGATCATCGCCGCAATCGTGTTGCTGTCGGCGCTTTGGTACTTTCTGAAGCGGACCAAGTTCGGCTGGGCGCTGCGCGCATCAGCCCAGGACCCTGAAGCGGCGGCGCTGCAAGGGATTTCGATCACCATGACCGCGCGGATTGCCATGTTCATCGGCGCCGGTCTGGCCGGGATTGCCGGGGCGCTGACCGCACCGCTGGTTTCGGTCAACCCGCATATGGGCCATTCGGTGATTGTTACCGCCTTTATCGTCATCATCGTCGGCGGGGTCGGTTCGCTGGAAGGCGCCATTGTTGCCTCGGTCGCCTATGCGCTGGTGCATACGTTTGTGACCACTTTCTACGACGGCGTTCTGGCAGACATTGTTGGCCTGTCCTTAATGCTGGTTGTGCTGATCGTGAAGCCCACCGGCTTGTTTGGGAGTGCGGACCGTGCCTAAGCTTCTGATATGGATTGCGGCGCTGGCCGCGCTGATCGCCCTGCCGCATGGCCTTAGCTTTTCGCAGCAGGAAATCCTGGTGTTCCTGACCATCAATGTGCTGCTGGTGGCCAGCTACCGGCTGCTGACGCTGACTGGCGAATGGTCGCTGGGGCATGTGGTGATCATGGGGGTGGGGGCCTATTCCTCAGCCCTGCTGACTAAGAAGCTGGGCGTTTATGTGCCGGTTTCGATGCTGCTGGGCGGGGGTATTGCCGCGTTGATTGCAGTGCTTCTGTCCTTCCCGCTGTTCCGGATGAAGGGGTTTTATTTCCTGATCGGCTCTTTCGCTGCCGGTGAAATCATCCGCCTGCTGTGGAAGCGGTTCCGGGACCCGTTTGGTGGCGCCAAGGGGATCAAGGGGATCGACCCGATGCCGGATTTCTCGGTCGGGTTCTATCAGTTCGATTTCTTTGAACCGACGTCCTATTACTATTTCGCGGGCGTCATTGTGGCGGTCTGCCTGTGGATCCTGTGGCGGATTGAAAAGTCGCCGGTTGGTCTGACCTTCCATGCGGTGCATTGGCAGGACAAGCTGGCGCAGGCCTCGGGCGTGAATGTGCGGGCCTACCGGACGCTGGCCTTTGCCATTGCCTCGGGCTTTGCCGGCATTTCCGGCGCTCTGCTGGCGCATTACATTGGCACCATTAACCCCAACGCCTTTGATATCGATCTGATGGTCTATGTGCTGACCTGGGCGATTGTTGGCGGCACCGCGACATTCTACGGCCCGATCCTGGGCTGCGTGGTGCTGACGGTGATCAACGAGGTTGTGCTGCGTGAGCTGGGCCTCGAGCAGATGCGGCCGCTGATCTACGGCGCCATCATGATCCTGTCGATCCTGTTCCTGCCTAATGGGCTGGAAAGCCTCGTGCAGAAATTCACCCAGAGACGTGCCGCGGGCGGCGCGCCGGAACGGAGGCCGGCAGAATGACTGATTTTCTTGAGGTCAAAGACCTGACCATGCGGTTTGGCGGCCTGACAGCGGTGGACAGCCTGTCGTTCAAGGTGGCGCATGGCTCGATCCATGGTCTGATCGGCCCCAATGGGGCGGGCAAGACCACGACGTTCAACATGATCTCGGGGTTCTACAAACCGACCGAGGGCCAGGTGCTGCTGCGCGGTGAGGATATCTCCGGCCTGCAAATGCACGAGGTTGCGCGGCGCGGGGTGGTGCGGACCTTCCAGCACTCGACGCTGTTTGCTGAGCTGACGGTGCTGGAGAATGCGCTGGTTGGCACCCATATGCCGTTCCGCCCCAATATCTTTGCCGCGATCATCGGCTGGGACAAGGAGGACCGCAGCGGTGCTGAGGCGCGCGCCAGGGAAGCGCTGGAGTTCTTCGGCCTGGATCATGTGATGCACGAGCGCGCCGGCGATCTGAGCCACGGTCACCAGCGGGCGCTGGGCATGGCGGTGGCCTATGCCAGCCATCCGGATGTGATCCTGCTGGACGAGCCGTTCACCGGCATGAACCCGGAAGAAACCCGGCAGATGATGGATCTGATGGAACGGCTGAAGGCGGACGGAATCACCATTCTGATCGTTGAACATGACATGCAGGCGATCATGGGGCTGTGCGACACCATCACCTGCATGAGCTTTGGCAAGTTTCTGGCCGAGGGCGGACCGCAGGAAATCCGCAACCATCCGGCGGTGATCGAGGCTTATCTGGGGGGCGCGCGCCATGTTGCTTGAGATGAAGAACATTGCCGTCAACTACGGCAAGATCAACGCAATCCGGAACATCTCGGTTGCGGTGCCGGAGGGTAAGATCGTCACCATCATCGGCGGCAACGGGGCGGGCAAGACCACCACGCTGCGGGCGATGTCGGGGATGATACCGATCACCGAGGGCGAGATCACCTTTGAGGGCAAGCGGATCGACCATCTGCCTGCGCATAAAGTGGTCGCAAACGGCATTGCCCATGTGCCGGAAGGGCGGCGGATCTTCCCTGATATGACGGTGGAGGAAAACCTGCGCACCGGCGCGTTTTTGCGCAATGACAAAGGGGCGATTGAGGGTGATCTGGAGGATGTCTTCAAGCGCTTCCCGCGCCTGCGTGAACGGCGCACCCAGATGGCCAAGACCATGTCTGGCGGTGAGCAGCAGATGCTGGCGATTGGCCGCGCGCTGATGTCCAAGCCGCGGCTTTTGCTGATGGACGAGCCGTCTATGGGATTGGCGCCGGTAATTGTCGAGGAGATCGCCCGGATCGTCGAGGAGATCAACGCCAACGGATTATCTGTGGTTTTGGTCGAGCAAAACGCCGAACTTGCGCTGGAACTGGCTGACTACGCCTATGTTCTGGAAACGGGAAATGCAGCAATGGAGGGACCAGCAGATGAGCTTCACGGCAATGAACACGTCCGCGCCGCGTATCTGGGGCTTTAAGCCTGACGCGGAAATGCGGATCGCGCGCGAAGCGGGATGGTCCCGCGCCGATCTGATCTGGGAACGGCTGATGGAACGGGCGCTGGCTGAGGCTGGACGTGACCGCCCGCGTAAGGCTATGAGGCTGTTTCGTCTGGCGGATATTGTGGCGCGGGTTGCCTTTGCGGCAATTGATCTGCGCCGGGCAGCGCCACCCGCAAATCTGGCGGTGCTGCAGTTCCGGGCGGGTGCATCGGAAAAGGCTGAACGGCTGCAAGCCCGTGCATTGGCGATCTGGGCCGGGGCGGATGGGCAGGTGGACGCCATGCAGATCGCACCGCGCAGCCGGTCATCATTGTTTCATTTAAGAATGGAGGCGCTGCACCGGGACACTTTTCATGCCAATCTGAAAACCCGGGTGGGCCGGATCGCAGCAGAGACCGGTGAAACCCTGCGCAGCCTGACCTCCGGCTGGCCGGTCGGCCACCGCCACGCCAGCCGCTGGCGCGGCGAAAAACCAGTGGTGTTTGACGGCACGCGCAAGGTTCTTGGCGCCTGTTTGCTGCTGCTGGATGACTGAAGATGGGGAAACCCGGAAAGCCGGCGATTGCAAGCCCGGGCCGGATGGTCCGGGTTTCCTTGTCAGCGTTATTGTTCAGCTGGGTTGAACAGCAACAATTTTCTTTCCTGTGGCGGTGAGGGCTTGGGAAAAAGTGGTAATGCCAGTAAAATAATTTTCGCGTGGTTTCTTGCGTCCGGAAAAGTTTTTGCGTATCGCCCGCTGCGCGCTTGTCAGAGGCCGTCCATAAGGAAGATAACACAGTGGCTAAACCCAAAGACGATAGCGACGCAGTGGCAAATAACCTTTCTCAAGATCCGCACCGGGTCCGCGACGGCGCGGAAAAAGTTCTGGAAGTGGCGATTGGCCGCGAGGTCCGGTCGTTCCGGCGCCAGCAGGGGATCACTGTGGCCGATCTGGCCACGCTGACCGGGCTGTCGATCGGAATGCTGTCAAAGATCGAGAACGGCAATACATCCCCGTCGCTGACCACGCTGCAATTGCTGGCCAACGCGCTGAGCGTTCCGATTACTTCTTTCTTCCGCCGTTTTGAGGAAACCCGCGAAGCGGTGCATACCAGGTCGGGCGAAGGCGTCGAGACCGAGCGTGCCGGAACGCGGGCAGGCCATCAGTATCAGTTGCTGGGGCATCTGGGCGCCAATGCTTCGGGTGTTTTGGTGGAGCCTTACATGATCTCCCTGACCGAAGAGTCGGATGTCTTCCCGACCTTCCAGCATGATGGCGTTGAATTGCTTTACATGCTGGAAGGTGAGGTGGATTACCGGCATGGCGACAAGGTTTTTCCGTTGAAGCCTGGAGACACGCTGTTTTTCGATGCCGACGCGCCGCATGGGCCGGAACAGCTGATCAAGCTGCCCGCACGCTATCTGTCGATCATTTCGTATCCGCAGTCGAGCTGAGCCGCAGCCGGAGCGCTCCCGCCTGCTGCGGAACACCTGAAAATGTCCCTGCACAGTTGGGCGTGGCGCCGCGCGGTGCGCGGCGCGGTTGCGTCATGGGGCTGATGTTGCCGAAACTGCCCGCAGCGCGCGAAGCGCGCTGCCCGGCCCAAGGCTGCACAGGGGGCAGGCGGAGCCTGCTGTCTGGTGCGGGGGCGGGAGTGCAACGCCGCTTATCTCCGGGCAAAAAGAAACTGTCGGGCCAGAGGCGGCGGCAGTCAGTGAGGCGGGCCTGAATGACAGGGGGTAGGGACGGCCCGCCGGGTTGTTTCAGAATCAGTCGTCTGCCCAGATACCGTCCGAGGTCGGGCTGCCGTCATCAAACTGCGACAGATATTCCACCATCAGCGGGCGGTTGTCGATGAAGCCTTTGTAGGTGGCCAGCTCCTCCGGCAGGTCGCGGATGACGCGGTGCAGGCGGCGTGCCCATTTCGGCACCGTGACCAGATCCTCAAACCGGATCAGGTAGCAGCGGATCGGGAACACCAGCGCGTTGGAGCGGGGCAGGCGGAAGAAAGTCTGCAGCTCAACCCGCAGGTGCTGCTTTTCGCCGATGTTTTCCATCGTCAGCCCCTGCTTCATGGTGCCCCATTTGTGATAATTCTCAGGCGAGGTGTCGAGCAGCGGATTGACGGTCATCGTCCAATTCAGGCGCCGGGCTGGCTGGCCCTGCTGGATGTTCAGCAAGAACTTCAACGCGCGCACGAAGATGCCCATTTCATTCGCCTTGGGCACCGGCGCATGCCACTCAAAAAAGTTCATGCCGATGTCGAAATCCAGGCTCCAGTCGGCCTGGGTGGTGACCATGCCGGCATCCATCCACAAGTTGTCGTCGCGCTGGTCCAGCACTGCAAAATCGCCCTGGGTCTGGCGGGTGATGTATTCCATCGGCCCGTAGGGCAGGGTGCTTTCATCCAGGAACGTGAATGTGTCATCAATCCCCAGCGGCTTGTTGACCCAGCGCCAGCGGTTGCCGTCCTTGTGCAGCTCGAACAGGTCGGGGTATTCAGCCGCCTTGGCCTCCATGATCAGCTCGACCAGGTCCCAGCCCGCCAGGGTCATATGCGGGAGCGACTGGCAGCGCAGCGGATCATCCGCCAGCACCCGCGCGCGGTCCTTCATTTCGGAGACATAATGCTCATCCACGTCGAAGGTGCGTTCAAACACCGAGCCGGGCCGGTAGGACTTATGCGGCTCCATGTTTACGGAATACATGTAGCTGTCTTCGTGGAACGGGAAGGGGAACCGTTTGATGGCCCAATCCGAGTTCTTGAATGTGAAGTCGCCGTAGAAGGTTTCGTCGTTGAATTGAATGGTCATTTTCTTTTCCTCAGCGATCCAGAACCAGGGTCTTGCCCTCGAAACGTGAGACGCAGGGCATGATGTGTTTGCCGCCCGCCTTTTGTTCGTCGTCGAGCCAATGGTCGTAGTGCAGGAACTTGCCGTCGTAGCCGACGACATTGGTTTCGCACTGTCCGCAGGCGCCGCCGCGGCAGAGGTAAGGGGCGTCGACGCCCGCGGCCTCAATCGCTTCCAGCAGCGATTGGTGCTCGCCGACCTGGATCACCTTGCCTGAGACTGCCAGCTTGACCTCAAAAGGCTTGCCGGAGGCGGGGGCCAGGAACTCCTCGGAATGCACCGCCTCGCGCGGCCAGCCCATTTCCGATGCGGTGCCATGCACCCAATTGATCATGCCCTTGGGGCCGCAGACATAGACATGGGTGCCCAGCGGCTGGGTGGCGAGCAGGGTCGTAAGGTTGATCGCTTCGCCCTGGTCGTCGTGATAGATGTGCACTTTGCCCGGATACTTTGCCGTCAAGTCCTCGGCATAGGTGCAAAGCGAGGCATTGCGCACGGAATAGTGCAGCTCAAACTGGCCGCCCATCATTGCCAGCTGATGCATCTGGGCCATGAAGGGTGTGATGCCGATACCGCCGGCCAGCATCAGATGCTTCTTGGCGCGCAGATCAAGAGAGAACAGGTTCACCGGGTTGGAGATCACCATTTCCATACCCTCTTTCACCTGAGAGTGCATGAATTTGGAACCGCCGCGGCCCTGATCGTCGCGCCGCACCGAGATGGTGTAGGCGCCGCGGTCGGCCGGGTTGGACATCAGGGAATAGGCGTTGAGCCGGGTGATATCGCCGTCCTGCATTTCCACCACGGTATGCGCCCCGCCCGAGAAGGTCGGCAGGTCGCCGCCGCCGGTGCGGACGAATTTGAAACGGGTGACAAGATCATTGACCGGTTTGACCTCGGCCACGGTGACATTCAGTTTTGCGGTGCCAGCACTCATTTGAACAGCTCCACTTTTTCGGGGATGTTGCCCGGATCCTCGGCATCCACCCGCACGCCCTGAAAGGCAGCCAGGCGGCGCGAATAGTGATCGCGCACGAACAGGCTGAGGCCGCAGTGGCTGCATTCAAACGGGTCGGTGGTGACGTCCTCGGTGATGCCTTTGCAATGGACGCACTGCATGCGCCGTGCGGTGGAGCCGCGGTGTTCGGTCTGGATCGCGGTATGCGGTATGCCGGCTGCGGTGGCCTCGGCCATGGCCTGGCCCATCAGGCTTTCGGTGCCGGTCAGGTAAACTTGGGTGCCCATGTGGCAGTCCTGCAGCGCGCGGCGGATGCGGCTTTGGGCGGCCTCATAGGAGGGGCCGGCGTAATACTGACCAGCGCCAATCGCTTCCAGTTGGCTGGTGAATTTGGTGCCGGTATCCTTGGGGATGTAGATGATGTGGGCCTTCGCCCAGAAACCCGGGTCGACGAATTTGGCCAATTCAAGGATTGCCTCGGCACCTGCCGCGTCGGCAATCATCAGGTGGCCGCTGCCCGGGCGGGCTTCAAGCTCGCCATAGACAGGGCGGCTGTTGATGGAGGGGGGGAATTCGGTTTTAGACATGTGGGTCGCTTTTCCTGCAGTCCGGGTGAACGAAAGCGGGCGCCCCCAAAGGGGGGACGCCCAGGATCCGGATCAGCCCTTTGCGGTGCGGATCGATTTGTCCTTGTCATAGAAGGGCATTTCTTCGGCGGTGGCTGCAATCTCGGTGCCATCGCCATTGCGGACTGTCAGCTCGGTGCCCGGCTTGGCGTAGGCCACCGGCATCCGCGCGATGCCCACGTTGTGCTTGTTCACGTCGGAGTACATGCCGTAGGTGACCACGCCGATTTTCTCGCCGTTCTGCAGCAGGTCCGCGCCCTCATCTGCCGGGGTGGTGCCTGCCAGCACGACGCCGTAGATCTTGAACCGCTCCTTGCCTTCAGCGGCATAGTGGTTCTCGGCGCCGATGAAGCCGGTCTTGCCGGGGGATACGGTGAACTCCAGTCCCAGCTCCCACAGGGTGTCGCCGCAGGTTTCATCGTTGAACGGATAGGTCTCAGAGTTGTCGCCCGGGTAAAACAGCAGGTAGCTTTCGGTGCGCAAGAGGTCGAGCGTCGAGAACTGGACCGGGACGATGCCCAGGCCTTTGCCCTCTTTCAGGATGCTGTCCCACAGGTGAACCGCGTCTTTGGACTGGCAGAAAATCTCATACCCGCGTTCACCGGTATAGCCGGTGCGGGAGATCATCACCGGGCAGCCGAACAGCTTGGTTTGGATGATGCCGAAGTAGGCCAGATCGCGGATGCCCGGCACATATTCGGCCAGAAAATCAACAGCGACCGGCCCCTGCAGCGACATATCGTGCAGATTGTCGTCGAAGATCACCGAACAGTTCTTGCCTGCGGCAACCGCGTTCAGCTGCTCCATGCCGGTTCCTGTGCCATGCACAACCATCCAGCTGTTCACCGACAGGCGGTAGATGATGCAATCGTCGACGAATTTGCCCTGATCGTTCAGGATCGATGCATAGGTTGAGCGGCCGGGCATGATCTTTTCGACGTTGCGGGTGGTGACCCGGTCGATGACCTGGGCTGCGTGTTCACCCACGACGTGGACTTTTTTCAAGCCTGATACGTCCATAAGGCCGGCCTTGGTGCGGACCGCCTCATAGTCGGCTTTGGCGCGTTCAGGGCTGTGGTCATAGAACCAGGCGGTTCCCATGCCGTTCCAATCTTCCAGCTCACCGCCGATTTCCTTGTGCCGCTGAGCCAGTGCTGAAGTCCGCCAGATAATGGCCATCGTCTATGTCTCCCTGATAGTGGTGGACCAAATTTCTCGATTTGGTTCCATTGGTCCGGTCCAGTTAGCCAAAAGAGGGGGCGCTGTGTCAACGATTATTCCTAGCAGGAAAAAGATTTTGCTTAAAAGGCCGATTCCGAACGGGTTTGCGGCAAGGATTGGCCGGAAATGGTCTTTTTGGCAGGCTGCTTGTGGCGGAGACGGCTGCAGAGTGCCCTGTTTCAGGGGAGAATCGCCCCCATCCGGTGCCGGAGATTCGCTTAATTTTGTCGCAAATCCACGATTGCGCCATTCATTTGCCTAATGCCCAGGGCCTGGGAGACTGCCGTAAGGGGGATGAAGGCAGAACGCCTTAAACCCTTGAGAGGGTAGGCTTTAAGCGGCTGGCAAGAGCGCAGCAAAGGCGTTTGCATGGCAGTTTGAGATTTTCTGAGGGTGAACAAACTTTCACATGATTATTGACAGCCTGACCTCCTGAGACACAATAATAAATGAAAATAATATTCCCGAGAGGCAAAAAATGCCCGGGTGAACTGCCAACAGGAGGGCAAAACATTGGATGGAAATCTGAACGCGTTAACAACGGTGTTCACCGAGTTCTACTACTGGGTGACCGTTGTCTTCATGTTCCTCATACATGTGGGGTTCTGCATGTATGAGGTCGGCGCCAGCCGCCACCGCAACCATATGCACACGCTGATGAAGAACATCATGATCATTCCCCTGGTCACGGTGACATTCTTCTTCTTCGGCTGGTGGATTTACTGGGCATTCCCGAACTTCCCGTTCTTCGGAGGCCTGAACCACGAGGCCGGCGCGGCAAACTTGCCGTGGTCGCAGAATATGGCCACCAACCTGTCCGACCGGATCACCGGTGTGTTCTGGGCAGCGTTCCTGCTGTTTTCCTGGACTGCTGCGTCGATTGTGTCGGGCGCTGTGATCGAACGGATCCGGTCATCCGCGTTGTGGGTGCACGCGGTGATGATCGGCTCGGTGTTCTGGATCATCGATGCGGCCTGGGGCTGGCATGCCGAAGGCTGGATGGTGAAATACCTCGGCTATCACGATGCCTATGCATCGGGTGTGATCCACGCGATTGCCGGCGGTTACGCGCTGGGTGTGATCATGGTTCTTGGCCCTCGTCTGGGCAAGTTTGCCGCTGACGGCACGCCGCGCGATATCCCGCCGCATAATCCCTGGATGCTGACCATTGGTATCTTCCTGATCTATTCCGGGTTCTGGGGCTTTTATGCGGCCTGCAACATTCCGGTAATCTCACCTGAAGGCATTGGTGGCTTGCTGACTGGCGACACTTGGACCGCAACCAATATCTATCTGGCACCGACTTCGTTGTCTGCGATCACCTTCAACTTCCTGATGTCGCTGTCCGGCGGCCTGATGGCAGCCTATGTGGTGTCCAAGGGCGATGCGTTCTGGACCTTCTCCGGCGGCCTTGCCGGGATCATTACCGCCTCTGCGGGCAATGATTTGTATCACCCGATCCAGGCGATGCTGGTTGGCGCCGTTGGGGTCGTGATCGTCTACAATCTGCACTACTGGGTCGAACGCAGATTTAAGCTGGATGACGCTGTTGGTGCGGTTGCCGTACACGGGTATTCCGGCATTGTCGGACTGATCCTTGCAGGGTTCTTGCTGTGGGGTGCGCCGAGCTCGCCGTATGAGGGGTATGCAACCGTGAATCCGGTTGGTCAGACCATTGGCGCGGTGATCATGTTTGGTGTTCTGGGCTGGCTGCCGGGTTTCCTGATCGCCAAGATGCAGGCCGCCGCAGGTGTGCTGCGCATCCCGGTTGAGGTCGAACTGCAAGGTCTCGATTACGCCGAACATCATGCCTACGAAGAAGCCAAGGCCGAAATCATCGCCGCTGACAAAGCAGCGCTGAACGGTGGCAGTGTTCCAGCTGAATAAGGAGAATTGAAATGTCTACGATCGGTTACGACAGCTGGGCAGTGGACCTGGCCGAGGTAGGGGCGGTCTACCCCTTCCAGGGATCAGAAGGATTGATGGTGGTCCTGGGGGTCGTCTTCTGGATTGCCTGGCACCGGATACAGTTTGTGCGTGAGGGCGCCCATTTGGAGAAGGCCAAGCAAATGGGAGATAAGGACAAAATAAACTCCTTGCTTGAAAAATACTAACTCTGCCCCTTCAGGGGCGCGCCAGTTTGGCGCGCCCCATCTTACCTTCTTAGGAAAAAAAGTTTCACAAGAGTTGAATGGCAGATCGCAAACTGCTAGCGTTGATTCGAGATGAAAAGCAGGAGGCTTACCCATGTGCGGGATTGTCGGTCTTTTTCTAAAAGACAAATCACTTGAGCCGAAATTGGGCGATATGCTCACAGATATGCTCATCACCATGACGGACCGCGGTCCGGACAGTGCGGGCATCGCAATCTATGGATCAGAGATGGACGGGCACACCAAGCTTACCGTTCAGTCCGATGTGCCGGAGGAGGCCTTTGACGGGCTGGAAGGTGCGTTGGCAGAAGCGCTGAGCACCGATGTGTCGATCCGGGTGATCGATACCCACGCGGTGCTGGATGTGCCCGCGGGCAAGGCAGAGGAAGCCCGCAGCGCGCTGGCTGAACTGCGCCCCGGAATGCGCGTCATGAGCGCAGGCGACACCATCGAGATCTACAAGGAAGTGGGTCTGCCGGAAAAAGTCGCTGAGCGTTTCGACGTGCGCGGCATGGGCGGCACCCATGGCATCGGCCACACCCGTATGGCCACGGAATCTGCTGTGACCACCGAGGGCGCACACCCGTTCTCCACCGGCTCGGATCAGTGCCTGGTGCACAACGGCTCGCTGTCCAACCACAACTCGCTGCGCCGCAAGCTGCGCCGGGACGGTGTGCGGATCGAAAGCCAGAACGACACCGAAGTGGGCGCGGCCTATCTGACCTGGAAGATGCAGAACGGTGCCACTCTGGGGGAAGCGCTGGAAGGTACTCTGGAGGATCTGGACGGTTTCTTTAACTTTGTTGTGGGCACCAAGGACGGTTTTGGCGTGGTCCGGGACCCGATCGCCTGCAAGCCGGCCGTGATGGCAGAGACCGACCAGTATGTGGCCTTCGGCAGCGAATACCGCGCACTGGTGAACCTGCCGGGCATCGAAGACGCCCGCGTCTGGGAGCCCGAACCCGCAACCGTTTACTTCTGGAACCATTAAGATGCAGACATATGATCTTGAAGCAAATGGCCTGCGCGGTCTGAACTCGACCTTGCAGGAACAGAATGGCGGCACCAACAAAACCGCCTGGGAAATTGTGAACGCCAAGGGCAGCCATGCAATTGCCGTGGGTCTGAATTCGCCGATTGAAGTCACTGTCAAAGGGTCCACCGGCTACTATTGCGCCGGCATGAACCAGCAGGCGACTGTCAGGGTCGAAGGCTCGGTTGGTCCCGGTGTCGCTGAAAACATGATGTCCGGCACCGTGATCGTCGAAGGCGACGCCAGCCAGTATGCCGGTGCCACCGGCCATGGCGGGTTGCTGGTGATCAAGGGCAACGCCTCCTCGCGCTGCGGGATATCGATGAAGGGCATCGACATCGTTGTGCATGGCAACATCGGCCACATGTGCGCCTTCATGGCGCAGGCGGGAAACCTGGTGGTGCTGGGCGATGCCGGCGATGCGCTGGGCGACAGCTGCTATGAAGCGCGGTTCTTTGTGCGCGGCTCGGTCAAGAGCCTGGGCGCGGATTGCATCGAGAAGGAAATGCGCCCCGAGCATATCGCGATCCTAAAGGATCTGCTGGCGCGCGCCGGCGCTGATGCCAAGCCGGAGGAGTTCAAGCGCTACGGGTCGGCCCGTCAGCTTTACAACTTCGATGTCGACAACGCGCAAGCGTACTAAGGATTAAGGCTATGTCAGATCAGGATACTAAAATCCCCCGCACCGAGCCGATCCAGTCGGCGACCTTCACCAACCCGATCAACGCAGAAATCCGCCGCGCTGCGGCGACCGGGATCTATGACATCCGCGGTGGCGGCGCCAAGCGCAAGGTGCCGCATTTCGATGACCTGTTGTTCCTCGGCGCCTCGGTATCGCGCTATCCGTTGGAGGGCTACCGCGAGAAATGCGAAACCAAGGTGACGCTTGGCACCCGTTTTGCCAAAAAGCCGATTGAGCTGGATATCCCGATCACCATCGCGGGCATGAGCTTTGGCGCGCTGTCCGGCCCCGCCAAGGAGGCCCTGGGCCGCGGTGCATCCGCTGCAGGTACCTCGACCACCACTGGCGACGGCGGCATGACCCCGGAAGAGCGTGGTCATTCCAGCAAGCTGGTTTATCAGTATCTGCCGTCCCGCTACGGCATGAACCCGGATGATCTGCGCAAGGCTGATGCGATTGAGATTGTGGTCGGCCAGGGCGCCAAACCCGGCGGCGGCGGTATGCTGCTGGGTCAGAAAATCTCGGACCGGGTCGCGCATATGCGTACCTTGCCGAAAGGTATCGACCAGCGTTCTGCCTGCCGCCACCCGGATTGGACCGGCCCGGACGATCTGGAAATCAAGATCCTGGAACTGCGTGAAATCACCGACTGGCAGGTGCCGATCTATATCAAGGTTGGCGGCACCCGGCCCTATTACGACACCGCGCTGGCGGTTAAGGCCGGCGCAGACGTGGTGGTTTTGGACGGTATGCAAGGCGGCACCGCCGCCACTCAGGACGTCTTTATCGAACATGTCGGCCTGCCGACGCTGGCCTGTATCCGCCCTGCCGTGCAGGCGCTGCAGGATCTGGGCGTGCACCGCGAAGTGCAGCTGGTTGTCTCCGGCGGCATCCGCACCGGCGCAGATGTGGCCAAGGCGATGGCGCTGGGCGCAGATGCGGTGGCCGTCGGCACTGCAGCGCTGATCGCGCTGGGCGACAATGATCCGAAATGGGAAAGCGAGTACCAGAAGCTGGGCACCACCACCGGCGCCTATGACGACTGGCACGAAGGTATGGACCCTGCTGGTATCACCACTCAGGATCCCGAACTGATGAAGCGCGTCGATCCCGTTGAAGCCGGCCGCCGTCTGCGCAACTATCTTAAGGTAATGACGCTGGAAGCGCAGACCATTGCGCGCGCTTGCGGCCACAACCATTTGCACAACCTCGAGCCCGAGGATCTGTGCGCCCTGACAATGGAGGCTGCCGCCATGGCGCGTGTGCCGCTGGCCGGTACCGACTGGTACCCTGGCAAAGCAGGGTTCTGATGATTGGCAGGCGCGGCCGGGCAATGGCCGCGCCTTTTTCAAAATACGTTCAACAGGGAAAGGGAGTGGGACCATGACAACAGATCTGGCTGCTTTCGCAAAAGAAAAAGGCGTTAAGTATTTCATGATCTCCTTCACCGACTTGTTCGGTGGCCAGCGCGCCAAACTGGTGCCGGCGCGGGCGATCGCGGATATGCAGGAAGACGGCGCAGGGTTTGCCGGTTTTGCCACCTGGCTTGACCTCACACCGGCGCATCCCGACATGCTGGCAGTGCCGGATCCCGACGCGGTGATCCAGCTGCCTTGGAACAAGGAAATCGCCTGGGTTCCAGGCAATTGCGTGATGGAAGGCGAAGACGTCGCCCAGGCGCCGCGCAACGTGCTGCGCCGCCTGATCAAGGAGGCCGCGGACGAGGGCCTGCATGTGAAAACCGGCATTGAGGCCGAGTTCTTCCTGCTGACCCCCGATGGCGAGGAAATCTCGGATCCCTTCGATAATGCCGAAAAGCCCTGCTATGACCAGCAGGCAATGATGCGCCGTTTGGACGTGATCCGCGAAATCAGCGATTACATGCTGGAACTGGGCTGGGGCGCGTATCAGAACGACCACGAGGACGCCAACGGCCAGTGGGAAATGAACTGGGACTTCGACGACGCCCTGGCGACCGCTGACAAGCACAGCTTCTTCAAGTTCATGGCAAAATCGGTGGCGGAAAAGCACGGCTTCCGTGCGACGTTCATGCCCAAACCGGTAGAGGGTCTTACCGGCAATGGCTGCCATGCTCATATCTCGGTCTGGGACGCGCCGGGCGCGGATTCGCGCACCAATGTCTTTGCCGCCGAAAAGGGCGCTGGCGATATTGCGGAACTGGGTCTGTCCGAACAGGGCGGCTGGTTCCTGGGCGGCATTATGAAGCACGCCTCGGCCTTGGCAGCGATCACCAATCCGACAGTGAACTCCTACAAGCGCATCAACGCGCCGCGTACCATGTCGGGGGCAACCTGGGCGCCGAACACCGTCACCTGGACCGGCAACAACCGGACCCACATGGTGCGTGTCCCCGGTCCCGGCCGGTTTGAGCTGCGCCTGCCTGACGGCGCGGTGAACCCCTATCTGCTGCAAGCGGTGATCATTGCCGCCGGCCTTTCCGGTGTCCGGGCCAAGGCGGATCCAGGCCCACGCCATGACATCGACATGTATGCCGAAGGCCACACCATCACCGACGCGCCGAAGCTGCCGCTCAACATGCTGGATGCGCTGCGGTTCTACGACAAGGACGATGGCCTGAAGGCGATGATGGGCGAGGAGTTCTCGGCAGCCTACCTGAAGATGAAGCAGCAGGAATGGAACTCTTTCGTCAACCACTTCTCCCGCTGGGAAAAGGACAACACGCTGGATATCTGACCCGGCAGTGATTCCCCTGTCTGGCCTTCGGGCCGGACCCTGCACGGCCCGGGCATTGCCCGGGCCCTTTTTGTTTGCGGCAGCTCTTGCCGCATATGCGCCGTCTTTACCCCGGGTGAAATTCCGCCTGTTTCCGATCGGCGTCCGAAACACTGAAAAGGCCCTGTTTTTCAGGCGAATGTGGTCAGGAATGTGTTGACGTGCAGGAAAATAATTTAATTAATAGGAATATAAAGCACCTCGACAGGGCACGCGCCACGGGGTTTCAGCCAGAAGATTCGGCAAAAGGGAGAGAGCCATGAGCTACAAGAGTGACATCGAGATTGCGCGTGAAGCGCAGAAGAAGCCGATCCAGGAGATTGGTGCGAAGATCGGGATTTCCAGCGATGACCTGCTGCCCTACGGCCACGACAAGGCAAAGGTGTCCCAGTCGTTCATCAACTCGGTTCAGTCCAAGGAAGACGGCAAGCTGATCCTGGTGACCGCGATCAACCCGACGCCCGCGGGCGAAGGCAAGACCACCACCACCGTGGGTCTGGGCGACGGTCTGAACCGGATCGGCAAGAACGCGATGATCTGTATCCGCGAGGCGTCCTTGGGCCCGAACTTCGGCATGAAGGGCGGCGCTGCAGGCGGCGGTTACGCGCAAGTGGTGCCGATGGAGGAAATGAACCTCCACTTCACCGGCGACTTCCACGCCATCACCTCGGCCCACTCGCTGCTGTCGGCGATGATCGACAACCACATCTACTGGGGCAATGAGTGCGAGATCGACACCCGCCGCGTTGCATGGCGCCGGGTTGTGGACATGAACGACCGGGCCCTGCGCACCATCACCGCGTCTCTGGGCGGTGTGTCCAACGGTTTCCCGCGCGAAGCCGGTTTTGACATCACCGTGGCCTCCGAAGTGATGGCGATCCTGTGCCTCGCGAACGATCTGAAGGACCTGGAAAAGCGCCTTGGCGACATCATCGTGGCCTACCGCCGCGACAAGACCCCGGTCTACTGCCGCGACATCAAGGCAGAGGGCGCAATGACCGTTCTGCTGAAGGACGCGATGCAGCCGAACCTGGTGCAGACCCTGGAAAACAACCCGGCGTTTGTGCACGGCGGCCCGTTCGCCAACATCGCGCATGGCTGCAACTCGGTGATTGCCACCAAGACCGCGCTGAAAGTCGCAGACTATGTGGTGACTGAGGCAGGCTTTGGCGCTGACCTCGGCGCCGAGAAGTTCATGAACATCAAATGCCGCAAGGCAGGCATTGCGCCGTCGG
Source organism: Leisingera sp. NJS204 (assembly GCF_004123675.1). NCBI lineage: Bacteria > Pseudomonadati > Pseudomonadota > Alphaproteobacteria > Rhodobacterales > Roseobacteraceae > Leisingera > Leisingera sp. NJS204. Next base: position 3,684,095 of record NZ_CP035417.1, on the reverse strand, counting down.
CAGTGGTGCTGGTTGCCACCGTGCGCGCGATGAAGATGAACGGCGGCGTTGCCAAGGCGGATCTGGGCGCCGAGAACGTCGAGGCTGTGAACAACGGCTGCGCCAACCTGGGCCGCCACATCGAGAACATCAAATCCTTCGGCGTGCCGGTTGTGGTTGCGATCAACCACTTCGTCACCGACACCGATGCCGAAGTGGACGCCGTCAAAGCCTACGCCGCCACCCATGGCGTCGAGGCGGTGTTGTCGCGCCACTGGGAGCTGGGCTCGGAAGGCTCGGCGCCGCTCGCCGAGAAGGTTGTGGAAATCGTCGATGCGGGCCAGGCCAACTTTGCGCCGATCTACCCGGACGAGATGTCGCTGTTCGACAAGATCGACACCATCGCCAAGCGCATCTACCGCGCCGACGAGGTGCTGGCCGACAACAAGATCCGCAATCAGCTGAAGGAATGGGAAGACGCAGGCTACGGCAATCTGCCGGTCTGCATGGCGAAAACCCAGTATTCCTTCTCGACCGACCCGAGCTTGCGCGGCGCGCCCACCGGCCATTCGGTTCCGGTGCGTGAGGTCCGCCTGTCAGCCGGTGCGGGCTTCATCGTTGCGGTCTGCGGCGAGATCATGACGATGCCGGGCCTGCCGCGCAAACCGGCCTCGGAAACCATCCGTCTGAATGACGACGGCCAGATCGAAGGCTTGTTCTAAGACAGGATATGCGGCACTCACGGCCCGGGACCCATCCCGGGCCGTGAGAGTTTTTAGACATGAGCACACGCACCCCGCCGGACGCCTGCGCAGATATGGCCAGCCTCAGGTTGCAGATCGACGATCTGGACCGGGAACTGATCGCGCTGCTGGCCCTTCGTGCCGGCTATATCGACCGGGCCATCGCGCTGAAGCAGGCAAACGGCTGGCCTGCGCGGATCCCTAGCCGGGTCGAGGAAGTGGTCATGAATGCCCGCGCCGCAGCTGAGGCCCAGGGGCTGGACCCGGACCTGACAGAGCGTTTGTGGCGGCAGCTGGTGGACTGGTCGATTGCCCGCGAGGCGCGGGTGATCCGGGAAGAGTGATGCTGGGCAGGGACCCTGCGGCCCGGGCATCGCGACCCTGAAAACGGACTGACGAAGGCAGGTCTCAGGCCTGCGGTAAAAAGGAAGAGATCAAATGGCAGCAACTCTGATTGACGGCAAGGCCTTTGCGGCCAAGGTGCGCGGCCAGGTGGCCGAACACGTGGCGCGGCTGAAAGAAGAGCACGGCATCACCCCCGGCCTGGCCGTGGTTCTGGTCGGCGAAGACCCGGCAAGCCAGGTCTATGTGCGCTCCAAGGGCAAGCAGACCGTTGAGGTCGGCATGAACTCGGTTGAGCACAAGCTGGATGCGGACACGTCCGAGGCGGATCTGCTGGCGGTGGTTGATCAGCTGAACAACGACCCCTCGATCCACGGCATTCTGGTGCAGCTGCCGCTGCCGGGGCATATGAACGAGGATCTGGTGATCAATTCGATCGCGCCGGAAAAGGACGTGGACGGGTTCCACATCTCCAACGTCGGCCTTCTGGGCACCGGTCAGAAATCGATGGTGCCCTGCACGCCCTTGGGCTGCCTGATGATGCTGCGCGACCATCATGGGTCGCTGTCGGGCATGGATGCGGTTGTGATCGGCCGTTCCAACATCGTCGGCAAGCCGATGGCGCAGCTCTTGCTGGGCGACAGCTGCACGGTGACCATCGCGCATTCGCGCACCAAGGACCTGGCCGAAGTGGTGCGCCGCGCCGACATCGTGGTGGCCGCCGTGGGCCGCCCGGAAATGGTGCCGGGCGACTGGATCAAGGAAGGCGCCACCGTCATCGATGTCGGCATCAACCGGATTGATGCGCCCGAAAAAGGCGAAGGCAAGATGAAGCTGGTCGGCGACGTCGATTTTGCCAGTGCCGCTGAGCGCGCCGGCGCCATCACCCCGGTGCCGGGCGGTGTCGGCCCGATGACCATCGCCTGCCTGCTTGCGAACACCGTCACCGCCTGCTGCCGCGCCAACGGTCTGAAAGAGCCCGAAGGCCTGACCGCCTGAGGCAGCGCCGCAGAACAGCATTGGCTGAGACTGCCTGCTTCCGCCGGACGCCTCCGGCGGGAGTATTTTTTGGAAAGATGAAAAAGGGGCCGGGCGTTTAAAAACCCAGGCAGGCGATCCCGCCGAATGTGACGGCGACGCTGATCCACTGCGCGCGGTTCATGCTTTCGCGAAGCAAAAGCCAGGCGAGCACTACGGTGACCAACCCGAAAAGCGAGGCGCTGACCGAGGCGAATTCCGGCCGGGGCAAGGAGCCGGAGTAGATCACCAAGCCAAGTGCAAAGGCATCGAGCGCACCCATCAGACAGAGCAGAGGCAGTATTTTGCGGCAGGGCAGCTGAACCATCCGGGCAATAAGTGCAAGCCCCAGAACGATCAGTATGGCAGCCAAGCGGGTCACGATGAGTACCGGCAATTCGGCGCCGGCTTGGGTGGCGGTTTGGCCGGTAGCAAAGGTCAGGGCAAACCCGATGGCCCCCGCGAGGCCCCAGGCCGCGGCCTGCAGGTTGACCGGGCTGCCGTCGTCTTCGGTTGAGAAGACGGCAATGCAGCCGACGCCGCCAACCACCGCAGCGATAGCAGCCCAATGGCCGGGACCAACCGGCTGGCCCTGCAGCATGGCCATGGCAAGTGACAGCACCGGGTAAGCACCGATCAACGGGGCCACCAGCTTAACCGGTCCCAATGCAAAGGCACGGTAGAGCGCGTAAGACCCAAGAGCATAGATGGCGCCGGAAAGGCCGGCCAGCCGGGCTGCGGACGGGGTCAGTTCCTGCCAGTCCCCAAAGGCCCAAGCCGCTGCCGCAATTAGAATCGCTCCGGTCAAAAACACGGTCAGCATGGCTGGCAGGATACCGGTTCTTTGCGAGATAAAGCGTACGCAAAAGTCATGAAGCCCCCAGGCAAGGGCCGCGGCCAGGCCAAGAAGCAACGAGTGCATCGGGCTTATCCTTTTGTTTGCGGCATTCACCCCCAGGAAAATGACGCATCCCGGGCATCTGCCATTTTACTGCAGAAAATCAACATGTTTGTTGATTAGAGTGGGGGAACGGAATATTCTTTTCAATAAATAAATATTCCGGCTGTGCAATTTTTGGCCGGTGTCCAACAGGAGATGCGCGATGAATGACATGAGCTTCCCTGAAGTTGCCAAAGGGCCGCCCAAGCCGTCCGGACTGTATCAGCCGTCGGTGTTTTCACTGCCCAAGGGGGCCGAGCGTTACGTCATCGAAGGTTGCGGTGCGATCCTGATCCGGGTGGAAACCGGCGATACGGTGACGGTGACCAATGACGAGGGCGGCCAGCCTTGCGAGATCGTCGCGGCTGACGGCAAAGGGCGCATTGATGCGGGCATCATCGGCGCGGCAGCCAACAGTGACGCCGGCGGTTTGAAGGCGCTGCTGACCTCGGCGGACCGGTCCTTGCGCGGCTTGCGGCTGGGGATGGAAACACGCGGTATCGACTTGGCGCAGGGCGGTGCGGTGCGGTTGTTTGATGCGGCGACGCCTGCAAAGACCGGGGAGAGCTTTACCGCGCAGCGAAATGGTGTGGTGATCATCGCCGCACCGGGCGGGATCATGGACTTTGAACAGCAGGATACGGCAACGCCGCTGACGGCTATGGTCAAGCGGGCGGTGATCAAGCAGGCGGCGCGGTTTGAATTGCCTGATCCGCTAGCTGATCCGGTGCTGGACCTGCGGGTTAAAAGCGCAACGGCTGAAGCCTATTTTGTGAAGGCCGGCGACTATATCCAGGTGCTTGATGTTGATGGGCGCCAATGTACGGATTTTCAGTGTTTTGCGGCCCGCAAGCTGGACAAGGGGATCGAGCATGCGCTGGACGTGACCACAACCCGGACGCTGATGGGCCATGCTTATCCGATGCCGGGGCTGCACGCGAAATATTATGACCAGGACATGCTGCCGCTTGTCGAAGTGGTGCAGGATACAGTTGGCCGTCACGATGCCTTTGCCCTGGCCTGTGCGGCGAAATACTATGACGACATCGGCTATCCCGGCCATGCGAACTGTTCTGATAACTTCAACGGGGTTCTGGCCCGGCACGGGGTGACGCCGCGCGCGGGCTGGATGGCAATCAACTTCTTCTTCAACACCGGCCTGGATGAGCACGGCGTGATGCATGCTGACGAGCCCTGGACCCGGCCCGGCGACTATGTGCTGCTCAAGGCGCTGACCGATCTGGTTTGCGTCAGCTCTGCCTGTCCGGATGACACCAGTGCCGCCAATGGCTGGAACCCTACCGATATTCACGTCCGCACGTACAGCGGCCAAGAAACTTTCAAGCGGGCGATTGCGTACCGCGCGACCCCTGAATCGGAGCCCAAGATGACCAAGGAAACCGGTTTCCACGACCGCCTCAGCAAGATGACCCGCAATTTCATCGAGTATAACGGCTATTGGCTGGCCAATTGCTATGCCAGTACCGGGCCGCTGGAAGAATACTGGGCCTGCCGCGAGAAATGTGTGCTGCTGGACCTGACGCCCTTACGAAAGTTTGAGATCCACGGTCCGGATGCAGAGGCGCTGTGCCAGTATATCTTTACCCGCAACATCAAGAAACTGGCAGTAGGACAGGTGGTCTATACCGCGATGTGCTACCCGCATGGCGGTATGATCGACGACGGTACCGTGTTCCGGTTGGGCAAGGATAATTTCCGCTGGATCGGCGGCTCGGACTATGGCGGAGAGTGGATCCGCGAGCAGGCAGAAAAGCTGGGGCTGAACGTTCTGATCCGCTCATCCACCGACATGCAGCATAATATTGCCGTGCAAGGCCCCGAGAGCCGGGACTTGCTGAAGAAGATCATCTGGACGATGCCGCATAACCCGGCGCTGGAAGAACTGGGCTGGTTCCGGTTCACGCCTGCACGCATCGGCGGTGAGCATGGTGTCCCGGTTGTGGTTTCGCGGACTGGTTACACGGGGGAACTGGGGTATGAGATATTCTGCCATCCGAAACACGCCAGCGATGTCTTCGACGCGGTTTGGGAAGCCGGACAGGACCACGGCATCCGCCCGATGGGGCTGGAGGCGCTTGACATGGTGCGGATTGAGGCCGGGCTGATCTTTGCCGGGTATGACTTCAGCGATCAGACCGACCCGTTTGAGGCGGGCATCGGCTTTACCGTGCCGCTGAAATCGAAAGAGGATGATTTTATCGGCCGCGACGCGCTGATCCGGCGCAAGACCACGCCAGCGCGCAAGCTGGTGGGGCTGGATGTCGATTCGGCAATTGACGTGGCGCATGGCGACTGTGTCCGCATTGGCCGGGCGCAAATTGGCGAGGTGACCTCTGCAATGCGGTCGCCGCTGCTGGGAAAAAATATCGCTTTGGCGCGGGTGGACGTATCCTGTTCAGAGGTGGGAACAGAGGTGGAAATCGGTAAACTTGATGGGCATCAAAAACGCCTGCCCGCCAAGATCGTACCCTTTGCCCATTACGACCCCAAGAAAACCCGGCCTCAATCCTGAGGCCGGCCGGTTCGGTGCACGGAGGTTACATGGCTCAGAAGTTGATTGAGCAGATCGGCGGCGAAGAGGTGATCCGCGCGCTGGTCGAGCGGTTCTACGATATTGTCGAGGAAACGGAAACCGGCGCCCGGATCGTCAAGCTGCACAAGCGCGGGCATGGGATGGACCATGCCCGGATGGAGCAGTTTAATTTTCTGTCTGGTTTTATGGGCGGGCGCCGGTATTACGAAGAAAAACACGGCCACATGGACGTGAAACTGATGCACGCCCATGTGCCCATCACTGAAAAGGACGCCGAGAACTGGCTCCAGTGCATGGATCAGGCGCTGGCGGACCTGTCCTTGGAAGGGCCGCATGTGGAGCGGCTGCGCCAGGTGTTCCGGCGGGTGGCGCTGATGCTGGTCAATGACCTTGCCGAGTGGGGCGAGGAGCGCGCGTCAGCTTGAGCGCAGCGCTGTTGCACTTTCGGGAGCCTCCGGCGGGAGTATTTTGCAAAGGTGAATGGATGGCTGTTTGATCAATCCGGCCGTCTAAGGAAGATTTGCACATCGGCCACATTGGTGCCGGTGCCGCCGGTGATCAGCAATGCGTCCACAGCCTTGAGAGCGGCAAAGCTGTCATTGTCGGCAAGCAGAGCGTCCGGGTCATGACCGGCGGCCTTGATCGCGGCCCAGGTGGCGGGGGTGGCGATGCCGCCAGCCGCGTCTGTAGGGCCATCACGCCCGTCAGTGCCGCCGGAGAGGAACAGCCAATCGCCATTCAGCCGATCGGCACCCAGTTTGGCAACGCGCAGGGCCAATTCCTGATTGCGCCCGCCAAGGCCTTGGCCGCGGAGCTGAACAGTGGTTTCACCGCCGAAGAACAATGCGGCAGGTTTGTCCTCGGGGGTGGCCTCTGCAGCCGCAACGACCGTTTCAGCGGCCATTGACACATCGCCAACCAGCCGGTGGGAGACCAGCTTGGGATTCCAGTCTTCGGCGGCTGCCGCCATCATCGCCTTGAGGCTGTGGCGGTTGGAACCGATCAGGGTGTTGGTGGCCGGGGGCGGGGCGTCCTTGGCCACCTCAGCGGCACTGAGGTGGTTTCTGACCGCCTCAGGCGCGCTGTCCCAGATGTCCGCCCGCTGCATGATTTCCCGCGCCTGAAAGCGTGTGCCGATGGGGGCCACGGTTGGGCCGGAGGCAATGGCGCGCAGGTCGTCGCCGATCACGTCTGACAGAATGAAGGCCTGCACTTGGGCTGGTGCGGCATGACGCAGCAGGCCGCCGCCCTTGGTGTCCGACAGCTGTTGGCGGATCAGATTCATCTCGTTGATTTCCAGCCCGGAGGCGAGCAGCAGTTTGTTCACTGCCGACTTGCCGGCCAGCGAGAGGCCGGGGGCGGGAGCCACCATCAGCGCGGAACCGCCACCGGAGATCAGCGCAATCAGCCGGTCATCGGGGCCCAGGGAGTGAGCCAGTTCCATGGCAGCCTGACCTGCGGCAGCGCTGGTTTCATCCGGCACCGGATGGGCGCCGCAAATCACTGTGGCGCCAGGAATTTCGGTGTAATTTTCCGGGTTTGTGATGGCCAGGGCCTGGGCGGTGCCGGGGATCAGCTCCAGCGCTTCGCGCATCATCGGGATGGCGGCCTTGCCCACTGCCAGCAGCACGTTTCTGCCGCCTTCCGGCAAGGCGGGGAGAGGGGAGGCTGTCAGTTGCGTCCGCAGCGCCCGGGCCGGGTCGGCCCGGTCTACGGCGGCCTGAAACAGGGCCTTGGCGGTGGTCAGCAATCCGGTCATCTGCATCTCCCTGGCGTAGCGGCATTCAGCCGCCCCAGTGGAACCGGGGCGGCGTAAGGTCTTGAAAACGAACGGCAGCTTAGGTGCCGGCGATCTGCTTGGCTTTTTCCACCAGCACTTCTGCCTGACGGATCGAAGCATAGTCAATCAGGCGGCCGTCCAGCGACACCGCGCCTTTGCCGGCGGCTTCGGCTTCGGCCATGGCTTCCAGAATGCGGTGTGCCTTGGTGATTTCGGCATCCGACGGCGACATCACCTCGTTGGCCAGTTCGATCTGGCTTGGATGGATCGCCCATTTACCTTCGCAGCCCAGAACCGCAGCGCGTTTTGCGGCGGCCTTGTAGCCATCCGGATCCTGGAAATCACCGAACGGGCCGTCGATCGGACGCAGACCGTTGGCGCGTGCAGCAACCACCATGCGGGCCAGCGCATAGTGCCACATATCGCCCCAATGCACCTCGCGGGAGCCGTCTGCGGCGGGGTCGGTCAGCACCGAATAATCGGGGTTCACACCGCCGATGATTGTGGTGCGGGCGCGGGTCGAGGCGGCATAGTCGGCAACGCCAAAATGCAGCGATTCATTGCGCTTGGAGGCTGCGGCAATTTCACTCACATTCTGCATGCCCAGAGCGGTCTCGATGATGTGCTCAAAGCCGATCCGCTTCTTCAGGCCCTTGGCGTCTTCGATCTGGGTGACCAGCATGTCGACGGCGTAGACATCGGCGGCGGTGCCGACTTTGGGAACCATGATCAGGTCAAGGCGTTCGCCTGCCTGTTCAACAACATCGACCACATCGCGGTACATGTAGTGGGTGTCGAGGCCATTGATTCGCACCGACATGGTTTTGTTGCCCCAATCGATGTCGTTCAGGCCTTGGATGATGTTTTTGCGGGCCTGTTCTTTTTCGTCCGGCGCAACCGCGTCTTCGAGATCCAGGAAGATAACGTCAACGTCAGATTTCGCTGCTTTTTCAAACATTTGCGGCTGGGATCCTGGGATCGCCAATTCGCTGCGGTTCAGGCGGCCGGGGGCTTGTTCGATGGTGTGGAATGACATGGGTTTGCTCCTCATTCGTGACGGGTTTTCGTCCTCTCCTCCCTAGGCATTCCCCATCAAGGTGTTTCCTGTCAAGAAAAAAGATTTCATTTAAATACATTCGCGCGAGTGTGCGCCCGCGCGTCGCGCTCTCGCGTACGTGCGCGTGCACACTCGCGCGAGGGCGGCACGCCGGGGTCATTGTTCGAGGTGGAAATCCCCCTTGGCTGCGCGGTTGGCGTAGTAGAACGCAATCGCCTGGGCGCGGTTCTTGACCGAGAGTTTTTCGTAAAGGTTCGACAGGTGGAACTTCACGGTGTTGGTGGAGATTTCCAGCTCCTTGCTGAGCTCCTTGTTGGTCAGCCCTTTCGACAGTGCCTCCAGCATTGTGCGTTCGCGGCGGGACAGTTGCTCGATCGGATCGGCCTGCAGACCGCGCACGTCGAGGAAGGGGAAAACCATCTTGCCCTCGGCGACGGCGAGGCAGGTATCCAGCACGTCTTCGACCGCGCTGGAGCGCGGCGCAAAGCCGGCCGCGCCCGCGCCCATCGCCTTGCGCGGCACGTCGCCGCTTTCGTCGGCGTAGACCACCAGCCGCGGCGCGTTGGCTTGCTCGCGCAGCACCTCGATCAGCTTGGCACCGCCAAGCGCGGGCAGATTCCAGTCGATAATCCCGACCTGAACCGGCACCCGCATCACCGTTCCAAGGAAGCCTTCGGCGGTGGCGGAGGTCGCGACCAACGAGAATCGCGGGTCCTTGTCGAAGATCTCGGACATCGCCGACAGCACCAGCGGATTTGCGTCAGCAAGCATGACCGAAATCGGGGAAACTTTGTCGCTTATAGGAGCCATTTGGTGCCCTTTTGTTGAAAACTACCTGAATGGGTAGGGTCAGTTTCGGTATGCAACGGTATTTTTACCGGTTTGGGTAGGTTTTATACCATCCTATTAGATACCCAAAAGCAGGATATAGGAATGTTGCGGGTTTTGTCGACCTAGGGTTTCCTTGGGTTAACAGATGTTGCACGACAGGAAACAATCCTTCCCACAGTGAAGACCACCGTGATGAAGGCCCGTGACCTCCGGCACATCGGCAACGGACACCAACAGAGGTTTGACCCGATGACAGAACCCACGATCTTCCCCAGCCTGGAAATCCCGGAAACCCTGGCCGCAGGCCCTGGCCCGGGCAATACCGACCCCCGCGTGCTGCAGGCCTTTGCCAACACCGGCCTGGCCGACCACATGCAGGCGGATGTGCTGCGCGGCATGATCGAGTGCAAGCAGATGCTTCGCGACCTTTGGGGCACTGCCAACACCTACACCTACGGCGTTGGCGGCACCGGCTTCTCGGGTCTCGATTGCATGCTGAACGCAATCCTGCCGGGCGACACCGTGGTTGCCTTCCAGAACGGCACCTTCTCGGGCATCGACGCGATGACTATCCGGATGAAGGCCGCCACCCGCGAGGAGCTGGCCGCCGACGCGATGAACCCGCAGCCTGCCTCTGTCACCGTAATCGACGTGCCGCATGGCGAGTCGGTCTCCGGCAAGCTGGTGGAACAGGTGCTGGCGGACAAGAAACCAAAGTGGGCCTTCATGGCACATTGGGAAACCGGCTCGGGCCGTATCAACGACCTCAAGGGCTTCTCGGACGCTTGTGAGAAGCACGGCGTGATGGGCCTGATCGACGCGGTGTCCTCGCTGGGCATCGAGGATTTTTCGATCGACGATTACCCGGGGGTGGCCGGCTGGGCGTCCTGCCCGCAGAAAGGCGTGCTCTGCCTGCCGCTGACCTATGCGCCGGTGTCTTTCACCGACCGCTACATCCAGACCGTGCGCGAGAACGGCTGCCATTCCTATGTCCACAACCCGATCCTGGAAGCCCGCCACTGGGGCATCGTGGACGGTCAGGACGTTGCGGCCGGCACTTACCACCGTACCCATTCCGGCTATGCGGTTGCCGCTTTCCACGAGGCGCTGCGCATCACCCTGCAGCATGGCCGCGCCCAGAAGGCCCGCGACTATGCCTTCCACGAGAAAGCCCTGCGCGATGCCGTGACCGCGATGGGTTGCGACGTGACCTCGAACATGACCAGCCTAGTGGTTTTGAACCTGCCCGGCGATCTGGCCGGCCGCGAAAAAGAGCTGGTGGGCAACTGCCGCGCCGTGGGCTTTGGCATCTGGCCAACCCTGTCGGAGCCGGTCCAGGTCCGCATCGGCATCCTGAACCAGATCACACCTGCCGCCATCACCGACATCGTCAACCGCTTCGGCAAGGCGATGAACGACATGGGGGCAAATGTCGACCTTGAGGCGATCAACGCCCTGCTCGACCAACATTACACAGCAGCTCTTGAGCCCGCTGAGTAATAGATTTCCGCATCCATGAGGAGGAGAGGACCATGGATATCCACGAATATCAGGCCAAGGAAGTTCTTAGCAACTTCGGCGTGACGGTTCCGCCGGGCGCGCTGGCCTACAGCCCTGAGCAGGCGGCCTATCGCGCGCGGGAACTGGGCGGCGACCGCTGGATCGTCAAGGCTCAGGTTCACGCAGGCGGCCGCGGCAAGGCGGGCGGTGTCAAACTGTGCAACTCGGAAGCCGAGATCTATGAGGCGACCGAGAACCTGTTCGGCAAGAAGCTGGTGACGCACCAGACCGGACCCGAAGGCAAAGGCATCTACCGTGTCTATGTCGAAGGTGCAGTGCCGATTGCCCGCGAGATCTATCTTGGTTTTGTGCTGGACCGTTCCAGCCAGCGGGTGATGATCGTTGCCTCGTCCGAAGGCGGCATGGAGATTGAGGAGATCTCCGCCGAGCGCCCCGAATCCATCGTGCGCTCGACTGTTGAGCCGGCCGTGGGCCTGCAGGACTTCCAGGCGCGCGAGATTGCCTTTGCCTTGGGCATCGAACCGGCGATGACGCAGCAGATGGTGCGCACCCTCAAGGGCTGCTACCAGGCGTTCTCCGAACTGGACGCCACCATGGTTGAGATCAACCCGCTGGTGGTTACCTCGGACAACCGGGTCATTGCGCTGGACGCCAAAATGACCTTTGACGACAACGCCTTGTTCCGTCACCCGCAGATAGCTGAGCTGCGCGACAAGTCCCAGGAAGACCCGCGCGAAAGCCGTGCTGCTGACCGCGGCCTGTCTTATGTCGGCCTGGAAGGCAACATCGGCTGCATCGTGAACGGCGCAGGCCTGGCGATGGCGACCATGGACACCATCAAGCTGGCCGGCGGCGAGCCTGCCAACTTCCTGGACATCGGCGGCGGCGCCACACCGGAACGGGTTGCCAAGGCGTTCCGCCTGGTGATGTCCGACAGCAATGTGCAGGCGGTTCTGGTCAACATCTTCGCCGGTATCAACCGCTGCGACTGGGTGGCCGAGGGCGTTGTTCAGGCGTTGCGCGAAGTTGAGGTCGACGTGCCCGTTGTGGTCCGCCTTGCAGGCACCAATGTGGAGGAAGGCCAGAAGATCCTGGCACAAAGCGGCCTGCCGCTGATCCGCGCAACCTCGCTGATGGAAGCCGCTGAGCGGGCCGTCGGCGCGTGGAAAAACGACCTCGACCAGAACACTCGTGTGAGGGCAGTTAAATGAGCATCCTTCTTGATCGCGAAAGCAAAGTCATCGTTCAGGGCATCACCGGCAAAATCGCCCGGTTCCACACCAAGGACATGATCGAATACGGGACCAACGTTGTCGGCGGCGTGGTGCCGGGCAAGGGCGGCGAAACCGTCGAAGGCGTACCGGTCTTCAACACCGTGAAAGAAGCGGTGGAGGCCACCGGCGCCAATGCCTCCTTGGTGTTTGTGCCGCCGCCGTTTGCTGCCGACTCCATCATGGAAGCGGCGGATGCGGGCATCAACTATTGCGTCTGCATCACTGACGGCATCCCGGCCCAGGACATGATCCGGGTGAAGCGCTATATGTACCGCTATCCCAAGGACAAGCGGATGATCCTGACGGGGCCGAACTGCGCGGGCACCATCTCGCCGGGCAAGGCGCTGCTGGGCATCATGCCGGGCCATATCTACCTGCAGGGCACCGTGGGCATCATCGGCCGTTCGGGCACCCTAGGCTATGAAGCCGCTGCGCAGCTGAAAGAGCTGGGTCTGGGCATCTCGACCTCGGTCGGCATTGGCGGCGACCCGATCAACGGCTCCTCCTTCAAGGATATTCTTGAGTGGTTCGAGAAGGATCCGGAAACCGAGGTCATCGCGATGATCGGTGAAATCGGCGGCCCGCAGGAAGCGGAAGCCGCAGATTACATCAAGAACCACGTGACCAAGCCGGTTGTGGCCTATGTCGCGGGTCTGACCGCACCCAAGGGCCGCACCATGGGCCACGCGGGCGCGATCATCTCGGCCTTCGGCGAGAGCGCTTCCGAGAAGGTGGAGATCCTGTCGGCGGCCGGTGTGACCGTTGCCGAAAACCCCGCCGTGATTGGTGAGACCATCGCAAGCGTGATGAAAAAGAACGCCGCCTGATCCGGCTTTGGGTCAGGCGCGACGCTCCACCCCTGGCCTGGGGCAATGGCAGGGGTGGAGCGCATTAATAAAGCATAAGCACGACAGGGAGATGAAATCATGGCAAAGCCCAAGGTTCTGGTGACCCGCCGCTGGCCCGCCGCAGTCGAGGCGCAGCTTTCTGAAGCCTTTGATGCTGTGCTGAACACTGGCGACAAGCCATTGAGCGAAGCGCAACTGCGCGACGCAATGAGATCCTATGACGCTGTACTGCCGACGGTGACCGACAAGATCCCGGCCAGTGCGTTTGATATCACTAAGCCCCAGGCACGGATCCTCGCTAACTATGGTGTGGGCTGCTCTCATATTGATATGCCCAGTGCGGCAGGCCACGGCATGACTGTGACCAACACCCCCGATGTTCTTAGTGAATGTACTGCCGACATCGCCATGACGCTGCTTTTGATGGTGGCCCGCCGCGCAAGTGAAGGTGAGCGTGAAGTGCGTGCCGGTGAATGGACCGGCTGGCGTCCGACCCATCTGGTCGGAACCAAAGTATCCGGCAAAACGCTGGGTATCGTCGGCTTTGGCCGTATCGGCCAGGAAATGGCCCGCCGCGCGCATCATGGCTTTGGCATGAAGATCGTGGTGCAGAACCGCTCCCGCATGTCGCCGGACATTCTGGCCCGCTACAACGCTACTCAGGCCGACAGCCTGGAAGAGCTGATGCCGCAGTGCGATTTCGTGTCACTGCACTGCCCGGGCGGTACCGCAAACCGGCATCTGATTAACACCCGGATGCTGAACCTGATGAAGCCGGGCGCATTCCTTATTAATACCGCCCGCGGCGAGATTATCGACGAGCTGGCCCTGTCCCGCGCCCTATGGTTCGAAACCATTGGCGGCGCCGGGCTGGACGTGTTCGATGGCGAACCGCGCATCAACCCGGATCTGATGGACTGCGACAACCTGGTGATGCTGCCGCACTTGGGCAGCGCCACCCGCGAGGCGCGCGAGGCGATGGGCTTCCGTGTGCTCGACAACCTGACTGATTTCTTTGCAGGTCGCGAGCCACGGGACCGGGTGATGTGATGGGAGATCCTGCTGAAACCGCGGACGCGGAGTACACCGGCGCAGGTTATGCCGCCGAGCTCCGCACCGAATTGCACGCTCTTTGGCTGGATGTCCTGCGCCAGCGCGCGCCTGCGGTGGCAGAGCGGGCCACCGGCGAGCCTGCCTGGGATCTGTCCGATGGCCAGCACGCGACCGCCTATATGCAGGCGTTCAACATCTGGTTCCAGCTGCTGAAGATCGTCGAGGAAAACGCCGCCATGCGCGACCGCCGCATGGCCGAAACCCAGGATGGCCCGGAAGTGGTCGAAGGCAGCTTTGCCCGCGCCCTTGATCTGGCCGGTGAGCTGGCAACGCCTGAACGGCTGCAGGAGGTCGCGGGCCAGTTCTCCATCGGCCCGACCCTGACCGCGCATCCGACCGAAGCCAAGCGTGTCACGATTCTGGAAATTCACCGCCGCATCTACCGCGGGCTGGTGTCGCTGGAGGCCAAGCGCTGGACACCGCGCGAACGCGCAGGCCTGCTGGAGGATCTGCGTTCGGAAATCGACCTGCTGTGGATGACGGGCGAGCTGCGCCGCGACCGGCCCAGCCTGCAGGATGAAATTCAATGGGGGCTGCAATTCTTCCGCGACAGCCTGTATGAGGCGGTGCCGCAACTGTTCGAGCGCTACATCGCCGCTGCCGAACCGCGGCTGGGTGAAAGCGCTGATACGCCCTGTCTTAAGTTCCATTCCTGGATTGGCGGCGACCGCGACGGCAATCCGAATGTGACGGTGGATGCCACGGCGGCAGCGCTGACCGCGAACCGCGCAGCCATTCTCAAGCGCTACCAGAAGGCGCTGGCCACCGCTGCTGAACGAATTTCGATCTCTGCCGCCGTGTTTGCACTGCCTGACAGCGCCTCCAGCCGGCTGGCAAAAATCATCAAGGCGGCGCCGGGCGCTGCCGGCCTTGCGGCTCGCAACCCGGGCGAAGTCTTTCGCCAGGCGCTGACAGCTATTCATGCCCGTATCAAGGCAACCGCCGCCGAGCAAACCGGTGCCTATGCGCATCTGGGCGATTTCGTCAGCGATCTCACCCGGCTTGAGGAAGCGCTGGAGGAAATCGGCGCCAACCGGCTGGCGGCCCGTTACGTGCGTCCGATCCGCTGGCAGGCCGATGTCTTTGGCTTTCGCACAGTGACGCTGGACATCCGGCAGAATTCCACTGTGACCACTGAAACGCTGACTGAAATCTGGTCGCGCTCCGGCCAGGTGCCGGAACTCGGCAGCGCCGAATGGTCGGCGCGCCTCCGCTCTGAGCTGGGCAGTGCTTCGCTGCCCTATATGATGCCGGATGAATTGAGCCCGCAAAGCGGCGAACTGCTGAAACTGCTGCGGCTGATGCGCGATGCCGGTGCCGGCGAAGACCCGCATGCGATGGGGCCGTTTATCCTGTCGATGACCCGCTCTACAGATGACCTGCTCGGCGTCTATCTGCTGGCGCGTTACGCAGGCTTTGGCGCCGAAAAGGCTGCGCTGAAAGTTGTGCCGCTGTTTGAAACCATCGGCGACCTTCGGGCGGCCCCTGGCATTCTCAACGGCCTCTTGGACGTCCCCTTCGCCCGCCGCTCGCTGAAATCCGGCGACAACCGGATCGAGGTGATGCTGGGCTATTCGGACAGCAACAAGGACGGCGGTTTCCTTTGTTCCACCTGGGAGCTGGAGAAAGCGCAGCGCCTAATCACCCGCACCTTGGCCGCGCATCGGATGAAGCCGGTGTTCTTCCACGGCCGCGGCGGTTCGGTCTCACGCGGCGGAGCGCCTGCTGAACGCGCCATTGCCGCCCAGCCCGCGGGCACCATCGCAGGCCAGATGCGGATCACCGAGCAGGGCGAGGTGGTCAGCTCCAAATACGCCAACCGCGGCACCGCTCTGCATCAGCTGGAATTGATGGCGTCCTCGGTCCTGCGCCATTCGCTGCAGGAAGGCACGCCGCCAGTGAGTCCAGAGCATGACGACGCGTTCGAGGCCCTCGCCGGCATGTCGCAGGCGGCCTATTCCAACCTTCTGAACGCGCCCGGCTTCCTGGACTACTTCCAGCAGGCCAGCCCGGTAGAAGAGCTGGCCATGCTCAAGATCGGCTCGCGTCCCGCCCGCCGCTTCGGCGCGGGCTCACTGGATGATCTGCGCGCCATCCCTTGGGTCTTTGCCTGGTCGCAAAACCGCCACATGATCACCGGCTGGTACGGCTTCGGCTCGGCGGTGGCCAGTTTCCGCAAGTTCCGCGGCGCGCGCGGCGATGGGGTTCTGCAGGACATGTTCCGTAACTCTCCACTGTTCCGCCTGGTGGTGGACGAGGTCGAAAAGACCCTTCTGCAAAGCGATATGGAGATTGCTTCGGATTACGCTACGCTGGTGCAGGACGCGGAAATCCGCGAGCGTATCTTCGGCACCATCCGCAAAGAATACCAATTGGCCCGAGAGGCGATTCTGTTCCTGACGGGTGACAGCAGCCTGGCCGGCCGCTTCCCGCGCTTGCGCGCCCGCTTTGGCCGGGTTGAGCCCATGCTGCGCGAAATTCACAAAACCCAGGTGCGTCTCCTGCGGGAAGAGCGCGCCGAGAAGCCTTCAACAGTGCCGGTCCCGCTGATGCAGTCGATGAACTGCGTCGCCGCGGGGCTTGGCTGGACAGGATAGACAGGAGCCCCGAATGTCCAAAGACCTCTTTTTCACCCAACCCCTCTCCGAGCGCGACCCTGAGCTTTATGCGTCGATCACCGCCGAGCTGGGCCGCCAGCGCGACGAGATCGAGCTGATTGCCTCCGAGAACATCGTCTCGGCGGCGGTGATGGAAGCGCAAGGCTCTGTGCTGACCAATAAATATGCCGAAGGCTATCCGGGGCGCCGGTATTACGGCGGCTGCCAGTATGTGGACGTGGCTGAAAACCTGGCCATCGACCGCGCCAAGGCACTGTTCGGCTGCGACTTTGCCAATGTGCAGCCGAACTCCGGCAGCCAGGCGAACCAGGGCGTGTTCCAGGCGCTGATCCAGCCCGGCGACACCATCCTGGGCATGGATCTGGCCTCCGGCGGCCACCTGACCCATGGCGCGCGTCCCAACCAGTCGGGCAAGTGGTTCAACGCGGTGCACTACGGCGTGCGCGAAAGCGACAACCTGATCGACTACGACCAGATCCAGGCGCTGGCAACCGAGCACCAGCCCAAACTGATCATCGCCGGCGGCTCCGCCATCCCGCGCCAGATCGACTTTGCAAAATTCCGTGAAATCGCCGACAGCGTCGGCGCCTATTTCATGGTCGACATGGCCCATATCGCGGGTCTGATCGCCGCCGGTGAGCACCCCTCGCCGTTCCCGCATGCGCATGTGGCCACCACCACCACCCACAAGACCCTGCGCGGCCCGCGCGGCGGCATGATCGTGACCAATGACGAGGCGATTGCCAAGAAAGTGAACTCGGCGATTTTCCCCGGCATCCAGGGCGGCCCGCTGATGCATGTGATCGCCGGCAAGGCGGCGGCCTTTGGCGAGGCGCTGAAGCCTGAGTTCAAGACCTACCAGAAACAGGTCAAGGCAAACGCGGCGGCCCTGGCGGACCAGCTGATCCAAGGCGGGCTGGACATCGTCACCGGCGGCACCGATACCCATGTGATGCTGGTCGATCTGCGTCCCAAAGGCGTGACCGGCAACATCGCCGACAAGGCGCTGGGGCGGGCCCATATCACCACCAACAAGAACGGCATCCCGTTCGACCCGGAAAAGCCCACCGTGACCTCGGGCCTGCGCCTCGGGACCCCGGCCGGCACCACCCGCGGCTTCGGCGAGGCAGAGTTCCGCCAGATTGCCGATCTGATCATCGAGGTGATCGACGGGCTGGCCGCCAACGGTGAAGACGGCAATGCGGATGTGGAAGCGGCGGTGCGCGCCAAGGTCGCGAACCTCTGCGCCAGATTCCCGCTGTACCCGAACCTGTAAGCCTTTGCAGCATTGAGACCACAAACCGCCGCGGCCGATCAGCCGCGGCGGTTTTCCATTGCGGCAAGGGCAAGGCTCCCGCGCCCCGCAGGTGCATCAAAGATGCCCCGGCACGGGCCTTGGGCCCGGCAGCGCCCCTGCGGGGTGCTGCCCGCGCCGTGCACCAGCACGGCGCCATGCCCAACGCTTTCGGGTCTGCCTGTGGCAGGCTGGAAAGGGGCGGGAGCGGCTGGCGGCTGGACGCAAAGGTGCCCGTTTGCAGGAGAATGTCCGGCAAAAAGTGGAAAGACCCAAAAAAATGTGGGAAAATGTGGGTTGACCTTGTAAGCCGGAAAAAATCCATGCCTTATGGCGTCAGGCAGTTAATCGCGAACAGGCTCACTCTTGTCGGACTCACTTTCTCTATCTCACCGCGAATTGGAGCTGGTGGACGCTTTGCGGCGCTTGGGCGGATCAGCCCGCAGTGCGGAGCTTGCAAAAATGCTGGATGTTTCCGAGGAAACTGTGCGCCGCACCATCAAGGCTCTGAACAAGGCTGGAGCCGTGCAACGGGTGCATGGCGGTGCCTTTCTGGCAGGGCCGCAAAGCGCGACCAGCTTCGCCCGGCGGATTTCTGAGAACCAAAAGGAAAAAGCCCGGATCGCGGCCCGGATCGCTGCACATGCCCGTGATGGCATGGCGCTGTTTCTGGATGTCGGCTCTACCACAGCATTTGTTGCCGAAGAGCTGCGGCAGAAGACCGGGTTGATCGTGGTCACCAATTCTATCGGAGCGGCACAGGCACTGGCAAACCACAATGGCAACAGGGTGCATTTGCTGGGTGGTGAATTGCAAAGCAATGAGCGCGGCACCTTTGGTTTTGTGGCTGAGCAGCAAGTCCGGCGGTTTGCGCTGGATCTGGCCATACTGTCTGCAGATGCATTTTCTGCCAAACAGGGCGTGCTCTATCACAGTGCGGCCGAGGCGCAGCTGGCCGGGGTGGTTGCCGATTGCACAGAGCAGGTGGCGCTGGCCATGGCCCATCCTAAGTTTGCGGAATCTGCGCCGCATTGCGGACCCTCTCCGCGCAAGATCAGTCTGCTGTTTACCGACCGCAGACCTGACAAGAAACTCTCAGCAGCGCTGGCAGGCTGGGGGGTGAAAGTGGACGTTGTTCCAAGTGGTAAAGATGACTGACGAACAGCTGCCTCTGCGGCAGTCTGAAATGCAGGCCGCTTGATGGGCGGCCGCTGGAAATGCCCGCAGCAGCTGCCTCAGGAACGGGGTAAGATTGCATTGGTTGCGACTGGGACAGAAACACCCCGGCTACAGGCCGCAAGCAGGAACTGACATGGCGATATTGACTTTTTTGATCAGTCTGGCGGGAGCCACGATGCTGCTTCTCTATGCGGTGCGGATGGTGCGCACCGGGATCGAGCGCAGCTATGGCGCCTCGTTCCAGCGGCTGCTGACCGGACGGCAAAGCCATCTGCAGGCGGGCCTGATGGGGCTGATGCTGGCGATCGTACTGCAAAGTTCGGCTGCCGTGGCGCTGCTCACCTCCGGGTTTGCGGCCAGCGGCTATCTGGCCTTTCCCACAGGGCTGGCCATCGTGCTGGGCGGCGATCTGGGTTCGGCGCTGATCATTCAGATCCTTTCCTTTGATCTTGATTGGCTGGTGCCGGTGCTGCTCGCGGCAGGCGGGTATCTGTTCGTCAAAACCGAGGCCAAGAAGGCGCGGCAGCTGGGCAGGATCTTGATGGGGGTCGCCTTCATTCTGATTTCGTTGCGATTTCTGCGCGAAGCGATGGATCCGATTCGCGACAGCGCTTTTCTGCCGGCGGTTGCAGGCTATTTGGCGCGGGATTACATCACGGCGTTTCTGGTCGGTGGCGCGCTGGCTTTTGTGATGCATTCGTCAGTTGCCGCTATCCTGATGTGCGTGACGCTGGTGCAGATCGGAGCGATCCCCTTTGCCGCTGGCCTTTCACTGGTATTGGGGGCGAATTTCGGTTCTGCTTTCATTCCCGTCTGGCTGAGCCGCGGAATGGATTTGCGGGCACGCCGCATCCCTTATGCCAACCTGGCTTTGCGCGGCACCTGGGCGGTGATCTGCCTGTTCGGTGCCAATCTGGCGCTGCGCCAGGGGGTGTTGGGGGATCCGCAAGGCGGCCAGATGCTGGTCAACGCGCATCTGGCCTTCAATGCGTCACTGCTGGTGCTTGCGCTGCCGGTTTGCACACCGTTGGGAGAAATCTTTGCCCGGCTGTTCCCCGAACCCGCGCAGACAGAGATAAACCATCCTGGGCGGCCTGTCAGTGCGCTGGAGCAGGGCAGCTATGGCTCAGCTGCGGTGTCTGTTTCGAACCTTAAACGCGAGCTGCTGCGAATGTCGGATCAGGTCAATGCCATGTTCCGCCCGGTACTGGAACTGTACCAATCGGGTGGCAAGGAGAAAATCAAGACCGTCCAGCTGATGGACGCCGAGGTCAACGCTGGGCTCTCCGGTGTCCGGAAATATGTGGCTGCGATCCCCGAGGATGGCTTTGATAAAGAACAGCTGAAGACGGCCCGCAGTCTGATGGAGTATGCGATCCGGCTGGAAACCGCTGGTGATGTGGTGGCGCGCCGGCTGACAGTTCTGGCGGGTGATTTGAACAAAAGGAACCTGAGCTTTTCCAGGGAAGGCTGGATGGAGATTACCCGGATGCATGAGGCAATCCTGGCCAATATGCAGCTGGCCTCCAATGTGCTGATCTCCGATGATTTGGAAAGTGCACGGCTGTTGAGCCTGGAAAAAACCGAATTGAAGCGGATGGAGCACGACAGCCGGAAACGTCACCTGAAACGGTTGCAGAATGGTGCCCGGGAAAGCTTTGACACGTCCGATATCCATTTGGAAACGCTGCGTGCCTTGCGCGAATTCAACAGCCACATTGCAGCTGTGGCCTATCCGGTTCTGTACCGGAACGGTCAGCTGCTGGAGACCCGGCTAATCAATGAAATGCTGCCGGAAGACGCCGAGTGACGCTTGAAATCCAGCCGCCTGCCTAAAGGCCTGTCCAGAACATGACCCTTTTTATCATCGCTATCATCTTGTCGGCAGCGCTGTTGCATGCTGTGTGGAACGCCATCGTGAAGACGGCTGCGGACCGCACCACCACACTCGGGCTGGTTGCCTTTGGCCACGTGATCCCCAGTGCCGTGATGATCACAATTCTGCCGCTGCCTTCTGCTGAAAGCTTTGTCTATATCTTGCTCTCAACGGTGGTTCACTTCGGGTACTATTACATGCTTGGCCGCGCCTATCAGCACGGCGACCTCAGCGTCGTTTACCCGATCGCCAGGGGTATCGTGCCGGCGCTTGTCGGCATATGGGCGATGATCTTTGCCGGCGAGGTTTTGCCATTGCAGGCCTGGGCGGGCATTGCGGTGATTGCCCTTGGCATCCAGCTCAGCAGCTGGAAGGCGCTGCGCTCGGGTGTCGGGCGCGCGGCTCTTGGTTTTGCCGCGGGGACCGGTTTTTGCATTTCGATTTATTCATTGGTCGACGGTATCGGCGTGCGTTTGTCCGGTAACACGCTCAGCTACTGGGCCTGGGGGGCATTTCTGCACATTTTTATCGCCGGATTCATTGCTGTGCGCAAGCGCAGCACGCTAGCGGCTTTGCCCAGGCGGACATGGATCCTGGGGATTGCCGGAGGGCTGGTATCCATGACGGCTTACGGGCTGGTGCTTTATGCCAAGAACTTTGCCCCGCTTGGCGCTGTTTCCGCGCTGCGGGAAACGTCGGTGATCTTTGCCGCGCTGATCGGATTTTTCTTTCTCAAAGAAGGATATTGGATACGGCGGCTTGGTTCTGCGGTATTGATGGCCTGCGGTGTGGCCCTGATCGGAATGGCTGTCTAGATCCTGTGCGGCTTGATGCGCTGGCGCAATCAATGAGATTGGGTTTAGACCTCAGGCTCTTGCTCGGGGCTGCGATTCAAGGGCGGCAGTATCTGTCAGAAATGATGCCAAAGTGTGCAGCAGAACTGCCTTTTTGACCGGCTTGGCCAAGAAGTGATCCATGCCCGCATCCAGACAGGCTTGCCGGTCGCTGGAAAACGCGTTGGCCGTCAGGGCAATGATTACTGGCTGGGGAAAGGGCAGATTGCGGATCTCCCGGGTGGCCGCAATGCCGTCCAACTCGGGCATCGACATATCCATCAGGATAATATCCGGTTGCTGCTCCTTAAACATGTCAACTGCCGCGCGGCCATTCCCGGCTTCAGCCAACTCCACCGGCTGACCGCGCAGAAATTTGCGGATCAGCAGCCTGTTGGTCTGGTTGTCCTCAGCCAGCAAAACCTTGCAAGGCCTGATCTGAGGCGCGGTGTCCAATAAAAACTCTGCCGCCGGGGAGGGCGCTTGCCTGGCTGGCGACATTTGCAGTTCCAGCCGGAAGCAAGAGCCTTGGCCGGGATCTGATTTAACCGAAATGCTGCCGCCCATCCGCTTGGCCAGCATGCTGGAAATGGTAAGCCCCAGCCCGGTTCCGCCAAACTCCTTTGTCGTTGCCGCGTCTGCTTGGGTGAAGCGGTCAAAGATATGGCGCGCTTGTGAGCCGGAAATTCCGATCCCGCTGTCCTCAACTTCGGCGATCAGGCGGCATGGGTTTCCGTCGGCATGCGAGACGCGGACGTCAATTCTGCCTTGCGGCGTAAACTTGACAGCATTGCCGATCAGATTGACCAGAATCTGCCGCAATCGCCCGTCATCTCCATGCAGCCGCTCCGGTAGCCCGTCAGCGTAAGAGACCTGCAGCGACAGGCCTTTTTCCAGCGCTTTCGGGCGGAACAGCCCCGCCGCACTGCCAATACAGTCGCGCAGATCGAAGTCCTCTTCGGTTATAGAGAATTTCCCGGCTTCCAGCCGCGACAGGTCAAGGATGTCATTGATGATCTTCAGCAGTGCCTGGGCCGAACTGCGGATGGTTTCCACATTTTGCTGTTCATCCAGCGAAAGCTCCGCCTCAGCCAGCAAATCAGCCATGCCGATGATACCGTTCATCGGAGTGCGGATTTCATGGCTCATATTGGCCAGGAATTCCGTTTTGGCCCGATCGGCCTGTTCGGCCGCAACCTTGGCCTCGGCCAGTTCCCGTTCACGCAGTTTGCTATGGGTGATGTCGCGTTCAATGCCGATAATCAGGTCGACTGTGCCATCTTCGCGGGTCACTGGGACGATATTGGTATCGAACCAGGCTTCTTCCCCTGACTTGGTGTAGGTGAGCACCTCGTTGTGATAGCGGATGCCAAGGTCCTTGTGGCGGTTCATTTCCCGGATCACGCCAAGATCGGTATCCGGGCCGTCCAGCAATTCTGAAGGTGTCCGGCCAATTGCCTCGCTGGCGGCATAGCCTGTGACGCGGGTGAAGGCCTCGTTGACCCAGAGGATCTGCCGCTCTGCATCGGTCAGGATGATACTGTCGGACGCGTGTTTTGCGACCAGCGACAGACGGTGCAGTTCCGCCTGTTGTTTTTGCAATTCGGCATGGGCGTCTTCCAATGCGCGTTTGCCGTGTTTCAGTTCGCTGTTCCGCTCGGACAGAGTCTGATTCGCACGGATCAGTTCTTCGCGCAGATGGACATCCTCCGACACATTCCAGTTGACGCCAATCATCCAGTCGCGGCCTTGCGCATCTGTAAACGGGCTGGCCAGCGCCCGGATATGCTTGAAGGTGCCATCTTCCAGAACAATCCGGAAGTCCGACGCGAAATGTGTCTTGTTCCGTTCCGCTGACTGCAGTGCCTTGGCCACCCGGTCCCGGTCGCCGGGGTGCAGCATGGCCATCCATTCGGCCCCCTCCGGCGGCCCGTGCTGCACGGGTACGCAGTAGAGTTCATGCATGCGGCTGTCCCAGCTCACCTTCTGACTCACCGTGTCGCATTCCCAAATGCCCACACGGGATGTTTTGACTGCAATTTCCAACCGCCGCGAGACGGCCTCCAGCTCGGCTTCCCTGCGCCGCAGCTGGCCGATAACGGTTTGCCTTGCAGCAGACAGCCTGCCGGCCAGAAACGTCGGGAAAACGACCAGTGCCGCCGCCGCCAACAGACCCAGCCTCAGCTTCCACAGGTTGCCAGGAATACTTTGCCAGCCGCCTCGGGGCCGGGCGGCCAATTTCCAGGAACCAACTGGCAGGTTTATGTCCAGCAGAACGGGATCTCCGGTCAGCATGTCCGGCACGCCGAAAAACTGGCGTCCAGAGGGGCCCGTCCCGTCTTGGCCGGTCAGCGCTATTTCCAGGCCGCCCTTGTTTCCATGGATGCCGGTCTCGGTGTAAAGAGTGCCGGTTGCGACCACAGCCGAGAGAATGCCCCAAAACTGCCGGTCAGTCCCCGACCCGGTGAAAATAGGAAGCCGGTAGATAAACCCGGTGCCGCCCTGTACCAGGTTTACCGGCCCGGCCAGCACCATGTCACCGCTATCGCGAACCCGGTGTGCCGCCTCCCGCTGTGCGGCATTCTGATTGTAGTCCAACCCGATGACGGGTTCGTTTCCTTTCACCGGATAGACCAAGGAAACCACTAGGCCGGGAGCTGCAGCGATGTGCCGGATGGCGGTCTTTCCCTCCAGCACCTGTGCGGCCATCCGGCTGAACCGCGCCTGCTGCATGTCCGGTTCGGTGGCCAGCATCGCTGCCAGCCCGCGCAGCCGCTGATAGTCGCCATTGACTTGGCCTTCCAGCCGGGACTTGAGCATCCCTGCCTCTTGCTGGACCCTGGCACGTTCAGACTGGTGGTGGATTGTGGCGTTTTGCTGCTCAGCGTAAAACCCTGCAGCACAGACTACCGCCAAGGCAAGCAGGGCGGGCAGGTATGTCCGGTTGCTGAAGGCGCGCAGCCAGCGAGCAGGAAGTTTAGACACGGCCATCTTGCCACCTTTGCATTTGCGCGAAGCACTGCTGGCATCCGTGTCCAGAATGTATGCCAAGTGTTCGGTTCAGCCCCAATGTCCTCTTAAAGTCTGAAAATAGGGTTTTCACAACACCGGTGCAGGCTGAGCGGCGCTGCGGCCGCCAACGCGGCGTCCGCAGCGGGCCGTTGCGCGACGGGTTTTGCAACTAGGTTGTTGTCTTTGCCATAATGTGCTCCGCTCCAGTCGGGATCAAAAGTCCTGCCATTTTGCCAAGGCGGCCGAGCCCTCCGTGGCGGGAATGGCGGAATGCGTCTCAGGCAAATCATCCCAGCCAGAGCCATGAGCGGATGGCTGGACTGGTTCCGGCACCTGGCGGGGCGAAGGTGTGTCCATACCGACATTGAAATTGTCCACCAGCCCGGCCAGCTTGGAGGCGTCGCCGTTCAGAAGCTGGCCTGCTGCCGTCATCTGCTCCACCATCGCGGCGTTCTGCTGGGTCACTTGGTCCAGTTGCATCACGCCGGTGTTGATTTCACCAATGCCCGTGGATTGTTCTGCTGCGCCCTCGGCAATCCCCGAGACAAGCCCCGAGATATGGGTGACCTGGGAGACGATGCTGTTCAGCGCCTCGCCGGCTTTGCCGACCAGATCCACACCCTTTGCCACTTGGTCACCGGAATTGGAGATCAGCGCCTTGATTTCCATGGCCGCATCCGAGGACCGCTGCGCCAGGGCCCGCACCTCGGAGGCAACAACAGCAAAACCGCGTCCGGCATCGCCTGCGCGCGCCGCCTCGACGCCTGCATTCAGCGCCAGCAGGTTTGTCTGAAACGCGATATCGTCGATCACACCGATGATCTGCGAAATATGGGAGGCCGATGCTTCGATCCCGTTCATCGCAGAAACCGCGTTTTGCACCACTTCACCGCTGGCCTCGGCTTCGTCCCGGGCCTCGTTCATGGCGGTTTCCACCCGGCGTGCGCCATCGGCTGCAGCCTTAACGCTGGCGGTCATCTGATCCAGCGCTGCAGCGGTCTGCTCCAGCGTGGCGGCCTGGCTTTCGGTGCGCTGCGACAGATCATCCGAGGCCTGGCTGATTTCAGAAGTGCCATTGCGGATGCTGGTGGTGGCTTCCACCACTTCGCGCACTGTATTGTTCAAGGTGTCAGCCGTCTGGTTGAAGTCAAGGCGCAGGCCCTTGTACGCTTCCGGGAAAGGTTCTGTAATCGGGTTCGAAAAGTCCCCGTTTGCCAGACGCTTCAGGCCGTTACGCAGTTCACCAACAACGAGATCCTGCTGGCGTTGCAATTCAGCCCGTTCCTCTTCTGCCGTCTGGGCATTTTGCAAGTCAGTTTTGAAACCTTCGAGGATACCGGCAATATTGCCGAATTCATCGCCGGTGCCATGACCGGCGACCGGGTGATTGTAATCCTTGGCTGCGATGTGCTCGACACTGTCGGACAGGGCCGAAACCTTGCGGGCAATGCTGCGGGCTGCCACCCAGGACAGGAGTGCCACAGCCAGTGCCACGCCAACGGCCTGCAGCATGGCGGCGTTGGACAGGCTGTTTTGGGCTGCCAGCGCCTCGGCGCTGTCAACTTCCAGGACAATGCCCCAGGTCCGGTCTTCGAGGGCGACGCCCGCAGCCATGGCTTCGACCGGTTGGCCCGCCAGGCCCGGAGTGCCCGAAAAGCTGCTTTTCCCGCCGCCAAGTGCCGCCGTAATCTGTGCCAAACCGGGCAGGTCCGACAAGGCCTGATGCCCGTTGCCGCGGTCCGAAGCAGTCAATGCGACTCCATCGCCGCGCACCAGGTAGGCCTGGCCGGATTCCCCCAGCAGACTGGAGTGGGACAGAAGCTCAGAGATGTCTTCAACCGGGACGCGCAGCACCAGCGCCCCCATCATTGCGCCTTTCTTCAGGATCGGAGCAGAGATGAACATTGCCGGGCGGCCGCTATCGGCTTGGTAGGCAGCCATTTCCGACAGGAACACCTGGCCGCGCTCCAGTTCCAGCGCGGCGCGGAATGCTATGCCCAACCCGCTGTCCTGATACGGCCCATCCAGGTAATTCAGCGCAAAATCATCGTTCTTTTGCACCGCATAGACCATGTTGCCCTGCACATCCAAAAGATAGGCGTCCAGGAACCCCTGTTCTTCCAGAAAGGTGACAAATCCGGTGTGATTCATCTTGTGGCGGATGGACCAGGCGGATTTGTCTTTGGCATCGAGCAGCTTGTAGCGCTCACCTGCAGGGTTGGGGTTGCCGTCCGCATAGGCGGCGCGCAGATGCCCGCTGGGGTCATCGCCCAGAGAATAGAAACCGTTGGAAAAATCCCGCAATGCCGTTTCAACTGCTTTACTGGCCACCAGTGTCCGGGTCTGCGAGCGCAGGTCGGCCACCCAGTTCTCCAGTGCCTCTTTGCGCTCTTCCAGCAGTGTCGCATATGCAGCTTCCCGGTTGGCCTTCAGTGCTTGCCCGGCCTCCCAGGCAAAGAATAGGCCAGAGGCGAGGGTCAGAATTATCGTGGGGGCGGCGATAGACAGCGGCAGTTTGCGGCCCAATGGCATATTCGCCCAGAATTTGAACAGTCGAGTCATTGCAGCGTAGTTCCCATCAACATTTGAGTCTGCCGGCAGCCTGGGAGCAGCCGTGAACGGTGCCAGCTGAGTGGCGCCTGATGGCAAAACACTTGATGGGATTCATTTCGGCAGCGTTAAATTATGTGCCAAAACCCCTGATTTGCTGCATTTGGCAGGTCATATGCAGCAAAAAAGCAGATCCATTTTTATCTGTGCCCTTACGCGCCTGTTGCGAATCGCCGGTGCACCACTGAGCCGTGCCCCCTCCGGCCGGGCTTGGAAGAGCGGCGAATCCCATGCGCCAGCTTCAGTATCCGCTGCACAGGGTAAATTGCATTCAAGGGCAGCAGGACAGGCGGGCTGCGAGTCTGAGGATATGAAAACCCCTGTGCTCACGGTGATTTTGCGTGTTTGCAGCGCTCGTCTTACTGAAACAGGCTGCCGAAAAAAACCGGCACTATCTGCTCAGTATTCTGAAAACATTCAATTTTTGAAAGATGGTGCAGCTAGAGGGAGAAAGTTCGAACTCTCTCTTCGCCATCCTCCAAGAATGGGAAACCATTCTCCAGACCTGTGATCTGCCTTCCAACACCGTAACTCAGGACAACGATCCGGGGTGCGGTGATGAGCATTTCGGAGCGTGATTTCAACAAAGTAGCTGGGAAGCCAGTAAAAAAGCGGGAAGCTCCATTCTCGCTCCGACTGAGCTTTGACGAGAAAGCCGCGCTGCTAGAAGCCGCAAACGGCGTGCCGCTCGGTGCCTACATTAAGGCCAAGCTCTTTGACGAACCGTTGGAGAAGGTGCGCCGCCGAAACACGAACCCCGTAAAGGATCACGAGGCTCTGGGCCGAGTGCTCGGAACGCTGGGCGGTTCGCGCCTGTCCCAGAACCTGAACCAGCTTGCTCGCGCGGCTAACACTGGCGCGATGCCTGTTTCGCCGGAACTTGAAGAAGAACTGCGCGAGGCATGCAAGGAAGTCGCCGAGATGCGTGCGGAACTGCTCCGCGCGCTCGGGAATGGAGATCAGCCATGATCCTCAAAGGTTCCCAGCGCGGCAATGCCCGCGAGCTTTCCAAGCATCTGATGAACGTCCGCGACAATGAGCATGTGGAACTGCACGATCTTCGCGGCTTCATGAGCGAAGAGGATCTGCATGAGGCTCTCGCCGAGGCCGAAGCGATCTCGAAGGGCACGCGCTGCAAGCAACATCTATTCTCTCTCAGCCTGAACCCTCCCGAGGGCGTTCACGTCGATACGCAGACCTTCGAGACCGCCATCGAAATGGCCGAACAAAAGCTCGGCCTCGATGGTCAGCCGCGTGCTGTCGTCTTCCATGAAAAAGAAGGTCGGCGTCACGCCCATGCCGTTTGGAGCCGTATCGATACCGACTCCATGACGGCGAAGCAGATGTCTTTCACGAAAGTAAAGCTCATGGACGTCTCGCGTGAGCTGTATCTTCGTCACGGCTGGGAGATGCCGAAGGGGATGGTGGATCGTGAGAACCGCAATCCGCTGACTTTCTCTCGCGCGGAGTGGCAACAAGCGGCGCGTGCAAAGCTCGACCCCCGCATGGTCAAGGCCATGTTCAAAGACACTTGGGAGCGTTCGGATTCTGCGGAAAGCCTCAAATCCGCCCTGGAACAGCGCGGCTACTATCTCGCGCAAGGGGATCGTCGGGGCGTGGTTGCCGTGGATTATCGAGGTGAAGCGTTCTCCTTGTCTCGCTGGGTGGGCGTGAAGGCCAAAGACGTCAATGCCCGCTTCGCGAATGCCACAGAACTTCCAAAGGTTGATGAGCAACGACAGCATGTTGCTGCGCTGATGGCGGACGGCTTGCGCCGTCAACGCGCCGAGATCGAAGAAGGATACAAGCGCGCCCGTCCGTCAATCGAGTTCCGCCGCACACAAATGGTGGAACGACATCGCATCGAGCGCACCGGGATGGCTGAGCTTCAAAAGCAACGCGAAACCCGTGAAGCGGCTGCGCGCGCCTCACTTCTACCGAATAAGGGCGTGGGCAAGTGGTGGAGCCAACTTACTGGCCGATATTCGAAGCTGATAGCCCAGAACGAGCATGATGCATGGCAAGCTCTAAAGCGTGATCAGGTCGAGCGCGACAAGATGATTTCGCGGCAACTCGATGAACGCCAGCGCTTGCAGCAGGCCATTCGTGCCATGCGGGAAGAGCGGATCAAGGAACTCATGGCGCTACGTCAGGAGATCGCGAACTACATGCTAATGAAGCAGGGCAAGGTTCCGAAGATCGAGCCCAAATACCCGACGACCCGTGCGGACGCGCGATCCGAAGAGACCAAACGAACAGAACGCCGCCGCGCCGATGATCGTCAGCGCGAACGCCAATGTCAGCGCCCGCGAGACCGTGGGCTTGATCGGGGCCGAGAGTTTTAACCAGTAGAAAGGAGATCGCCCATGCGACAGGAACTACGACAAACCTTCATGCTGAACCTAGATGAGAAACACGCTCATCTTCTCAATGATCTGCGCGAGCATTTCAGGTTGAAGGCTGAAGATACCCTCCGCCTCACAATCAGGCTGGCTCATGCACGCTTGAAAAAGCCCGATGTGCTTGTGCCGAAGTTCAAGCCATCGGCGCACCGCGATGATTGGTATGATGATGAGGACAATGGGCCAGTCTAAATGAACGAAAGCGCCGCATGTTCCAGCGGCGCTTTCTTCTAGAGCGCGTCGAATAGATCGGCTTGTTTGAGCGTTTCGCTATCTTTTCTCGGCAGAAAGACTGCTTTCGGTCCGACAAGAACGCAGGCCTGCTTGCCATGACGAACACGCATGCCGTGGTAAAAGCCTTCGGGCTTTATGCGCTGCTCGAAGGGCAGCATCGCGAATTCATTGTAGGTCGTGGGCTCGCCGTCAAAGAAGCGCTCGGGCACGAGACGATATGCTTCGGCGGATTTGCTGTTTGTGCCAGTGCAAACCCATAGACCGTTCTTCCAGGAGAAGGGTTTCCTGATCTTTCCGTGCGCGATCTTGTCGGCGCTGTAGGACGCCGCGATATCGCCTTCTCCGATCTGTCGGTTTCGCGTATGGCACCATGTTCCAGAAGCTAGTCGCGAAGGATCAACGCGGTGCTCTTGGGGTTCGATGGGGGCGCTCATGAGCGCCCCGCGTCGTTTGTTGCTTCGGGAGCATCCTCCAGCGGGAGGCGCAGGACGATGCGGCCATTGATCGGGCAGGTTTCGAGTTGGAGCGTAAAGCCTCGTCCGTCTTTGTGTTGCCAAGCGGCTCCGACTTTGTTCCAGTAGGATTTTTCACATTTTTGGGTGACGTGCCACGCCAGATAGTCGGGCGCGTTTAAGTTCAGGTTTTGGTTCGTTTTTTCGCGTGCCATGGTTTTCTCCTTTGCTTCAAGTTGGCTTGCTAACGCCCTCCCGTACGGGCGAAGGCAAAGGATCAGGGTTCATGTTCAACACGGCTGGCGAAGCCAGGTGGTGCGGACAGGACATTGAATACAGAGCCGCATTCGGCCAGGGATTTAGGGGCAATCAGTGCAAGCCACTTCGACGCAATGGAGACAGACAGCAGTGAAGTAAGCGGCCAGACCTGACCTAGCCGCGCCCACAGAGCATGCCGATCTAAACCCATCTTCGAAAATCCGCATCTGGAGCAAGGCGACGCTGGCTTTCATAAGCGGGCGGGCAAACGCCTCTGAAGCCTGCTGCCATCAGGCCGCATCAATACCGCCTTCGCGGCAATCCTCTCCAAACCGACGAAGCCGCATTTCATGCGCATCTTTCCATCGTTCCAAGACCGTCTCCCGACCCATCAGGGCCTTCACTAGCCAATGATGGTGTTCGTGAGGGCCGAAAGGCCCTGAGCGGTTCGGGGCCTCCTTGAAACAAAGGAGGATACGATGAAACTCGTGTCACGATTTGAAGCGGCATCCCGCAGCACGGCAGAATTGCATGGACTTCTGAGCGAAGCCTTCAATGCCTTCGCCATCGCGCCGCGGGGCTCGGAAGAGCGCCGTAACGCGCTCCAGTCGATGCGCAATATCGAAGATGAGCTGGCGGTTCGCCCGCCCAAGCTCTAACTCACGCGGTCAGCCGTCAGGCTGGCCGTGTTCTTTTCTCTAGATATTCGAAGTGCTCGGCTTACTGCTCTAATACGCTCAGCATTGGAAGGCTTCGTAGCCTGTCGACGACTGTGGAGCTGGGCTGCGCTAGATCAATGGTGACGAACCGAACACTATGTCCTTGAACCACTGCGGTCTCATCCACATCCGTTCCGATCGAGGGGTATAGCAACATACCTTCGGAGTTGAGCGACAAGGGATCGTCTGAACGCTCCTGGCTGCGAAGATATGAATAAAGCTGATAGATATGATCGGTCTTAAACCTATTGCCGCCGTATTGCGAAGCGGTCAGCACATTAGTGAATTTCGTATCAATAATGATGCGCCGGTTTTCGGGCGCATTCTCAAGGATGATGTCTGTGACCATAATCGGCAGATAAGTGCCAATGCCGGAAGAAGCTGCTGCTACTGGCCATTTGAACTGCTTGCCAGGGAAAACGCGCCAGCCGTTTTCGCGCGAAAGCTCAACCGCGAAAAAATTGCCAATCGCCTTTTCGAAGAGCTTTCGGAAAGCGGTTTCGTCACGTTGTGCTTTTAGTAGCGAGCGTGTGCCTTCCTGCTCGGTGGGCAGGACGAGATCAAACACCGCCTTCGCCAATGAGACCATTAGGCGATCTTCACCTTCATGGCGAGCAATTTGATCGGCAGCAATTTCAGAGCGGGAGGGCTTTGTTCCGCTTACGCCCGCTCGTCCTAAAGCATGGGCAAGCGTACGGCAGCGGTGGCATAGGTCTTCGTTAACGAGCCATCCGGATAACCGCTCCAGCGCAGCACGAACAAGCTGGTTGCGTGGTGTATCAAGTGTCAGCTCTTCAAATCGGCAAGCTACCTCACCTCGCCGAAAAAGATCGCGGGAGACGCTTTCCAGAACATCGATCCGCCCACGCACGCGCCGAAGGACATCCTCACGCCGCCGATATCCGAAACTCAGATTGCGCCGAAGGCGTTTCTCAGTCGCAAAGCAAAGAAGACGTGCGACCAATGATTTGAAATCAGGTGAATCCTCAAT
Organism: Leisingera sp. NJS204; assembly: GCF_004123675.1. Classification (NCBI taxonomy): domain Bacteria; kingdom Pseudomonadati; phylum Pseudomonadota; class Alphaproteobacteria; order Rhodobacterales; family Roseobacteraceae; genus Leisingera; species Leisingera sp. NJS204. The sequence continues at coordinate 3,651,618 of NZ_CP035417.1, read as the reverse complement.
CTCAGCCTCGAAGCGGTCACGAAACTGCGCAAGGCCAGAAGCGTACAAGAATAATAGCCAAACATTTCGAACAGGAATCTTGTCCAGCGCAAGGAGCGCAGCTTGTTCGGGAACTTGCTCTGCCTGCAAGGCCTCCATCAAAATCCCTCTAACAGCTTCCGTGTCGCGCTTGTCGCCTTGTCGGGGTTGTCGAACCAGTATTCATCAAGAAGCGGGCCAATCTCCGTCTCGATTATCTGACAGAACCACTTCGCCGGGTTGGCGATCTTCTCCCCCGCGGCGGGCGTCACATAGCTATGTCCAATCCTGAATTGAGCGCCCAGAGAACGGTCGTTCGCGATTTCTTCATTCAATTCCGTAATCAAGTTCTGGATTTTGGTGATAGCGCTGTCTTCCAAACCAGCTTGCTCGGCGCACCAAGTTTTCCACGAGCCGTTCAGCATCGTTTCAAGGGTCACAAAGGCAAAGCGACGACGAAGTGCAAGGTCAACTAAAGCCAGCGAGCGATCTGCGATGTTCATCGTCCCGATGACATAGAGATTATCTGGAATGTAGACGCGTTCTCCTGCTTCATTGTGATAGGCAAGCTCAATTGCTTCATCTTCTCGCCGCTTGTCCTTTTCGAGAAGAGTCAGCATCTCCCCAAAAATTTGTGCAGGGTTTCCGCGATTTATTTCCTCGATGATGACGACAAACGGACGATCCCGCTCAGCGCGGGCGGCTTCGATGGCCTCTAGAAAGACGCCGTCAGTCAGTTTGAGTTGCCCGTCCCCGTCTGGCCTCCAACCGCGAACAAAATCTTCATAAGAAAGTGACGGGTGAAATTGGATCGAGCGCGTGCGCTTCCTGGTTAATTTCCGGTCGCGCGTTCCAATGAGCGCGTAAGCGAGGCGTTTTGCAAGCCAGGTCTTTCCAGTGCCTGGAGGCCCTTGAAGGATAAGGTTCTTCTTCGATGACAGACGTGTGAGTGCGTCGTTCAGATTGTCCTCGGGAAGAAAACATCCGTCACCGATGATGTTTGAAACGTCATAGGGTTCGAAAGTTGCTTCCTCGATGTCAGCCTCGGCTTCCTCCTCGTCGATCTGCAAATCAGCGATGGTATCGGCAGCCTTTCGGTATTTCTTCGCCCAATATGGCTGTCGTATCCAAAAATCATAATCTTGTTTGCTATCGCCAAACGCGAACTGAACAAGCCTGCGTGCAAGTCCGTCAGAGATATCGGCCTCGACGACAGTCACGCGATAAGTGTAAAAGTACCACTCCTTTGCTTTTTCGAGAGGGGTCCAGTCTACCTTCACGGTTTGGCCGTCTTTGGTTGCCTCGGTAATTGTTCCTACGGCTTTGATCCGCATGCATGATACGGGCTTCTCTTGGTTTTCGAAGGGAAGGCCGTACTTCTTTACGAATGAAGCTTTGATTGCGATGCGGTCGCCTGGCTTCATGCGCGCAACATGTTCAGAGAACTTGTCGTCGTATCCGTTCTGCCAAATGCCTTCTTCGAGGAAACGTTCGGTCTGATCGCCGTTATCACCCCACAGCGCGCCCACGAACCAAAAGCTGCGCTTAGGATCATCGAATAATTCCGCAGCCACATCGTCCGAAATCGCGGGTGCTACTTCGTCATCATCGACAGCCGTATCGCGGTAGCGGGAATGAACATCTTTAAAAAGTGCGACGGCACTTTCGTGGTCAAGGTAGGTTTCTCGGCCCTCAGTGGTCAGGCTCCATTGACCGCGCTTCTTGCTCTCAACAAGTCCAGCCTTTACGAGATAGAAACGTGCCCAGCCGACCTGATTTTCGTATTTGGACTGGCCATTTTTGTTCGTTTCCTTGAGCTCGTCCTCGGTGACGTCGGAAAGTTCGATCACCTTGTCCATAACCTGGCGGGCCTCTGCCGATCCTCCAAAATCGCGTAAAGCATCGAGGACAGGGCCGAAGAATTGAACGAATTTTGGCCCAACGGCGGCAATCTCGGTGGGCTCATGTGTAGAAGGCAGTCCTAGGTCGTCTGGCGCATTTGGTGCCCAGTCGAACATCTTTTGTTGCTGCTTTTTGACGAAGTCCGCCGGGTCATCGACATCGAAACCGAATTCTTTGGCTGCCGTGATGAAGCCCTCGCGGGCAGTGCCGTCGAGCGTGCCGGATTTCAAGTTGCCTTGGTTGACCACGATGGAGCTGGGCATCGGCCAGCCACGCTCAGCGGCGATCTTAACAAGATCACCGAGATGAGTGTTCATCTTGTAACGAACATTCTTCCATATTGCGCCATTGGCTTTCGCCAGCTCGCCGTAGCTGATGAAGTGGCGGTCTCGCGCTGCAGCGAGAATGGCGCTATAGCTGATCTGCAAGTCGAGCGTATCTGTCATGACTCGACAGTAGCGAAAAGGATTGGTCGGCGATAGCCATTTATATTACTTATCAAGAAGTTAATGATGCGCCTGCCGTTCGGCAGGCGCGAAATTTTTTGGCTGTCAAGTCGCCGCTTAGGCGGCGACCCCTTCGTTCTCTTCTTCCTCGGTCAGCGGTTGCAGACCGTGCAGGAAATCTGCGGCGCGTTGCGCGTGCGCAGCAGCGCTGAAGATCGCTCTCTTGTCTTCCTTCAAGACCTTGAGCCAGCTTTGAATGTAGGCGGCGTGGTCTGTGCCAGGCTCAGGCGTCAGTTCCAGATCAGCGCAAAGGAACGCCGCGCCAAGCTCGGCGACCAGCTCTTCGCGGGCGTAGCCTTCATCGCCCCATTGCTTCCGCCCGAACTCGCGGTCAAGGCGACTCTTATGCTTTGTCCAGTGGGTCAACTCATGGGCAAGTGTGGCGTAGTAGCTTTCGGGGTTTCGGAACGTCTCGAAGTACGGCATCTGCACATGATCGCTGCCGCCCGCATAGTGAGCGCTGTTCCCGCCGTGGCGAATGTCTGCGCCAGTGCTGGCGAAAAAGTCTTCCGCGTGGCTGATCCGCAAGGCGGGGTCAATCACGGGCTCGGGCTTGGAATAGTAGTGCTCGGGCAAGCCTTCGATCTGCTCGACGTTGAAGACGCTATAGCCCTTCATGAAAGGAATTTTCCGCTCTTCCTCTGATCCGTCGTCCTGCTCCTCGGTCTTGGTAATGGTGTTGGCATAGACAACCAGATTGCCGCGCTCGCCCTTCTTGACATGTGCGCCAAGCTCCTTGGCCTGTTTAAAGGTCATCCAGAAAGGCGAGAGATAGCCCGCTTCAACGGCGGCTCCCCATAGCATAAGGATATTGATTCCGTTGTAGGGCACGCCATTGTGCCGCAAGGGTTTGGTGATTTTGCCTTCGAGGTTTCCGCTGTTCCAAGGCTTGAGCCATGACAACTCGCCTTGTTCCAGATCAGCAATAATCTTATCGGTTACTTTTTGATAAATGTCTTGTCTCATTGGCTTTTTCCTTCCTTCAAAGCTCGGTTGCGCATGCAACCGGACTAGGCCCGCGCCAATGAGCGGGGGGACGGCCGTCCAGACCGAAAGCCATGGAGTGGTGCGGGCGCAGCCGAAGGTGAGCCACGGCCATGGCTTTTGCGCGCAGCCGAAGCGAAGGGCTTGGTCTTGACGGAGGACGGGCCTGCAAGGCCCCAAACAAGAAAGAGAAGTGTCAGCCGTTCACGGCTGGCCTAAGATCACGCAAGGGATGGAAGCCGAATGGCCGAGACCGCCAAAGGTGGGCTCGGTTTACGACAGCCCGACCCGAAGGGTGTGCAAAAGACTGCTTTGTTCTTGGCCATGCCTATTCGGCCTGCTACAATTTTTTCATGGATTTTCAAGTCATTCCCTATCGTGGACGATTGCCCGAAGACGAGTACGACAAGGTATTTCTTCTGACCGATGGTTGGGATGATTGGTTCAAATACAGCACCATGTATGTTGTCTTCTACTTTGATGATGCGGGCGAAAAACACCGAATTGGAGAAGTTAAAATTGGAGAGTTCAATATGGCGGACGACCAGCGCCGCCCAAATATTCCCAATGAGTTCACCGAGCTTGATGATGTGTTTTTTTCATTGGGTCAGGATGATGACTACTATCAAAATCTAAATGATCTTGGTGAGCAGTTTAGAGACGCTTACCTAACATCGATGCGCGATGTTGCTAGAGATGCTGAACTTTTTGAGCGCGCGTTAGAAGAAGATGTAACGGGCGTTTCGCTTTTGCGTTCCGTGTCGGATAGCTCTGTCAGAATCCAATATCGAAGGATGGCACAAGGCGGCGCGCGGTTGACGGAGTATGCGTTTTCTTACACGCCGCCTCCCTGGGGGCGCGGGAACATACCGCCGACATTCACGTTCGAAGTTCATCCAGAGTCTTATCCGCCAACAAACGTTCACGTCCTCATCGGACGAAACAATGTGGGTAAGACCTATACCGTGGAGCAATTAACGAACGCTCTAGTGCGTCCAGATGAAGGAAGTTTCGGTGATTTTTCCTGGCAAGATATCGACGAGTTTGGACTCGATGAGTCGGAGAATTTCACAAACATCATAGCGGTTACCTTTAGCGCGTTTGATCCGTTTGAGCCGCTTCCCAATCGCGAAAACAGGCTTTCAAGTGTACGATATCAATATATCGGCCTTAAGCATATTGGTAAGGCAGAAGATGGAAAAGCAAAGCCACCAAAGTCCACAGATGACTTGGCGGCAGACTTCGGACGATCCGTCCAGTTGATTGTGACGCAGACTGCCAAGCGTGACCGATGGCGACGTGCACTTTCCTTGCTAGAGTCCGACCCAATTTTCAAGCAAGCAGAGATTTGGCAACTCATCGAACTATACGACGAGCTTATTGAAGAACTTGAGAAGCGCGAGGCTTTTAACAAATTGAGAGAAGAGGCTCGCAAGCTCTATTCGAAGCTTAGTTCCGGGCATAAAATTGTGGTGCTGACCATCACGCGCCTTGTTGAGACGTTGGAAGAACGCTCCCTGGTATTGATTGACGAGCCTGAAGCCCATCTTCATCCGCCCCTTCTTTCGGCCTTTACTCGGTCTCTTTCCGATCTTCTTATAAATAGAAATGGCGTGGCGATCATCGCGACGCACTCTCCTGTGATTTTGCAGGAAGTGCCAAAAACTTGCGTTTGGAGAATCTGGCGTAGTGGTCGTGAAAAGCGTATCGAGCGTCCTGTTGCAGAGACTTTCGGCGAAAATGTGGGAACACTCACACAAGCTATATTCCGTTTGGAAGTGACCAATTCCGGCTTTCACAAGATGTTGAGTGATGCCGTCGATGAAGGCCTGTCTTATGATGGCGTGCTTGAAAAGTTCAATGGCCAATTGGGCGATGAAGCGAGAGGTATCGTTCGGTCTCTGGTTGCAGCTAGAGAGCTAGAGGACTGAGCCATGTGGACGATACGGAAGCCAGAACTCAACGCACGAGATACGTTCGACATCTGCATTGAAGGAATTAGTGTTGCCGCGACTAAGCTACGCTTGGAAGGCATACGTGATTTAGTCGAAAACGCGGAACAAGCCTTTGATCAGCGAGCCACCGTCACTGAGCTCCATCTTATCGGTGAAGAGAACGAAATAGCTGGTGCGAACGGGAGCGTATCTGCGAAGGAGATGGAGCAGCTCTATGACCGACACATGGCGCGCCAGAAGAGCCGTGGACGTGATACCTATGATAAGATTATGATGGCCGCTGAGCATGGTCAGTGTCCGTTCTGCGGCCACTTACCCGTCTCAACTTTAGACCACTCTCTTCCCAAAGCTCGACATCCAGCATTAGCTGTGACCCCGTTCAACTTGATTCCTTGCTGTAAGGACTGCAATCACAACAAAGGAACTTTAGGGCCGAACTCGCTAGAAACTCAGTTTCTTCACGCTTATTACGATGACGTGACACAGGATCGCTGGCTTTATGCTGAGATTGTCGAAGGGGGGCCTCCAGGCGCGACCTTCTTTGTTGAAGCGCCAGCTCATTGGAGCGCGGAAACTGCCACTAGGGTTCAAAGGCAGTTTACCACTCTAAAATTGGGGAGGCTTTATGCTTCCCAAGCAGGTCGGCAGCTTCAGAACATTAAACGATCCCTGAGAAAGATATACGACGCGGCTGGCTCGGATGCAGTACGCGAAGACCTGGAAAACCGAAGTGAGAGTTGCGCGGATGTAAGCGTAAACTCTTGGGAAGGCGCTTTATATGAAGCCGCATCGCAAAGTGACTGGTATTGCGATGAAGGGTTCGGTGAATAGCTACTTCATTCAATATCAGTAAATTTTCAAATCCCAAGCTTATGGAAGAACACGCCGTTACGCATTTCAGCGTCACGCAATACTTTGTCCCAGCTCAAGACTTCCATATAGAGATTAATGTTCCCGAACCATTTGAACCATCCACCGCCGTCTGGCATGGGCGTAAAGTCCTTTTCCGTCTCCAGCCATTCTTTCACCTTCTCGGAAATCTCGCACATCACATAGCCATAAAAAGGCGTGTTATCTGCGACTAGAATCGGTCTCCCTTTGGGAGTCTTGAACTTGCCCTTCTTGACGTTGTTCACGTATCGAATGATTTGTTGTACTGGGTCTTCCTTCGAAGACGGGTTTACGAAGTCATCTCGCCCCGGCTTCTTGAACTCGAACACTGTGATCGGGTTGCTCGCCTCGTTGTCTCCTCTAAACAGCACTGGCTTGTCAAAAACCAATATGTCTGGTCGACTTGTCGAGCCACCGTCTAACGGCTTATCCGAACAAACAAAATTTGTGAAATTAAGTCGTTCGTCAATGATCCAGAGGTTATGATCTTCAAACGCGGTTGCCACCGAGTCTCCCTTTCGAGGAAAGATGATATCGTGGACAGTGCTTTCAGACGGGTATCTTTGATCTTCGGTAAGCTCAAAACTTTTACCAAAAAGTGTAAGGACGTGTTTCCGTAGAGCAATGTAATGAACGAGATCATTTCGGCTAGTCTTTGATATCTGATCCATAATCTTTGGGAGGCCATCCTTGAGGCCCGCCGCATCTGTTTCGTCGAGCATCCGGCTAACTTGCTCCCGTATTGAAACCTCTTGGGAAAATTTCTCCTTCTGAAAAACCGCCTCAATTTGCTCCGGGGTTGGGTTATAGGGCATGGATGAGAAGTCGATGTCTTCTGCAATTGTACGGTGCCATGGCGCAGATTCCTCCACGTACGTTCTTACTTGCGCGCGCTTCTTCTCTTGGCGTGCCGTGATTGTATCGCCCAACGCATCTCGCGCAATGTGAGCTGCGGACTGCTCGATTTCAGCTTGTGAAATGGAATGAAGAAGATCGTCACTTTTTGGAAACTCAAAACCTCCACGTTCAAGTGAGACGTTGGCGTCAAGATACGAACCAAAAACATACGCTTTAACAATGTAGTTTCGGTCTCGATCCTCGCCCTCTGACGACCGCTCTTCGAAAAATTCATCAATAAACTCAGGCACGTAACTGTGAATGGCCGTGTCTGTAACTTCACGGCGGTCTGCAACCAGGCTTATCTTGCTCTTCTGATTTCTCGGCGAATAGAATTTGAAGAGTCGAACCTGAAAATTCTGAGCTTTACCGTCAGATCCGAGTGAAATGTCGGCATTAGGAAGTGGAATTTCCCTTATCATGGCAGAAAGTTGATTTCTTACAAAGTCGTTCAGAACGATGCGCCCGGTACCATCTTCTTCTGAAATTCTGACTTCAGGGCATTTATAATCAGCATCAATGAAGTATGGTAAAAGCCTCTCGACGAGTGCACGGGCAATGGTCTTTATCTTCTTGTCAGGGAAAGTACGTTTTGCCTTCAACATTGTCACTCGCGACCCGATTTCGTCGCTCGGACAATCCTCAAGCGTTTCATTCACGATGATGTCTGTTTGTTTTCCCATCTTAAAGGTACGCTTTTTCCGCCCCTCTTCAATTTCGAAGACGCTTTCAATAAGCAAGTCGTCGAAATACTTTAGGCAAATGAACCTTCCGAACCCCTTCCCGCCTTGGGCGATCTTGTGGTCTGAGTAAAGTGTGTCGAATGAATCCCTGTTCTCGTCATCAAAGCCGATACCATTGTCGATCACGATGAAGCTCTCAACTGTTGGCTGACCACCGTCAAGTTCGGTCTGATCAGAGCGTTTTACGAGAATATCGATACGACCGAACTCTGAAGAACCTGCTTCGATAGCTTGAATTGCATTAACGACCGTTTCAACAAGGGGGGTGTAGACATTGGTGCCAGATCGAATGTTTTCGACGGCGCGGCGGACATTAATATTGCTCATGCGCTACCCTCCCATTCAATCTTTATACAGTGTTGCTTGCATAGCGCGGAAAGCATCCCTGACTGCTGCCAATCCTCCGAGCTTTTCCTTGCCTTCGCTGACGCTGCCATATCGCGCCGTTAGGAATGTTCCGAGCTTCTTCGTCGCAAGCTCGGCTTCGCCGCGCATTTCGTATGCACTGAGAATGGCAAGCAAGAGGTCTCTCATCTCGCCATCGGCATCCGTTATTCCGTCAGATCGAACGTGATCGGCTCGCTCGTGCCGTGTTCTCGGCGGGTTGGTGAACATGATGTAGCTGAGCACGTCAAAGAGGTCGCTATCGGCTGCGTCCACCAACCGCCGTATATCGTTGAGCCGGTCTGCGTCATAGCCACGATCCGAAAGCTGATCGAGGAAGCGCTCGCGATTGTCTGGGTCGCTCCAGACAGCTCGAAGCTGATCTTCGTCTGCAACAATTCCCTTTAAGTCGCCGAACAGGCGTTCAAGAAATTCCTGAGCCGATATCGGCTTACCCTCAGGGCTCCAGTATGTCGTGGATGCGATGTATTTGATCCTGCGTACGCTGCCGTCTGAAAGCTTCACGACGATTTTTTCCTGTGGAGGCTCAGGGCCTTCACCACCTCCTGGCGGTTCTTCCGGGCCTGGCTCCGGTCCGGTAGGTGGCGTGCGCGGCCCCTTGGGTTCTTCGGGTTCCAGTGGTTCGCCGTCCCATTCGGGATCGTTGAAGTTTTCGTGCGCCTTTACAAAGTCCCAGATCGTGAAGAAGTCTTTGCCTTCATAGGTGCGCGTCCCGCGTCCGATGATTTGCTTGAATTCGATCATGGAGCGGATAGGTCGCATCAACACGATATGCCGAATGTTGCGCGCGTCCACGCCAGTCGAGAGCTTCTGAGAAGTCGTCAAGACCGTCGGGATCGTCTTGTCGTTATCCTGAAAGTCTCGAAGGTGCTGCTCACCGACTGCGCCGTCATCGGCGGTCACGCGGTGGCAATAGTTCGGATTGGTGCTGTCCTTCACCTGATTGATCAGGTCGCGCACGAGCGCCGCGTGTTCTTGCGTGGCACAAAAAACCAGTGTCTTCTGGCGTTGGTCGAGCTGCCCCATGAATTCCTGGACGCGGCTCAGCTCGCGCTCTTCGATGATGATGCGTGTATTGAAATCGCCTTCCGTGAAGGCTTCGCCAGCCTCGATATCACCCGCGACCAGCTCGTCGCTGCCGTCATAAACATACTCGTCGATGGTGCTCGCCATCTGGCGCACTTTGAACGGTGTCAGGAAGCCGTCCTCGATGCCGTCCCGCAGCGCGTAGGTGTAAACGGGCTCGCCGAAATATGCATACGTGTCGGCGTTGTGCTTACGCTTGGGCGTGGCCGTAAGGCCAAGCTGGGCAGCGGGCTCGAAATACTCTAGCAAGCGCCGCCATTCGCTTTCGTCTTTTGCGCCACCTCGGTGGCATTCATCGATCACGATGAAGTCAAAGAAGTCGGGTGGATACTGCGTGTAAACGGGTTCGCCTTCGCCCGTCATGAAGGTCTGGAAGATCGTGAAGAACAGGCTGGCATTCTTCGGCGGCTTGCCACGGTTCTTGCGGATCGTATCAGGATCGATCCGAGTGACCGCATCGTTCGGGAAAGCCGAAAAGGCGTTGTAGGCTTGATCCGCGAGGATGTTGCGGTCGGCGAGGAACAAGATGCGTGGGCGTCGCGTAGGTTCGCCCGAGAGGTTCCACTTGGCTTGGAACAGCTTCCACGCGATCTGAAAGGCGATGGAAGTTTTGCCCGTGCCGGTGGCGAGAGTCAGGAGAATGCGGCGGTCGTCCTTGGCCAAGGCCTCAAGCGCAGCGTTGACGGCCTTGTGCTGGTAGTAGCGCAGTTCCCACTTGCCGCCGTCTGTCTCGAAATCCACGGCACCGAAGCGCTCGCGCCAGTCGTTATGATCCGCGAATGTACGATCCCATAGCTCCTCGGGCGATGGGAAGGGCAATGCCATATCGCCCTCGGCCCTGCTGCCCATGTCGATCTGATACCAGTTCAGGCCGTTGGAGGCATAGGCATAGCGCGAGCCAAGTCGGGTCGCGTAGTCTTTGGCCTGACCGACCCCGTTGCGATGGCTGACGCCTGCGCGCTTGGCTTCCAGAACGGCGAGCTTCTGGCCTTTATGGATCAGGACATAGTCGGCAGACAGTCCCTTGCCACGCGTGCCGCCAGACTGGATGCGCCCAGGACAGATGACTTCACGCCGAACCTTTGAGCCGTTCTTGCCCCAGCCCGCCGCCGCAAGGACGGGGTCTATGCGCTCGGCGCGGGTGTCGGCTTCGGTTTCGTCGTGAATGCTCATCTTCTCTACTCGTTACGTCATGTTAATTCGCCTGCGAAGGCTTTCTGTAAAAGGGATTGGCGAAGATCGTCGAGGTCTCGCAACGCCGCCTCGAAATTTCTTGCCAGCCTTTGCGTCTCTTCTGACATCGCCTGAGCCCTGCTGACAATTTCCGTTCTCATATCGTCATCAGGGAAAGGAATCGGGATACGGTTCAACTGTTTTTGGTTCAACTTTGGTTGCGCCATACCGCTAACGTATGGCTCTAGTGATATCGAATTCAGGTACAGTCGAACAAATTCTTGAGTGTCAGGGTCGTCAAATCTCAACACATGCGCATGATTGTTAACCCAGGATTTGCCGCTAATCGAAAAGGCAATCGGGTAAGTGCGCGCAAGAAGGTTCGCGCCGTCTTCTGAAATTAACAGAAGGTCCTCATCAAACAGATAGTCGGCAACGTGATCTACGACGCCCGATGCGCCATAGTACGGGATGTCGCCCGCGACGCGTTTTGACTTGGTGATCGGAACGCGCACGCGGTCCAAGTTCTCGGAAATCTGGTCGAGTGTCTTCTCTTGCCAAGCCCCTTCACCAAACACATTCGCAAGGTAGCTCTCGAACAACTCCCGCGCGTTTTGGAGGTTGGCTTCGGCGTGGGCGCGGGCGCGGGCCAGACCCTCGAAGGCCTCGTCCAGAACCGCAACAATGCGCTGCTGTTCTTCGAGCGGTGGGAGGGGAACTGGAATGCCTTTGGCGCGAGAAATAGTAAGAGTACCAACCGTTGCGCCGTCGCTTTTCTTAACGGTGTCGAGCAAGCCATCCCACTGAAAAGCATACTGATAGAACCGTGAGTCCACGTCCACTTTGGGGTGAAAGCGCAATACGCTCGCATCTTTGAAGTAAAATCTGTCGTCTGGCTGCACAACATAACAAGCCCCAAGGGTGCCAACGGCCGAAACCATTAAATCGCCTGAACTCGGGACACCATGCTTGTCTTTCAGCTCCGCGAAATGGTCCTCAGAAATGAAAAGGTCGTTTTCGACCGATCCCTCCTTGGCGAGTTTTACGATTTCACGGGCGCGGTAAAAGGGAACTCCTTCCCGCTGCCATTGTTTCTGCAAGACCCGTTTGCTCGAACCGATCTCGAAGATTCCTCCGAGTGTCTCGTCTTTCCAGCCAGCTTTCACAGCATACCCCGAATTTCTTCAAGGATTTGCGCCGTTTCAGCATCCCGCGCCAGCATGTCGGCAATAATCTCTTCGGGGCTGCGCAGCGCCTCGGCTTCCGGCGCGTTCGGGTTTTTGACCGACAGATCGTAGCTGTCCTCGTCAAGATCGACGCGTTTCACAATCCAGCTTTGCGGCCCGTTCGGGCGGGTGCGTTGTAGCTCGATGAACTCCGCCAGATCATCATCGTTCAGCGGGTTGGTTTTGCCAAGGCTCCGCCCCGGATCGAGCTGGTAGTACCAGATATCCCGCGTCGGCGCGCCTTTCTCGAAGAACAGCACCACGGTCTTGACGCCCGCGCCCTGAAAGGTGCCTTGCGGGCAATCGAGGATGGAGTGCAGCTCCGCCGCCTCCAGCAGTTCCTTGCGCAGCGCGACGGAGGCGTTGTCGGTGTTGCTAAGGAAGGTGTTCTTGATCACCACGGCGGCACGCCCGCCTGCCTTCAGCTTGCGGATGAAGTGTTGCAGGAACAGGTAGGCTGTCTCGCCCGTGCGGATCGGGAAGTTTTGCTGCACCTCGCGCCGCTCGCCGCCGCCGAAGGGCGGATTGGCAAGGATGACGTCGTGGCGGTCCTTCTCCTGAATATCCATCACGTTCTCATTGAGCGTGTTGGAGTGGATCAGGTTCGGGGCCTCGATGCCGTGCAGGACCATGTTCATGATCCCGATGATGTAGGCGAGGCCCTTCTTCTCTTGGCCGTAGAAGGTCTTGGTTTGCAGGGTCTCGTATTCGGATGCGGAGAGCTTGTCGGTGCGGAGGTAGTCATAGGCTTCGCAGAGGAAGCCAGCCGAGCCAACCGCGCCATCATAGATCGTCTCGCCGACCTTGGGGGCCGTGACCTTGATCATGGCACGGATGAGCGGGCGCGGCGTATAGTATTCGCCCCCGTTTCGCCCCGCGTTGCCCATCCGGCGGATACGGGTTTCATAGAGCTGTGACAGCTCGTGCCGCTCGGCCTGGGTGTTGAAAGAAAGGCCGTCCACGGCTTCGAGCACGTCGCGCAAGATATAGCCTGAGCGGAACTTGTTCCGCAGCTCGGTGAAGACTTCGCCGATCTTGTATTGGATCGTCTGCGGGCTTGTTGCGGATTGGCGGAAAGAGGCGAGATACGGGAATAGTTCCTGATCGACAAACTTGATCAGGTCGTCGCCGATGCGGGCAGCGTTGTGGTCAAACTCGCCGTCCTTTTTTGGTGCGGCCCATTTGTCCCAACGAAACTCGCCATCAATGATCGGGGTGTAATCATCGCCATCAAGTTCGGCTCGATCAGCTCGCTCGGTTTCAAGGTCGTGCAGGTATTTCAGGAACAGTACCCAAGAGGTCTGTTCTACGTAATCCAATTCGTTGGCGATGCCTTCTTCCGCGCGAAGGTCTCGTTCGATCTTGTTAAATGCGTTTTCGTACAATGTGCTCTCTGCCCTGACGAGTTGTGGTTTTGGATCACCTTAGCAGGCACATCTTGTGCGTGCATCCCCAAAGAGCCCTAGGGGGCAGTTATCCACATTGGAAGAGCGTGCGAGAATGGCGGGTATGGTTCATTTGATCGGGTTCAGCGCCGATGCGGTGACGGCATCCAATCTGCGGAAGGTTGGTCAGGGTTCCAATGGGGCGCGAAGGCTCCGTGGTCGATGGGATGGTTCCAAGGCAAGGGCAGCTATGAAATGCTTCCTTCCTGGTCTCCATGAAATGGTCATGGGGGTATTGGGGGTAGCAAGAACGCTCCCCCGATTGGTGATGCAACGGCCAAAGGTTGCGAGTGGTTTCAAGGGGCGCGATAGCCCTTTGATCGATGGGTGCAGGGAGAGCGAAGTCTCCTGCGACTGATTGAACGGGGATACGTTCTACTGGCTCTTGAACGGGCTCAATGCCCTGGAAGAGCCACAGGCCGGGGGGATGCAACGGGGGCGCGCAGCGGGACCCCTTGCCAAGCAGCGTGGTAGTACCACGCACAGCTTGCGTTTGGCGCTATTCTAGCCGCCTTCACGTGGAGTAAATGGTAGTACCACATAGTGATCGCGGACTTGCAGGCTTGCATTCTGGCTCATTGCTCATCGGGGATGGGTAGATTTGCTGTCGGGTACATTGCGTTGTGAAGGTATGCCATAGACTGACGATCTTGTCTCGAAGCAGCGTGGTCGAACGGCGTTCGGAGCTGTGCATCTTGAAGCCAGGATGATCCTGCATCTTTCTCCATCGCCAACTTGAGAAACCCAACACTGCCACGCATTGCCGCCACGTGAATCGGCGTCAAAGCGGTGGTTGGTTGACTGGTTCGAAGAGACTGTCCATCCTCTAAGGCCATTCGCAACTCATAGAGGTCATCATCCCTCGCTGCCTTAAAGATGTCAGGCGGCTCTTCCTTGAGCGTCCTATCGTTGTTGGCGGGCGCGGTCTTCATTTTCAGTGATACCCCGCACTGAACTTCTCGGCGATGGCCTCAAGGTAAGGATTGCTCCTCACAAGATCAGCGGTGAGTCTGCGTGATGCTCCGAAAAAGGATGATCCGTCGAAGCGCTGCACCTTCTTCAGCTCTACCTTGTTTGAAACCTCCGGTGGAAATTCAGTCGTATCGATGGTCATGCTGTAAGCCGTGACACTTCCATTCTCGTCCTTGGTTACATCAATGCGCCCATCGGCAATTATTCTCGAATAAGGAAAGAGCTCGTCACCATAGTCATGCACATCTTCATTAGTGAGAACAAAACGCGCATTGACCAGATCACGTCCTTGAAGGGCTCCTGAATATTCATTTGCCGTGACAATCGAATAACCGCGCAAAACAATTGGAAATCGACCTTTCTCCAGTGAAACAAAAAATTCGTCATGGAAGGTGTTTGCCGCTTTGCGTACGGCTGCAACGTCTGAAAAGACAATCGTCAGCGGCGCAATGCCGCCATAGAAACCGCCGCACATGATCAGACAAGTTGGAAACGGAACGCCGAATCCGGCTGTCAAAGAATGGATCAGCGTGTGTGGCGGTGTTCCATCAAGGATTTGAGCAACGGGCTCGCTCAGATAACCTGAGGCAAAGATATCTCTGAGCGCCTGTCGGTGGAAATTCGTACGCTCCTTGTTGTAGCGCACCTCAAATCCATTGAAGCCGCCTTCGATCATTACTTGCTGTGCGAAGCGGTTGATAAAGGCGAATTTGGCATCGCCAATGTGATGTGAAGACTTGCTTCCGAACCACTTCTTTAGGTCATCCAGCGTGAGCCGCGAGTCTCGTTCGTTCGCAGCTCGTCCTTTGAAGCCGTCAGACTTCGCACGATCACGAAGCTCTGTGTCTTCGGGGGCCATGATCAGATCGCGAAGCTTCTGGTTCCCGATCCCATTGACGTCTTTGTACTCCATAAGCGCCCGTCGATAGTATTCTTTAAGGCTGGTAGGGAAATATCCCAGCGTCCTGTCAGCTTGAATAAGGCCTGGCGGGCTGACTGGCAGCGAAACCCGATCACCTCTAGAGGCCTCATCACCCTTATTTTTATGGTTGAAACTCAGGGGAACAATCTTCCCCTCATCAGTTTTTTTCATTGGTCTAGATTGACTTCAGTTGAAACAGCGGCGCGCCACAAGCGGTCGCAAACGGAGAAAGGAGAAATCGATGAACGTAAAGATGAAACATGGCAGCTGAGCCCGATATGACGATCTGGCAGCTATCCTAGAACAAGTGGTGCGCTTCACAAGGCTCACCTGGAGGTCGCACTCAAGCAGCAAGCCCACAGAACCGACCAATCAACGCTGAAGCGATGCGCTTCAGCGATCACCCAAGCTCGGCTTTCTGCTGGGCGCAACAAGGAAAGGAAAAGTTATGAGTTCAAAAGAAGCCCAAACCAAAAAACAGGACTACGAGCGGCTTGCCGGGTTGCTTTCGGCAAGCCTGACGCTCGTGATCATGGCGAATGCTATCGATGGGTATTTCGACAATGTCTATGAATACTTCTCTCGCCGATTGCCAAGCGAATTAGCTTCTCTGTCCACCTTCGGTAGCTACGGCCTCTTCGCAGGCATCGCCTACTACTTCTTCAAAATCGTACTGACGGCGATCCTGCTTGGATCAGTTGTCAGCGCGGCGCGGAATGGCGGCTCGCCGCTGAGCGTCCTCGGCTTCTGAGCAATCCAGCACGGAAGCTTCAAAGGCCCTTATCGGGCATCACACAAACTAAGGAGAAACACATGCGAAACAAAGAGTTCAAAAAAAGTAAGTTCTGGGGAATTGGAAAACAAGCGACGGTCGGACTCGGTTGCTTCTTAATTCTCACAGCCGGAATTGGCCTGTGGAATGAAGGGGTGGCGGTCCTCGGTGTCGCGCTGAAAATCGGTGGAGTCGGTGCAGTTCTAACTGCCATCGGTGCTCGAATCCCTCCGAAAGACCAGTACACCCAGCGGTGAAAAGGTCTGGTTCGAGACTGTTCTCGAACCAGACCCGACAGCCGAGACTTTAACAGCCTCTAACGGTCTGGCGCTCTTCAGCCGTCCAAGCGCCAAGCGCCAGACCATCACCCCAGATGTAAGGAACAATGACATGACGATCCATACCAATTCGCCTTACGGCGAAGCCCGTTTCGCACGCCTTGATGAAGTCCGTCAGAAGGGCCTTTTCCAACGCGGCGGCGTGGAATTCGGACTTATCGAAAACCGCCCGCTCTATCACTCGAACCGCGCGGGCATGAAGATCACAGGCGGTGCTGGTAGCGGAAAGACCTCTCAGCTCGCCCTGCCGATGATCCTTGGCTCGAATGCAAGTTTCGTGTTGCTCGATACCAAGAACGCGGAAATCACCCGTGTGATCGAGGCACATTGCGCACTTCAAGCCGTTCCGCTCTACGCCATCGATCCGTTTGGTGTGAGCGGCCTGCCGTGCCAGCGCGTCTCGCTATTGTCCTACCTCAAGGCAGATTCCAGCAGCCTTGTGCCTGACTCCCAGCGCTTCTGGAATGCACTTTTGCCGGATAGTGGCGGCGACAGCCGTTTCTTCGATCAAGCGGGGCGGCGTTTCGGCGATGCCATCACGCGGCACGACATCTACCTGAACGGCAGCACGTCTTTCCAGTCGATCTTTGATCTGATCTCGATGCTGCGCAGCGATTTTTCTGCCTGGAGTGCATGGGCCGATATGGCGCTTGAACACAGCCCCGCCGATGTTATCGCCACCTTCGGTGAGATGAAGGATATGTATGCGGGCTCGGCCAAGACTTTTGACGCCGTCATGGCGGGTATCAGCAACGCGCTCTCCTTCATGGCTAGCCCTGCGGCGCAAGAGACATTCGTTTCGAATGAACTTGCCGACTTTCCGCTGGAGGCGATGCTGCGCGGAGGCAAGACAATCGTTTCTCTGATCGTGCCGGAAGAACTGCTGGAGCCTTTGGCTCCCGTTGTACGCCAGTTCTTCTCCGCAATCCGTACAGTGAAACAACGAACGCCAAGTGCATCGCCGATCAATTTTCTGATCGATGAAGCTGCGCGGCTTGGTCGTTTTGGCGAACTGGCAGAACTGTTTTCCATCGGGCGCGGGCAAGGCATCACGCCGTATGTCTTCTATCAGGATGACGGGCAGATTGCCCGCAACCTGGGGCCGACCGGAAAAGCGACCATCGAAGCCAACGCTGCGATCATGATCGATCTTGGCGGTGGTATCCGCGACTACGAGACTGCCCGTAATCGCAGCCTTGCTCTTGGCTATCAGACAATTGAAGTGGCCGATCAGCTTGTACAGACCCGCGCCCAGAGCGAGGCGGCGGATATCTGGCGGAAAGTCCATCTGGAGGATGCCGATCCTGTTCAAGCGGGCCTTCGTCTGCAACAGCTCGACTATGAGGCGGCGCACCGAACGAAAATGCGTAAGGCACTGATGGAGCCGGAACAGCTTCTCGGTCTCGATCCCGCCAAGATGCTCGTGCAGGCGCGTGGATATCACTTGCGCCCCTTCATTGCGGACAAACGCCCGTACTTCATCCAGCGGCGCTTCGCAGGCCACTACCTGCCCAATCCAAACGAAGAGCGCGACCTTGTCCGCGTCACGATCCAGACGCGTTTCGGCAAGCGCCGCCGCGCTGTCATCGAACAGGACTGCCCGCCCGGGCTTTCACATCTGCCGCAATACGCGGGCGGGCATCGCTCTCTGCGCTTCGTCAAAGGCTTCAAGCCTGCCTCCTGAAACCCAATCAAAGAAAGGAAGACCCATGACCCAAGACCGAAAAGACGGCCCCATTGCCAAGCTACGTGAACATGCGCTGAGCGCGGAAGTCTGGGAAAACCGCCATGAAAGTGGCGCCTCCCACAATGTCACCTTCAGCCGCGCCTACCGCGATTCCGAGGGCAAATGGCAAAGCACTACCAGCTTCGGCGAGCGTGATCTTCTCCCGCTTCAGCATTTGGCCGGACGTGCTCACGACGCCATTCGCGAACGTAAGATCGAACTGCGCCAGGGTGTGCGGCCAAAGGAAAACCGCACCCGAAGCCGAGGCCGCGATCATGATCGGTGATCCCAAAGATGCTTTCGACCGGATGGCCTCGAATGAGGCGCGTGTCCGCCGAGAGGGTCTCCCCGATCCGTCCCGTGTGGCTGAAACGGGGATCAAGACGAAGGAAGCTCTCGAATGGATGGCGCTGGAGCAGCCCGACAAGCCTGAGCTGGTGAGGGATATCGACGACGAGAATCTGCGCCGCGAGGCGCAAGACAAGACCATCGAAGAACGGCGTGCGCAAGTCCGCAACATGCGCACGCGCTTCCGACAAACGGCTCGAAAAGGTCGTGAAGATTTTGAAACGGCTCGCAGCTTTCGCGGCCACGGACATGAAAGGGAATGAGAATGGAAATGAAGCTGATGACTGAGGAAATTTGCGGGATTGGCCCGAATGATGGTAAAATGAAAGTAGGACAAAGCGTCTCGAATGACGCTCTGCTTTCCGCCTCCGCTGTTCAGCATGAGGCACCTCAAGGGCATGACGGAAATGATGCACATCCGCGAGTAGCGGGTGCGGGAAAACGCACGCCTATGGTGGGAAAGGAGGGTGCGGCCATGAATGAACACGATGAAGGCCAGGATGTTCGCTTCACGCTAGACGCGGCAGCAAAGCCAAGTCTGGAGATCGATACGGCCAAATACCAAGCCTATCTTGATGATCCTTCTCTGACTAACGCGCAGAAAGAAGAGATCATGCAAGCTCTCTGGAGCATCATCGTCGCCTTCGTGGACCTCGGCTTTGGCGTCCATCCGGCGCAAGAAGTCTGTGGAAAACACCAGCAAGAACTTGATGTGCAAGGCAACAAGGATTCTAATGAATCCAAGCCTGTAAAAACTTTGAGCAAGAAATTCGAGCGTGCCAGCGATGATACGTGATCGCGGCCCGCCAGAGATTGAAAGGAGGCCCCATGGCCATTGCGAACAAGAAAGAGGAGACCCAGCTAAAGGCAGTGATTTACTGCCGGGTCTCTTCGCCCAAACAGAAACTGGAAGGGAGCGGGCTGGAAAGCCAGGAACATCGATGCCGCGAATATGCGGATATGAAGGGCTATGACGTAGAAGCTGTCTTCCCCGACGATGCGTCGGGCGGCGGTGACTTCATGAAACGTCCAGGCATGGTAGCACTTCTAAGCTACCTCGATGCCCAGCCTGACAAGAATTATGTGGTGATTTTTGACGATCTCAAGCGTTTTGCGCGCGAGACCGAAATGCACATTAAGCTGCGCCAGGCCTTAAAGGCGCGCGGCGCACTCGTGGAATGTCTGAATTTTAAGTTCGAAGATACGCCAGAGGGCAAATTCATTGAGACTATTATCGCGGCTCAAGGAGAACTTGAGCGCGAACAAAATCGCCGACAAGTCATGCAGAAGATGAAGGCGCGCGTTGAAAACGGCTTTTGGGTATTCCGCGCTCCGGTCGGCTACAAATACGTCTCGGCAAAAAGTGGTGGCGGCAAGGTGCTCGTCCCAGATGAACCGCTCGCCTCGACTGTCCGAGAAGCCCTAGAGGGCTTTGCGAATGGGCGCTTCGCCTCGCAAGCTGAAGTACAGCGCTTCTTCGAGCGATGCCCGCACTTCCCGAAAGACCTCCCTGACGGGCGGCTCCGTCCGATGACGGTCTCGCGACTGCTGAAGAAAGTCGTCTACGCCGGATACGTCGAAGCTCCTAAATGGGGTATTTCTGTCCGAAAGGGAGAGCATGAGGGATTGATCAGCTTCGAAACCTTTAAACGTGTCCAAGAGGCACTTGCTGGCCGAGCGCGGCCCGCTGCGCGAAAGGATTTCAACGAAGACTTCCCGCTGCGGGGCTTCGTGCATTGCGATGACTGTGGCAAACCAATGACCGCTTGTTGGTCGAAGGGGTGCCGCAAGCACTACCCTTACTATTTGTGCGACACGCGGGGCTGTCCGTCGAAACGGAAGTCGATTCCGCGTGCCAAGGTCGAAGACGGCTTTGCGGACATCCTCAAAACCATGCAGCCGACGAAGCAGCTCTTCACGCTTGCCCGTGTGATGTTCGAGGACGCTTGGAATGCTCGCCTCCAGTCCGTTACGGCATCCCAAGGGGAAATCAAGCGTCAGCTCAAAGCGGTTGAGAAGCAGATCGAGAGCCTTCTGGATCGCATCGTGGAGGCAACTAGCCCCAGCGTGATCAGCGCTTACGAGACACGCCTGACAAAGCTAGAGCGTGAGAAGTTCGTGCTGACCGAAAAAGAGGCATCTGCGTTGCCGCCCAAGGGACGGCTGGAGGAATTTATCGAACTATCGCTTCAATTCCTATCAAGCCCTTGGAATATCTATAAAAATGGCGACTACGCCACACGTCAAACGGTGCTCCGTTTGGCCTTCGCGGAGCCTCTTCGGTATAGTCGGAATCAAGGCTATCGAACTCCCGAAATTTCCTTTCCCTTCAAGGTGTTGGAGGGTATCTCAGGCGCAAAAAAGCAGATGGTGCTGCTGGAGAGAATTGAACTCTCGACCTCTCCCTTACCAAGGGAGTGCTCTACCTCTGAGCTACAGCAGCGCCGGTGAGGGGGCTTTTAGGCATAAACGCTGAGGGGCGCAAGAGCATTCTGGACGGTTTTTTCCCACTCAGTTACAGAAGTCTTATGGCGGAAAAGAAAACACCGAAAAACGACAGGTCAGCGGCATCGCGCGAAGACCGGCTGAAGGCAGCGCTCAAGGCAAACATGGCCCGGCGCAAGGCTCAGGCCAAGGCGCGGGCGGAAAAGCCGGACCAGGATACGGGCAAAAACGGAGAGTAAGGGCAGATGGATTCGATTCTGGTAACTGGCAACGGCCCGCTGAACGGGCAGATTCCAATCGCAGGGGCCAAAAACGCCTGCCTCACGCTGATGCCTGCGACGCTCCTGAGCGAGGAACCGCTGACGCTGACCAATGCGCCGCGCTTGAGCGATATCAAGACAATGACATTGCTCTTGCAGTCACTGGGCGCCGAAGTGTCCAGCCTGCAGGACGGCCAGGTGCTGGCAATGTCGAGCCATGACCTGACCAGCCATGTGGCTGACTATGACATCGTGCGGAAAATGCGCGCCTCCAACCTGGTGCTGGGTCCGATGCTGGCGCGGCTGGGGCAGGCGGTGGTGTCGCTGCCCGGCGGCTGCGCAATCGGCGCCC
The DNA here is from genome assembly GCF_004123675.1 of Leisingera sp. NJS204. Lineage (NCBI taxonomy): Bacteria > Pseudomonadati > Pseudomonadota > Alphaproteobacteria > Rhodobacterales > Roseobacteraceae > Leisingera > Leisingera sp. NJS204. Next base: position 3,630,252 of record NZ_CP035417.1, on the reverse strand, counting down.
GGCCGATGGATCTGCACATTCAGGGTCTTGAGGCGCTGGGCGCCGAGATTGAGCTGAAGGACGGGTATCTGCACGCCAAGGCCCCGGGGGGGCTGAAAGGCGCGGTGGTGGAGCTGAGCTTTGCCTCGGTCGGGGCAACCGAGAATATCATGATGGCAGCCACCCTGGCAAAGGGCACCACCGTCATCAAGAACGCCGCGCGCGAGCCGGAGATCGTTGATCTGGCAGATTGCCTGCGGAAAATGGGCGCGCAGATCGACGGCGACGGTACCCCCGACATCACCATTCAGGGCGTCGACCGCCTGCATGGGGCGACTCATCAGGTGGTAACCGACCGGATCGAGCTGGGCACATATATGTTGGCACCCGCGATCTGCGGCGGCGAGGTGGAGCTGCTGGGCGGCCGCCGCAGCCTGCTGGAAAGCTTCTGCAGCAAACTGGAGGCGGCAGGAATCGAGATCACCGAGGGTAAAAACAGCCTGACCGTCAGCCGCAAGAACGGCCGACTGCAGGCCGTGGATGTGGTGACCGAGCCATTCCCGGGCTTTCCGACCGACTTGCAAGCACAGATGATGGCACTGATGTGTACTGCTGAAGGCACGTCTGTTCTGGAAGAAAAGATCTTTGAGAACCGCTTTATGCATGCCCCGGAACTCACCCGCATGGGGGCACAGATCGAAGTGCACGGCGGCCATGCAACCGTGACCGGCGTTGAAATGCTGAAAGGCGCTCCGGTGATGGCTACCGACCTGCGCGCCTCGGTCTCGCTGATTCTTGCCGGCCTGGCGGCGGAAGGCGAAACCAAGGTAAGCCGGGTCTACCACTTGGACCGCGGCTATGAGCATGTGGTGCGCAAGCTGTCTGGCGTCGGCGCCAAAATCGAACGGATCAGGGAAGAGTGATGGCGGATGCAAGCTTTGAAGACGGCCGCGAGGCGCCTCTGAATCTGGGCGCACTGGAGGAGGAGGATCTCAAGGTCCTGTCCTCATTGGTGCAGGATGCGGTGTTTCCGGTCACCGAAATGAGCTGGCGCGCTTCCGAACGCCGCTTTGCACTGCTGGTGAACCGTTTCCGCTGGGAGGACCGCGAGGCTGCGGAAAGCCGTGGCAGGGCTTTTGAGCGGGTGCAGTCGCTGCTGGTGGTGGACAATGTCCTGGGCGTTTCCTCACAAGGCGTGGACCGCAAGGATAAGGATCTGATTCTGTCGCTGCTTGCCGTCACTTTCGAGCCCGGAGAGGACGGCGCAGGCCATGTGCTGCTGACCCTGGCTGGCGACGGTGCTCTGCGCCTGCCAGTGGAGGCGCTGGAGGTGTCCCTGCGTGATGTCACCCGCCCCTACCGGGCACCTTCTGGCCAGGCCCCGGACCACGGCAGCTGATCCATGCAGAACAAGCGTGGCATTTCCCAGGTTTTCGCCGCCCCGGCGGCACCACTGGAAATCCGCCGCGCCACGGTTTTCGACGTCTTTGCCATGAGCCGGGTGCTCATCGCCTCGATCCGCGATCTGTGTCAGGCGGACCACGGCAGTGATGCCGCCCGGATCGCGGACTGGACCGCCAACAAGACGCCGGAGCAGGTCCGCGGCTGGATCGCCGGACCCGGGTGCTACTGGCTGGCCGAGCATGGCGGCGAGGCCGCTGCCGTGGGCGGGCTGTCTCCGGACGGCTCCATCTCCCTGCTGTATGTTGCCCCAGCCGCAGCCGGCCGGGGCACTGGCGCCGTCATGCTGGCGTATCTGGAGGCGGAGCTGCTGCAGAGCGGCCATGCCGAGGGCAGCCTTGACGCCACCCGGACAGCACTGGACTTCTATCGCAGGCACGGCTGGCAGACGGCAGGAAAGACTGGCGGATGCTGCGGCACACCCTGCATTGCAATGCGCAAATCCTTACGCTGAGCTTCCGCTTCTTTCTGGTTCCAAACACCCCGGGGTGAATTGGCCGTCAGGCCAAGAGGGGCAGAGCCCCTTACCCTATTTAAACCTGCGGGGCAGCGCCCCTGCCGCTTGCGTCCAATTGCACCGTTCGCACGCATAAATCTTGAGGCTCTGCGCCCTTGCGGATATGCGGGGGCCAAAGGAGATCCCGATGCCGCAGTTTCTGAACACCGCTGATGCCGGTTTTGAGCAGTCCTTCACCGCCCTTCTGGGCGCTAAGCGCGAGGATAGCCCGGATGTGGATGCTGTCGTGGCGGGGATCATCGCTGACGTGCGCGACCGCGGTGATGCGGCACTGGTGGAGCTGACGGCGAAGTTTGACCGGATGGAGCTGGAGCCTGCGCAACTGCGGATTACTGGTGCAGAGGTGGAGGCGGCCATCGCCACGGTTTCTGCTGAAGAGCGTCAGGCGCTGGAACTGGCGGCCGACCGCATCCGCGCCTATCACATGCGCCAGATGCCGGAAGATGCGCAGTGGACGGACGAGGCCGGCGCAACGCTGGGCTGGCGCTGGTCGGCAGTCTCGGCGGCTGGGCTTTATGTTCCGGGCGGGCTGGCCTCTTATCCCTCTTCGGTGCTGATGAACGCGATCCCGGCCAAAGTTGCAGGCGTGCAGCGGCTGGCGGTCACGGTTCCAACCCCGGACGGCCAGATCAACCCGCTGGTGCTGCTGGCAGCAAAGATTGCAGAGGTGGATGAAATCTACCGGGTCGGCGGGGCACAGGCGGTGGCGGCGCTGGCCTATGGCACTGAAACTATCGCCCCGGTCGATAAGATAACCGGCCCGGGCAATGCCTTTGTTGCAGCCGCCAAGCGGCGGGTGTTTGGCAAGGTCGGCATCGACATGATCGCCGGGCCGTCTGAAATCCTGGTGATTGCGGATAAGGACAATAATCCCGACTGGATCGCACTGGATCTGATGAGCCAATCCGAACATGACGAAAGCGCCCAGTCGATTCTGATCACCGATGACGAAGGATTTGGCCTGGCTGTGGCAGCGGCGGTGGATAAGCGTCTGGAAACGCTGGAACGCCGCGCAATTGCCGGCCCCTCCTGGCGGGATTTTGGTGCGGTGATAACAGTGCGGGACCTGGATGAGGCGGCGGCGCTGTCCAACCGCATTGCACCGGAGCATCTGGAGTTGTGTGTCGCCGATCCGGTAGCCTTGAGCGAGAAAACCATCCATGCAGGCGCCATCTTCCTGGGTCAATACACGCCCGAAGCCATTGGCGACTATGTCGGCGGCCCGAACCATGTGCTGCCGACGGCGCGTTCAGCCCGGTTTTCCTCCGGATTGTCAGTTCTGGATTTTCTCAAGCGCACGACCCTTAGCCAGATGACATCGGACGCGCTGCGGGCAATTGGCCCGGCGGCAGAAATTCTGGCTCACAGTGAAAGCCTGCAGGCGCACAGTCTTTCCGTCACCGCCCGGCTGGATGCGCTGAACAAGTAAGCGGAGCAGGGGCGCTGCCCCTCTGCGCGAGCCGCGCATTCACCCCGGGATATTTTCCGCCAGATGAAAGGGATCCGCGCCCCGGGCCCGCCGGGGCGCTTCACCTGGCGCGGTCATCGGCGTCCCCGCCTGTACCGCAAGACTAGGGTCGCCAAGTTTGGTTAATGATCCGTTGCTTCATCTGGCCCCAATATCCCCGCCGGAGGCCGCAAGTCATTTTTCCCGGAAAAATGACGCAGCACTCAATAGTGCGCGGTATAGCCGCCATCCACAGCCAGCACCTGCCCGGTGATGTAGGACGCGGCAGGGGAGGCGAGGAACAGGATGGCGGGCGCCAGCTCCTCAGGCTCGCCCCAGCGGCCGAGCGAGGTGGCATTTTTCAATTTCGCTGCAATTTCCGGGTCAGCGGCCGCGGACATGTTGGGGCTGGTTTTGAAGAAACCCGGGGCAATGGCATTCACTGTGATGCCTTTGGGGCCAAGCTCCGCCGCCAGTGCCTTGGTCATGCCGTTGATGCCGGCTTTGGCTGTTGTGTAGGCCGCATCCCCGGATTGGGCGATGAGTCCGGCAATCGAGGATATGTTGATGATGCGGCCATACCCCTTTGGTGCCATTTGGGCGGCGGCCAATTGCGCAAGACGGAACGGGGCGATCAGATCAACATCCCATAGCGCTTGCAGATCGGATCGCGTGAAGTCCATGAGGTTGCGCCGGTCTCGCTGGCCCACGTTATTGACCAGAATATCGAGACCGCCTTCACCAGCGATGCCTTCGAATGCCGGGGTTGCAGATCCCTCATCAGCCACATCCAGAACCAATGCGCGGGCCTTTCCCGGCATCCGGCTCAAGGCCGCCGCCACCCTTTCTTTATTGCGTCCGTTCACCCAAACCTCGGCTCCGGCTTCAGACAGAAGGCGGGCAGCGGCAAACCCCAGCCCGTCCGTGGAGCCGGTCACCAGCGCGCGCTGGCCTTTGAGGGAAAACTGATCAAGCCCTGTCATCGTCCTGTCTCCTGTTGCAGGCAAGCTGTTCGTGCAGGCGTGGCCTGTCAAGCACTGCCGCAAATGGCGCAGGCTTTGACGCCCGCTGCTGCATTGCCCCAAGCGCGGCGGTGCGATAGTCATGGCCGGACGCCTTAGCGCATATTAGAGACAAAGACCCATGAGCCGCATCAGCCATATCGAATTGGACGACCGCAACCTGCCGCCTCCGACGCCTGAAATTGAGCAGGAGCGGAAAGTTGCGATTTACGACCTGATCGAGGACAACAGTTTTGCGCTGCCGTCCCGCGAAGGACGCGACCTGCCCGCCGGCCCTTATCATTTAGGGCTGGCGATCCGCGACAAGCGCCTGGTCTTTGACATTATCACGGAAGAGGGTGAGAAAGCAGCAGAGTTCCACCTGTCGTTGTCGCCGTTCCGTCAGGTGGTCAAGGACTACTATCAAATCTGTGAAAGCTACTTCAGCGCGGTGAAAACCATGCCGCCCAGTCAGATCGAGACCATCGACATGGCGCGGCGCGGCATCCACAACGAAGGCAGCCGGGTTCTGCAGGAACGGCTGGAAGGCAAGGCCGAAGTCGACACCGACACCGCCAGGCGCCTGTTCACCTTGATCTGCGTCTTGCATTTCGGAGGCTGACGGGTGGAGGAGCTGCCGCAGTCCATTCTGTTCTGTTGCGACCACAATTCGGTCCGCTCTCCAATGGCGGAGGGCATCATGAAGAAATTCTTTGGCACCGGCACCTATGTGCAGTCCGCCGGTGTCAAGAACGACATGGAGATCGACGGTTTCGCCATCTCTGTCTGCCAGGAAATCGATGTCGAGCTGTCGCGCCACCGGTCGCGCTCGTTTGACGAGATGGAACGCTGGGGCGATGACCTGTCGTCCTTCGATCTGGTGGTGGCGCTGTCGCCGGCCAGCCAGCGCCGGGCGCTGGAACTTACCCGTTTTTTTCACCTCGATGTCGAATATTGGCCGATTATGGACCCTACCGGGCTCGGCGAGACACGCGCAGCCAAGCTAGATGTCTACCGGCAATCACGGGACCAAATCATCCAGCACTTGAAGAGCCGCTGGGGTGAACCGACGGAGAGAACATGACCGATACCATCGCGCGCTATTTCGCAGCCTTCAACGCCGCCGACACCGACGCCATGCTGGACTGCCTGGACAACCAGATTGCCCATCATGTGAACGAGGGCAAAATCCGGGTAGGCAAAGATAAATTCGCGGAATTCTGCGCCCACATGAGCCGCTGCTATAAGGAAGAGCTGACCGGTATGGTGATCTTTTCCAATGGCGACGGCACCCGTGCAGCGGCAGAGTTCATCGTCAACGGCACCTATCTGGTGACGGACGAGGGCCTGCCGGAAGCCAAGGGCCAGACCTACCGCCTGCCAGGCGGCTCGTTCTTTGAACTGAAAGACGGCAAGATTTCCCGCGTCACCACCTATTACAACCTGGCGGACTGGATCGCCCAGGTCTCCGCCGGATGACGATCCGGGTTGAGACGATGACCGGCGCGGCGCTGGAGGCCGCGCTGGACGATGTGGCACACCTGCGCATCAAAGTCTTCCGCGCCTGGCCATACCTGTACGATGGCGACTTGGCGTATGAGCGGGAATACCTGCAAAGCTACCGTGACAGCACCCGCGCCGTGGTGGCCGGAGCCTTTGACGGTGAAACCCTGGTCGGGGCCTCCACCGGCGCACCGCTGAGCGATCATGCGGATGATTTCGCGGCGGCGTTCGAGGGCACCGGCATTGACCTGACCAGCGTCTTCTACTGCGCCGAATCCGTGCTGCTGCCGGAATACCGCGGCCATGGCGCCGGCCACGGTTTCTTTGATGCGCGCGAATCCCATGCCCGCAAGCATGGGTTCAGCAAGACCGCCTTTTGCAGCGTGCAGCGCCCGGCGGACCACCCGTTGCGGCCTGCGGACTACGCGCCGCTCGATCCATTCTGGCGTAAGCGTGGCTACATGCCGTTGACGGGCGCCACCGCGCATTTTTCCTGGAAGGATGTGGATCAGGCCGGGGAAACCAGCAAGCCGCTGCAGTTCTGGATCCGGGATCTGTAAGGGGGGGCAGGCGCCCGCGCGGGGCGCCTTAAACCTGAAATTCAGACGCCTTCGGGGCGGGCTTTTTGCAGCTCGTCCAGGGCCTGCTTGTGCTGGGCCAGGAAGAATCTCACGTCATCCTGAGCGGACTTGAAGCTGTTCTGCGCCGCAACCAGCGCCTTGCCGGTTGCAACCCGCTCCTTCTCGATGCCGGACTGTTTGGCGTATTGCTTCAGCAGGCTGGTGGCTTCCTTTAGGATCTTGGGCAGGGTTTCCTTGATGTTCTTGGCATGAAGCGCGATCTTGTGCTTCTTGATCAGCGCCCGCAGCGCTGCGTCGGCTTTGCCTTCGATATCCTCGCGATTGACGCCTTCCTTACTGTACTGCGCCTTCCAGGCCTTGCGGACGGCCTCCAAGTCCTTTTCAGCCTGTTTCACATCCTTGACGATGTCATTGCAGGCGCCTTCGATCTTGGCACCACGGGTATGAAGATCCTTCAGCTCCTTCAGAACCAGCTTATTTTTCTGGTCATGCTCCTTCTTGAGCTTTTCCAGATGCTTGTCGGTTTCTTCATTTTCCTTCTCGACCTTCAACTGCTGCGCCATCTGCTTTTGCTTGATCTTGTCCGCATTGCGGGCCAGCTCTGCTGCCGCATCCTCTCGCTTTTCGATCAGCTTGGCATAGGCCAGGCACAGGTCCCTGCTGTGCGATTGCAGTTTGCCGCATTTGCCGCGCGCCTTCAGCATCGCATTGGCCAGCATACTGAACGCCTGCACGATCTCAGACATCTGGTCCAGATCTGCCTTGGACGGATCGCCCGACGGCGGCACGCCCATTTTCTCCAGCAGATCCATATATTTGCCCACGCCACTGCCCTTGCAGGCGCCGGCCCGGTATTCACGCCAGAATTTGGTGCGGAAGCCTTTTTTCGGGATGTCGGCAATAACGCCTTTCAGGTTCTTGTCATCAAGCTTGGTAGCCAAGGGAGTGGTCCTTTTTCAAATTAACAAATGAGTGTCTGCGCCCGAGAATGGCCAAATAGCCGCGCAACACCAAGATGGAACGCTGGATGCAGCTGTTTCCGTTGCAAAAATGCGCATCCTTTTCGAACTGTTTTTGCGGCCCGGTCCGGCGGCAGCTGCAATCTGTATACTGCCCCGCCTTGCGCCGGGCACCTTTGCAGGGCAATCCTGCCGGAAGGCCGCACCGGGATGCGGCTGCCGGCCACCGGAGAGACCGCATGAAAATCGCCACCGCCGCCTATCCGCTCGACTGGCTCAGCAGCTGGGCACAATATGAGGACAAGCTGGCCGCCTGGGTGGCAGAGGCTGCCGGAAATGGCGCCGAGCTGCTGGTGTTCCCGGAATACGGCGCGATGGAGCTGTCAACGCTGGACGGCGCGGCGGTTGCCGCCGATCTGGAGCAGTCTATCCACTCGGTGTCGGAAAAAATGGAGGATGCTGCTGCGCTGCATCTGCGGCTCGCCGCCGAACACGGGGTGCATATCCTGGGTGCCTCTGCCCCGGTCAACAGCGGCCTCACCCGGCCGGTGAACCGGGCAGAGCTCTACACGCCCTCAGGTAAGCGGGATCATCAGGACAAGCAGATCATGACCCGGTTCGAGCGAGAGGACTGGGGCATCATGGGCGGCGGGCCGCTCAAGATTTTCGATACCGCCCTGGGCAGAATCGGGGTGCTGATCTGCTATGACAGCGAATTCCCGCTGCTGGGGCGTGCGCTGGCACAGACGGATGTGATTCTCGTCCCCTCCTGCACCGAAGCGCTGGCCGGATACTGGCGGGTGCGCATCGGTGCCATGTCCCGGGCGCTGGAAAATCAATGCGTGGCTGCCATGGCATCCATCGTCGGCGCCAACGAATGGTCCGAGGCAGTGGACCTGAACACCGGTACCGGCGGCATTTTCGGCCCGCCGGACAAGGGCTTCCCCGGCACCGGCGTTCTGGCCGAAGGCACGCTGAACCAGCCGGGCTGGACCTACGCCGAGGCCGACCTGGAGGCCATCGCCCATGTGCGGGCATCTGGCGGGGTGTTGAACCGGCTGCATTGGGAAGAACAAATGCCGCGGGTGAAATCGGTCACAAAGGCCGCTCTTTGCTGATTGAGCCCTTGAAATATTGGAAAAATGACCCCATTTAGGCGCACGTCCCGCAGTTTGCGGGCTAACCCAATGATGGAGACAACATGGCCAAGGAAGATACGCTCGAATTTCCCGGTGTCGTGAAGGAACTCCTGCCTAACGCGACGTTTCGGGTCGAGCTTGAGAACGGCCATGAGATCATCGCGCATACGGCAGGCAAGATGCGCAAAAACCGCATCCGTGTTCTGGCAGGCGACAAGGTCCAGGTGGAAATGACCCCCTATGACCTGACCAAGGGCCGGATCAACTATCGCTTCAAGTAAGCTGTTGATCTGGAAGAAATATCAAGGCCCGGCATTCTGCCGGGCTTTTGTTTTTCGGGCGGCCTTGCCGCCGCGGCCCCGGGCGGGGATGTTTCTGACAGAAGGAAGGTGCAGGCGCACTTTTCCAATGCTGAAATCCACCCTATGACGGGCGCAAACGGACAAGAGGGCCACGGCATGGCATTCATTCTGGGATCGGGCAGCCCGCGGCGGCTGCAGCTTCTGGCGCAGCTCGGCGTGCATCCGGACGCGGTGCGCCCGCCGGAAATTGATGAAACGCCGCTGAAGGCTGAGTTGCCACGGGCCTACTGCGCGCGGGTGACACGGGAAAAAACCCAAGCTGTCCCCGCGGGGACAGAGGATATTGTTCTTTGTGCCGACACCACCGTTGCCTTGGGCCGGCGCATACTGGGCAAGCCGCGCGATGCAGGCGAGGCAGCAGAGTTCCTGCTGGCCCTGTCAGGCCGCCGCCACCGGGTGATCACCGCCGTTGCTGTGCGCCGCGGCGGCCATGTCTGGGAAAAAGACGTGGTCAGCCAAGTGAAGATGAAAAACCTCTCCGACGAGGAGTTGAACGCCTATCTCGCCACAGGCGACTGGAAAGGCAAGGCCGGCGCCTATGCCATCCAGGGACCGGCGGGCGCTTTCATACCATGGATCAGCGGCTCCTTCACCGGGATTGTCGGGTTGCCGTTGTCCGAGACTGCCAATCTTTTGCGCGCCGCCGGGCTGCCGCTGTATCAGGAGTCCGCCGCATGAAGGGCCGCACCATCATTCTCGACCACATCCAGGACCGTGAAGCCGCAGCACTGATGGTGGACGGCAAACTGGAGGACTTCCTGGCCGAAAGCGACGCCCCCGCGCCCGGCACCATCTACCGCGCCCGCGCCGACCGGCCCGTGAAGGGGCAGGGCGGCATGTTCCTGACCACGCCTGACGGCCCGGCCTTCCTGCGCCAGGTCAAAGGACTGGCACCTGGCCTGATGATCCTGGTGCAGGTCTCCGGTTATGCCGAGCCGGGCAAGGCCATTCCGGTCACTCAGAAGCTGCTGTTCAAGAGCCGCTATGCCATTGTCACGCCGGAGGCGCCGGGGCTGAACATCTCGCGCAGCATCCGCGACGAGGACGAGCGCGACCGGCTGCTGGAGATTGCACATGAGGAAATGGGCGAGTCGGGCTACGGCCTGATCCTGCGCTCTGCCTGCGCCGGCGCGGACAGCGAAGAGATCGCCGAAGACGTTGCTGCCATGGCGGCGCTGGCGGCGCAGGTAATGCAGGATGAAGGTTCCGAGCCGGAGGTATTGGCCGAAGGTGACACCCCCCATCTGCTGGCCTGGCGGGACTGGGTGGAACCTGCTGATGTGGAGCGCGAACCCGGCGGGTTCGAACGTCTGGGCGTACTGGATGCGCTGGACATTGCACAGGGTATCCGCGAGCCGCTGCCGGGCGGCGCCTTCCTGTTCATCGAGCCGACCCGCGCCCTGGTGGCGGTGGATGTGAACACCGGCTCGGACACCTCGCTTGCGTCGGGCGTTAAGGCCAATATGGCCGCCGCCAAGGTCCTGCCCCGCGCCTTGCGGGTGCGCGGCTTGGGCGGCCAGATCATCCTGGACCTGGCCCCGATGCCCAAGAAGGACCGGCGCGGCTTTGAAACCGCGCTGCGGTCCGCCTTCCGGGCCGATTCCGAGGAAACGGTTCTGGCTGGCTGGACCAACCTCGGCCATTTTGAGTTGCAGCGCAAACGCGGCC